>NZ_CP117269.1:0-300000 GCF_007000325.2 Rhizobium rhododendri | reverse complement strand
GATTGCCCCTGGAATGGTTCCTGCATAGGTGCCCCGGCCGCCGAGGATGGACGTGCCGCCGAGCACTACTGCTGCGATGGAGGTGAGCAGGTAGGGATCGCCGATGCCGACATAGCCCTGCCGGTTCATCCCGAGGAGAAGGATGCCGGCGAGCCCGGCGAAAAAGCCGGACAGCGCATATAGAATGAGGGTGTTGCGTGTCATGCTGACGCCCGAGAGGCGGGCAGCCAGCGGATTGGCGCCGAGCGCGAGGAACCGGGCACCGATCGGCATGCGGTGGATCAGCACCAGCACGCTGACCGACACGACGATCCAGAGGAGCACACCAGCCGGAATACCGAGTGGGCGCGCTTGTCCCAGCATGACGACGGCCGGGTTCTGCACCGTCACGGCGCTGCCGCCCGCGACAAGGACCAGGACGCCCTGCAGGAAGGTCGCCATGGCGAGCGTCATGATGATCGGCGGAACCCGGAGAACGGAGGCGCCTGCTCCGTTGAGAAGACCGACGCTGATTGCAATCACGAGTGCCAGGACGACGCCGACCAAACCCGTCGGATCCCAGTCTGGCGACAGAAACGGCAGCAGGATTGCCGTGACGGTGATCACGGCGCCGACCGAAAGGTCGATGCCACCCATGAGGATCACCAGCGTCTGGCCGGCGGCGGCTATGCCGATAACTGCTGCCAGTTCCAGCAGGTAGCGCAAATGCCCATAGGCAGCGAAGCCGTGTAGCGTGAGGCCCGCCACGAGCCATACCAGCACAACGAGAACGAAGGTGAGGAGCGGCGGATTGCTAAAGAGCGATTTGAACAATCTCATCACGCGGCCCTCCACCGTCCGAGAAGCTCCGGAATGGCCACGGCTCCGACGATGATAAGCCCTTGGGCGACATATTGCGCAACGGGAGGAAAGCCGAGGAAAAACATAACGTTGATCATCACCGACAACAGTAGGCTGCCGCAGACCGCTCCCCGCATCGTCCCCCGGCCGCCGAGAAAACCGACACCGCCGAGAACGGCCGCCGCAATCGAGTTGAGCGTGAAGGGTGCGCCGATGATCGGATCGCCTGAACCGGTCTGGGCAGCCACGAACAGCCCTGCGAGCGTTGCCAGCAGGCCGGACAGCGCAAAGGCAATGATCTTCACCCGCTCGATCGGCACGCCAGACCGAAAGGCTCCAACCGGATTGTCGCCGGCGGCATAGATCCCGAGGCCGAGGGGCGTCGCGAGAAAGATTTTCCAGAACCCGAGGATCAGCAGCAGAAACAGGAAGGCGACCGGCGTGTGACCGGCCAGCGCCGTGGAGAGCCATTCAGGCACGAAGCCACCCGGCCGAGGCAACAGGAGCAGCGCGACGCCGGTGATGATGAAGGAGCCGGCGAGCGTCACGATGATCGCCGGGAGCCGAAGAAGTGCAACGATCGACCCTGTGGCAGCCCCGATGCAAAGGCCGGCGACGGCGACCGCCAAAATGCCGCCGGTGGCACCGAGAAAGCCGCCCATGGTCGTCGCGGCAACTACCGCGCCAAGGCTTACCAGCGGACCGATGGCAAGGGTGATGCCCCCGTTTAACATCAGCAGGGCTTGCGCCATGGTGACCAGCGCCAAGGGAAACCAGTTCTGCGTGAACTTGGAGAAGCCCCCGATCGACATGATGCCGGGAAAGAGCACGGCATAGAGCAAGAGGAAGGCTGCCACGACGATGTACAATCCGAAAAGGCCGCGATTTCGCTGTCGCTGCACGGCGCCGTAGAGGCTTGACGATGATGCAGGGGTCATGGAATGGCCTCTTCTTGCACGAGTTTCGCGTCGCCGCTTTCCTCGACCGCCATTGCGGCGCCGACGATGGCTTCCTCGGTAATGGCATCGCCCTGCAGTTCGACGACGATCCGGCCTTCGCGCAGAACCAAGACGCGGTCGCAGAGATGGACGAGTTCCGGCGTATCCGAACTTGCCAGGATCACGAGACGCCCCTCCGCCGCAAAGCGGCGCAGCATCAGATAGATTTCCCGCTTGGTCTCGATGTCCACGCCGCGCGTCGGGTCGTTGAGAAGGAGGACGCTCGGATCGAGCGGCAGCCACTTCGCCAGCGCGACTTTTTGTTGGTTTCCGCCGGATAGGGCCTGGACCGGCCGGGCCACGTCCCCCTTGATCATGAGCTGACTCGCGAGATCGCCGATAAGATCGGCTTCTGCGCGCCGGTTGCGCAGGCCACCACGCGCCAGTCGTGCCAGAGAAGGAAGGATGATATTCGAGGCGATCGAATGCTGTAAAACAAGACCTTCATGCTTCCGGTCGGCTGGAACGTAGACGATGCCAGCCGCATTGGCGGCGGCGACATCTTTCGGGAGGCCGGACCTGCCGTCGATCTCTGCCTCTTTCGCTTTCGCGGGAATGGCACCGTACAGACCGAGGAGAAGATCTTCCTGCCCCTGCCCGACTAGCCCGCCGATCCCGAGGATCTCACCAGTGCGCGCTGAAATGTTGGCATCGCGCACCATGCCGGCCGCAAAGCCGTCTGCCCGCAGGCGAAGCGCACCCGACACCGCCGCCGGGCGAGGTGGAAAGAGAGCGCCAGTCTCACGGCCGACCATCAGCCGTACCAAGCCTTCTCCATCGATGCCGGAAAGCGACCTGTCGGCGGTAATGCCCCCGTCCTTCAACACCGTGACATGGGAGCAGAGGGCACGCACCTCGTTCAGCCGATGAGAAATGTAAAGCACCGCCACGCCCCCGTCCCGCAGCGTGAAGACCAGGTTGGCGAGCACGCCTGCCTCGTGGGCCGACAAGGATGATGTCGGCTCGTCGAGGATCAGCACGCGGGGCTTTGCAAACAGCGCCTTGGCGATCTCCACCATCTGGCGCCGCCCGAGCGACAGGTCCGAGACCGGCGTGTCGAGGGGTTCGGTTATTCCGACCAGATCGCAGACATGCCCCACGCCGCGGGCAAGAGCGCGGTAGTCGATCAGGCCAAATCGCCGCGGATAGGCGCCGAGCCCGATATTTTCGGCGATCGACAGCTGACTGGTAAGGCTGAGTTCCTGCTGCACGACACCGATGCCAGCAGTTCTCGCCAAAGATGGCGAAAGCCGTGCAACGGCCTTCCCATCAATCGCGATGGTACCCTGATCCGGCGCCAGCGCGCCGGACAGGAGATTGATAAGCGTGGACTTCCCGGCACCATTCTCGCCCAGCAGGGCATGGACCCGGCCCGGCATAAGGGCGATGTCGACGCCCTTCAGAACTGGATTGCCGAAAAACCCCTTGAAAACTCCGCGCGCCTCCAGCACCGTCTGTCCAGCGGTCACGATGTTCTCTCCTGCCGGCTCACGAGGTCCAACATGGCTTCCACTCACTGTGCGAGGAGCTTGTCGAACAGCGCCTTGTCGTAGTTCGAATAGATATATCCGTCGGCGGGGAAGTCCTTGGCGCGGGCGAGATAGCTGTCCACGGAGCCGTTGTCGATTACCGGCAACGGAACCTTAATGAAGGCCGGAACGGTCTTTCCCTGGAGGGCCTGCACCGCCGTGTAGACCGAGAGCGCGCCCAGCCAGTTCGGCTGCATGGTGGCCCAACCCTTCAGACCCTTTTCCTTCCAGAGCTCAAGAAACTGGCGTGCATTCTCGCCCGTGATGGGAACCTGATCGCGACCTTGGCGATCGAAGGCGAGAACGGAGCCGGCCGACAAGGCGCCGCCGAGAGACAATATCCCGTCGATCTCCTGATTGGCAAAGAGCAGGCTGGTCATGGCTTCCTGGGCCGGTGCGACATTGTATTCGGTGTTCGTCTCGGTGATGACCTCGATGCCTTTGTTGGCGTCGAGAACCGGCTGCGCGCCCTTGCGCCGATCGTCGGAGACCGAGATACCTGCCGGACCGTTCATAACGATGATCTTGCCCTTGCCGCCAAGCTGGCCGACCAGCCATTTCGCGGCAGAAGCGCCCCATTCGTTGGAATCTGTGTTGATCTTTGCCGTCACCTTGTCCGTGTTGACGAGGCTGTCGAAATTCACGACGGCGATGCCCTTGTCGCAGGCATCGGAGATGACGCGGTCGAGCGCATTGGAAGAGCCGGCAATGACCACGATGGCATCCACATTGGCGTCGATCATCGACTGGATCTGCTGGATCTGGGTCTGTGCATTCCCCTGGGCGTCGGTGATCATCAAATTCTTGACCAGGCCTGACTTCTTGAGTTCTTCCGCTTCCGAGGCGATGGTGCCCTCGGTCTGCTTCATCCAGGTCGGCACCGAATAGATGTTCGCCCAGCCGATGGTGTAGGGCGCCTTGCGGTCGCCCTTGACGCAGCTCGATGCTGCAGACGCGCTGCTGAACGATGCAGCGACAAGAATGGTCGCAGTCGCCGCGGCAGCAAGGAGGCGGCGCAGTGTTGTGTTGGATTTGTTGGTAAGATTTTTCATTTCGTTCCCCTTTTTGAGGCGGCATCGCATGTATAAGCCGTACAGGCGCCGCTTATGGTAACGTTACCATTCGGAAAACCCGTGTCAATGATAACGTTACCATAGTATGACGAATTTTGGCTTGCGCTTTGGCGGCTTGCCCGACCTGATTGCCTTTCCGGCGATGGAGGTCAGGCGGTTGCCTGCGAGCGGGGCCCGGACTAGAGATCAGTGCTGGCAGGAGGCAAGGAAACGGATGGAGATTGAGCGCGAAGACGACAAAGCCACCTTCGTTTACGACGAAGTCGTACGCATCGCCGGCACGGGCGCGCCAAAACCTGTCCCGTTCGATGTCGAGGGCAAGGGGCAGCCGGGGCGCGCATCGATCGGCGACGTCGCGCGACTGGCCGAGGTCGCACCGATCACTGTTTCAAGGGCGCTGCGGAATCCCGAGATGGTCAGCCCCGACAAACGCCTGAGGATACAGCGCGCGGTTGAAGAAACCGGCTACAGTGTAAATCCCCATGCGAGCGCTCTCAAAAGCGGTCGATCCAATATCGTCCTGGCATTCGCTTCAAATCTCATGAGCGAACAGTTTTCCTTGGCGTTGCGGTCCTGCACCGCAGTCCTGGAAGATGCAGGCTACCTCTTTCTTGTCGGCCAGACTTCATACTCCTATGAACGCGAGACGGCAGCCATCCGCTCGCTACACGCCATGAAACCTGCCGCCGTGATGTTTACCGGTGTCATCGAACTGGAGACCAATCGAGAACTCCTTCGCGGCCTCGGCATCCCCATCATGGAGACCTGGGCGCTGCCGCGCGATCCGATCGACATGCTGGTCGGGTTCTCCAACACGGAGGCCGGATGGATCGCTGCCGATATCTTGCATAGAAAGGGATATCGCACTGTGTCCTATGTCGGCCGGCGCGGTGGCCGTGGCGCTCTGCGGCTGAAGGGCTTCCACGACGGTTGTGGTGCGCTCGGCATGACGCTGCTCGGCGAACACCTGATAGACGACGTCAATGGTGTCTCCGACGGCCGCCGCTGTCTGGCGGCCGCCATATCCCAAGCGGCAAGACCCGAGGCGCTCTTCTGCAGCAACGACGTTTTGGCGCTCGGCTGCATGATGGAGGCTCGCCGCCTGAACATCCGCGTGCCCGACGACCTTGGAATCCTCGGATTTGGTGAAAGCGACATCGCCGCCGAAATTCCCCCAGGTCTCACGACGATCGGTATCGACAGTGCCATGCTAGGCCGAAAAGCGGGTGAGATGTTGATTTCAAGTCTCTCGGGCGCGCCCCTCGCAGGTAAATTAAAACGTCTAGACCTGCGTGTGAGCGATCGCGGCAGTGTTTGATTGATCGCTCCCGCCTCAACAATGTCGCGCGGCACCACTTTGGACGGTCCCCATGATTGTCGCTCGATAAATTCCGTAGTGTTTGCTGCCGGTCTTGATAGGATTTGAACCGCCGACCACGCAGCCACAAAGTGCTTTCGCGAAGCCTCGATGACTGATCGGAGCGCGTTGTGAATATCATCTCTAGTATCTTTGACGCCCCTCACCGGTCATTCTTTGCTGGAGTACGAGGGAAACAGCTTGTGCACTTCGAATCTGAGAGTGCTGCTTCTGGAACGCTGAGGTATCAGACCATATTGCATCCGGGGAAGAACGGGCTGAGTGGCCGGCGGCTGTATCTCAGAGAGTTGTCAAACACCCGTCTCATGAATTACCAAACTCTTTGAAATAGGTCGGTTAGATGCTTTGCGACAAACCCATCCGCGGATCTCGCGGATGGTGAATATGCAACTACAACGTTTCTGCTCGCGAGTTTGAGCCCAACATTCTCCTGCACGTAAAAGCCTATCGCGGACGTCAGAATTCCGTCCACTCCTCCTGTTTTAAAGCAGTATTTCCACGGGAAGTGACCCGTGCCGTGGGAGTCGCCCGTTGCGACTTCATAGCGGATGCTGTTTGGCGAAGGCCAGTTGCTTGCGATCTTGCGCTCCCGCCCAGTTGAAACTGGCTGATTAGCTCACGCAGGTGCCCGGCTTCTGAGGCAAGGGTGGCGCTGGCAGCATTGCTTTCCTCGACCATGGCAGCGTTCTGTTGCGTAACCTGGTCCATTTGATTCACCGCCGTGTTGACTTCCGCCAACCCCACGGATTGTTCACGGGCTGATGTCGCAATAGCATCCATATGTTGGTTGACGGTTACGATGTAACTCTCGATAGTTTTCAGCGCATCCCCGGTCTCGCTCACCAGTTTTACACCGCTTTGCACTTCGAGCGAGGAATTGCGGATGAGTTCCTTGATTTCCTTGGCCGCCTTTGCGGAGCGCTGGGCAAGTTCCCGGACCTCCTGTGCCACGACTGCAAATCCCTTTCCAGCTTCGCCTGCACGAGCGGCCTCAACGCCTGCATTCAGGGCCAGGAGATTTGTCTGGAAAGCGATTTCATCGATCACGCCAATGATGTTGGAAACCTGATTGGAGGATTCCTCAATTTTCTGCATGGCATCGACGGCGTTCGCGACGACCTTACCAGACTGGGCGGCACTCGCATTGGCTTGTATAGCAACAGATCTAGCTTCTTCGGCACGCTTTGATGAATTAGCCACGTTGGCTGTGATCTGATCGAGTGCAGCAGCCGTCTCCTCTAGGGACGCGGCCTGTTGCTCTGTGCGCTTTGACAGATCCTCTGTGCCTTGGCTGATCTCGCTTGTCCCATTTTCGATTTGCCCTGCGACCTGCGCAACGGACCGCAGTGTATCTGCAAGCTGTCCTACCGCACCGTTCAAGTCATGACGAAGGGCGTCGAAATCAGGAGCGAACGCTTCATCTATTTGAAAGCTAAGGTCGCCGGAAGCGAGACGACGAAGACCGCCGGCGAGACCTGTCGTTGCTTCCTGCAAACGGATCTGTGCCGCATCTTCAGCCTCGGCGGTCAAACGAACTCGATCTGCCTCGCTTTGAACCCGCGTGGCGTCAGCCTCGGCTTCAAGACGTTTGTTGGATATAGCCGCCAAGCGGAACACTTCGACAGCACTTGCCATCTCGCCGATTTCATCGGCGCGGCCGACGAAGGGAACAGAGCTCGCTCTATCCCCACCAGCAAGCTTGGTCATTGCCGCCGTTATCTTGGAAATCGGTCGGCTAATCCCTGAAATTGCAAACCACACAGCGCCGAAGATAATGGCAAGAATGCCGCCAATCGCTGTATAGGTGATTTCGATTGTGGATGAAAACTCAACCGCACTGTCACTGGCAGCTTTTGTTGCTCCGTTCTTGTTCACTGCGACAAGCTGGTCAACGAGATCAGCCATCTTGTCTGCAATTGGGGACATTTCTTTATTCATGACCGCCTTGGCGTCATCATCCTGCGAAACCGAAGAAAACTTGACGAATCTCAGTCCCACCGCGCTGAGGCGTGAAAGATTGTCGCGAAGGTCTCCGAGCAGGCCGCGATCATTATCATCGAGACCGAGAGCCTCGTAGTTCTTAAATTCGTTGACGATCCGCGCTGTCCCCTTATCGATGGAGGTCTGCGCCTCATTCTGTGTCTTTTCGTCGGATGCTGCGAGATGCTCCAGATATGCCACGCGCAAGTCGGACAAGGCTGTATCGATTTCCTTTGCAGTGGCCACGCTTGGCAGCCAGTTGGTCGATATTGCGATGACGTTGTCATTGGTCGCCGTCAGCGAGCGAACTGCGAAATAGGAGAAAGCAACAATTGCAAATCCTACAACGAATAGAACGCCGATCAAGGCGGTTTTGATTTTGGGGCGTGTCACGCGGGAAGCTCCTCAACGGCATGGGTGTGCATATCGGCAAAATATGCTGGCCAGAGCAAACCATCTGCTTTGGTTCAGCTCAAAACACACAGCCATCGTGTGCTATCGAGTTGGAAACATAAGGCGAATATTTCAGACGATGGTTAAATTATATGTAAGATGCAGCTCTCTATCGAACGTCCGCACAAGTCAGACGCAAAACAAGCCTATACTGGGTGGTACAAACATGACCTGGTCGTTTAGTTACGGAGGAGATATAGCGGCTTTATGGAACTTCCCCAGTGATTTCACTGGGAGTTCTCGAGCCGTCGACGACTAACTACTGGCTTTATTGGTCGCAAACCGTCATCTTGGCTCTAGACTAACTTGTCTGGATGCGGAGACTGCTGCTCGACAAGTAAGACCGGTATGAAGGTCGAGGTTAAAGCGTCGCTCTCACCCAGCGACCTCGCTACCGGCAAGCCAAGCTAAATCATCGTGAAATCCCGCGGCTTGTTCTAGGGCCACAGAGCACATGCTGTAATAGCGTTGTATCCGCAGAAACATAATGATACGCCCTATCACACACCTCGCATCAGAGTACTTTCACCATGTTTAACCGTTTGCCCACATATTTTCGTCTTACATCCTTCTTTCTGCTTATGCTCTTTTCGGCTCCAGCATGGGCAGATCGAGTCGTCGTCGACCAAATTGGAAAGACCGTCCACTTGCCAGAGGTTGTCGCCCGGGTTGTCATCCTGCAGCACCAGAGTCTCAATATCGCAGTCCAGCTTAACGCCATGTCCAAGGTCGTGGGTGTGCTGGACGAATGGCAAAAACAGCTAGGAAAAAATTATCTGCGCCTTGCTCCGGAACTTTCAAAGATGCCGACGCCCGGCGGCCTGACGAAGGTCAACATCGAGGAGTTGCTGAAGCTGAGGCCCGACGTGGTGATCGTGACCAACTATGCGCCTCCCGAGATGATCTCCCAGATCGAAGGAACGGGTATCCCCGTCGTTGCGATCTCGCTTCTCGACGTGCCGCCATCGGAAGCCACCAAACTTAGCCCGTCAGTGGCTGATGAGCCGAAAGCCTACGATGCCGGCTTTGCTAACGGTGTCAGGCTCATCGCCGACGTCTTGGACAAGAGACAGCAGGGCGCGGAGTTGATCGCTTATGCGATGAAGAACCGGAAGCTGGTCGCAGATCGGCTGGCAGGGCTCGATGAGTCGATGCGCGTTCCGGTCTACATGGCAAATCCTGACCTGACCACATATGGCCATGGCAAGTACACGGGACTGATGATGGCCAAGGCCGGTGCCCGCAATGTCGCCGACAGCGTTGCCGGCTTCAAGCAGGTCACTATGGAGGACGTTCTGTCGTGGAACCCGGCCGTGATCTTCGTCCAGGAGCGTTACCCCGAGGTCGTCAAGGATATCAAGACTTCCAACTCCTGGCAGACAATCGATGCCGTTAAGAACGACCGGGTCTACCTGATGCCGGAATATGCCAAGGCCTGGGGCTATCCGATGCCGGAAGCGCTGGCTTTGGGTGAGCTTTGGATGGCGAAAACGCTTTATCCCGATCGCTTTGCCGATATCGATATGAAAAGCGAAGCAGACGAGTACTACCGAAAGTTCTACCGCACCGACTACCAGTCGGCCTTGTGAGCGGAAGACTAACAGCCGTGTTCGCAGCACCAAGATTGGTGTTATGGGTCCTAGCCACTCTGTTCATTGCGGTGGCTGTGTGCTCGTTGGGCGTCGGCCGCTACGGGATTTCTGCAGCACGGGTCGTGGCCATCCTGATTGATCCCATCATCTCGGCAAACCCTACAGTCTCGGCAGTCGAGCGCACCGTCGTGTTCACTGTACGCCTTCCTCGTGTCCTTCTTGCGATGTTCGCAGGAGGTGGGCTGGCGCTTGCAGGTGCCACACTACAGGGCGTCTTTCGCAATCCTCTTGTTGGACCACAAATCATCGGCGTGTCTTCGGGCGCAGCTTTCGGGGGCACTCTGGCAATTTTGTTGGGTTTCCCCAGCTACTGCCTGCTCTCGAGTGCTTTTCTGTTCGGACTGTTTGCTCTCTTTCTCGTCTACGGCTTGAACATTCTTGTCGGAAGGAAAAACATTCTCGCGCTCGTTCTTTCTGGCGTTGTTGTCAGCGGGTTTTTCGGCGCGCTGGTAAGCCTCGTACAGTATCTGGCCGATACCGACGAGAAGTTGCCGGCAATCGTGTTCTGGCTTCTCGGCAGCTTTGCAACCGCGAACGCTTCAAAGCTTGAATTGATCGCTATCCCAGTTCTGGTGGCCTCCGGTTTCCTCCTCGCGCTTCGCTGGCGGGTTAATTTACTGTCGCTTGGCGACGAAGATGCAGCGGCCCTCGGTGTGCGGGTGGAGTTGCTCCGCTGGATGATCCTTTGCCTCGTCACCGTTATCGTCGCAGCGCAAGTAGCAGTGAGCGGCATTATTGGCTGGGTCGGCCTGATCGTCCCTCATATGGCCCGTACCGTTGTGGGACCCGACCACCGATTTATGCTTCCGGCTTCTTTGATGATCGGTAGCATCTACGTTGTCCTCATCGATGACGTCGCCCGAACCCTGTCAGCCACCGAAATTCCCCTCGGCATCCTGACAGCGTTGATCGGAGCGCCAGTCTTTGCCATTCTCCTGCGCCACAGCCAGTCGCAAGGTCTCAGATGAGCCGTTCCATTATAACGATTAGGGATGCAGGGCACAGCTACGACGGTCAGCGTTGGCTGTTTCGCAATCTCGCTTTCGAGCTACGTTCAGGCGAGATCCTGGCCATCCTCGGCCCAAACGGGCGTGGGAAGTCGACGTTGCTTCGCGCACTCGCTGGCCTGATCAACCTAACGGTTGGCAACATCCAGCGATCCGGGTCAATTGGCTTCGTGCCTCAGGATTTTGGAGGGTCATTTCCCTATTCCGCGCTCGATATCGTTCTCATGGGTCGTGCTCGCCACATCTCGACATTCCGAAGCCCCAGCAAGGCCGACGAAGCGATCGCTCTCGACGCCCTGGCCACCACAGGCATGCAGTCATTTTCGCAAAAGAGTTTCAATCACCTCTCAGGTGGCGAGAAGCAACTCGTTCTCATTGCCAGGGCGTTAGCCGGAAAAAACGAGTGCCTTCTGCTTGATGAACCCGCATCTGCCCTCGATCTCAAAAATCAGGCAAGCGTGCTGGACCTCATGCGGGGTGTTGCCCTGAGCCAAAACCTTGCGGTGGCCTTTACAACCCATCAGCCCAATCATGCGCTCGCGATCGCCGATCATGTTCTGATGCTGTTTGATGAAATCGAAGCGGTTCTAGGGCCAGTAGAAAACATAATGACGGATGAAAATCTTGCAGCGCTATACGGTATCCCAGTACGCTCCATAACTTTTACGCACGATGGAGATCGGCACACTTCCATCGTGCCCATACTTAGAGACCGAACTTCAGGAGTTTAGACAGGAAACAACCATGCAGACCAGGATCAAGCCGACGCCTCTCATCGTCCTGGCAGCGGGAAGTCTTCGCAACGTCTTCGTCGAAATTATTTCGGAGTTCGAACGTCAGTTGGGAATACCTGTGCATATTGAACACGGTCCCGCAGGCCTACTTCGAGAAAAGATTGAGGAAGGTGCATTGTTCGACGTCTTCGCATCTGCCAACTTGGCTCATCCGGAAAAACTGCATTCGCTAGGGCTGACCGGCCCAGTCCTTTGCTTTGCGCAAAACCGTCTATGCTTGATCGCTCGCCGAAGCCTTGCAGTTAACGAAGAAAATCTGATCGATGTGCTTGCGGATCCAGAAGTGAGGCTGGGAACATCCACTCCGATGGCCGACCCCTCCGGAGACTACGCTGTCGAGTTCTTCCAGAACGTCGAGCGTCGTCATCCCGGAAAAGGACGATTGCTTGCTGGCAAGGCCCAGGCGTTGGTGGGCGGGCGAAATTCCGCTCCGATCCCGAAAGGCAGGACACCCGCCGGTTACCTGATCGGACAAGGAACAGTAGACACATTTATCAGCTACGCATCCAACGGGTTGCTCAATGAAGGTGACCCGAACCTCGTTGTCGTTCCGCTTCCCGAAGCTTTAGGGCCGACCGCAAAATACGGTGTTTCGTTGCGTCGGAATGCAGCGGGATCGGCCGCACTGTTCCGCAATCACTTATTCACACCGACGACCAAACTCGCATTGGCCGGGCATGGATATGTGGCGGATGGCGACTCGTCATACGAGGCGCCAGCGAATGCCAGACCGCGGAAGATCCGCGCAACAATTTGACTCAACCACCTTGCTGTTTCGTTGAGTAAGTCAGCAAATCAGCGATAAGTCGTCAACGCGACCATCTGGCGTGCCACCTAAACGCCCCTAAACCCCAATTCGAATGTAAGCACAGGTAAACCCAAATGGCTTTACGCTTGTCGCCTCAGTCAGCTTAAGACGATATCCATATCGGCCCATCAACTCTGTAACATCGACGCCTTCTCCACCTCAAACACGTTGTCCTTGTGTGGGAGTTTCCAGTTTCTGATTTGCTGGAGGGCTTTCTTGGTTGCTGCCTTGGCATCCGATGCGACGAGCAGAATATTGCGGCAGTTCGCCGAATTCTGTGGGATCGTATCCGCCTAGATTAACGAAAAATAATTTCGTCGCAGACGCTTGTTCCAACAGTTCGGTGGTGCGTGTCACATCGTAGCCATCCGCCTGTTCGACCGTATCCATCCGAGGTGAACCGCAGGATTTTTGCTTTTGCGCGTGGTAAATTGGCGGGATGGAGATCGACGAAGGCAAAATCGACGATGCTGTGCTGGCGCTGCTATGGCTGACGCTTCACAACGAGCGTTGCGCCTGGAAGGGTTTTGACTGGGCTACGACGGATCGGTTGCATCAGAAAGGCTTGATTGGCGATCCGGTGAACAAGTCGAAGTCGCTGGTGCTGACGGATGAGGGTCTACGCCGATCGGAAGAGCTTTTCCGGCAGTTATTTACGCAGCAACCGCAATCTCCGCCGCCTTGATCCTCTTCCATTCCCATGGCAACAATTCGTGCAGGTGGGAGACGGGCAGATCGGCGATGCGAGCCAGCACGTCCGCCAGCCAGGCCTTCGGATCGATATCGTTGAGACGGGCCGTGGTGATAAGGGTCAGCATGATGGCAGCCCGGTCTGCGCCGCGATCGGACCCGGCGAAGTTCCAGTTTTTCCTTCCGCACGCCACGCCGCGCAGAGCTCTTTCCGCCGCGTTGTTCGTCATGCAGATCCTGCCGTCATCGGCGTATCTGGCAAAGTCCTGCCAGCGCGACAGCATGTAGTTGATCGGCTCAAGCACCGGTGAGGATCGCGACAAACCTTCCCGCTCCTGCCGCAACCAGGTCTCCAGCTCTTCGAGCAGCGGTTTGCTCATTTCCTGGCGCACGGCAAGTCGCTCACCGGCGCTCTGGCCGTTAATGTCGCGCTCTATGTCAAACAGCGCATCGATACGCTTGACCGCCTCCAACGCCGTCGCAGAGACAGGCTTTGCCCCTTTGCCCCGCCGGGCACTTCGCGAGACATCTGCCAACTCGAAGAACTTTCGGCGCGCGTGGGCAAAACAGAAGGCCGGCGTCACCGGGATCTGTTTCTTGGTCCGATCGAAGAGCGGATTGAAGCCATTGTAGCAATCAGCCTGCAGGATACCGGTGAACTCGGCCAGGTGTCGTTGCGGATGCTCACCCCGCCTATCACTGGAGGCGTAGAAGACGGCCGCCGGCGGTGATAGCCCACCAAACGGCCTGTCGTCGCAAACGTAGGTCCATATGCGCCCCGTCGTGCACTGGCCCTTGGCGAGGATCGGGATGGTGGTGTCGTCGCCGTGCAACCGCTCGGCCGCAAACACATGGGTCTCAATGAGATCGAACAGCGGTGTGACGGCGGCGCTGACGTAGCCAACCTGGTCGGCAAGCGTCTGGGTGGACAGATCGATCCCTTCACTGCGAAAGCGACGGCTCTGGCGGTTGAGCGGCTGATGCTCAGAGAATTTGTCGAAGACGATGGTGGCGAGTAGCTTGGGGCCGAGAAAGCCACGTGGCGTTGCATGGAAGGGTGCGGGCGATTGGCTGATGCAGCCGCAGTCCCGGCACGTGAACTTCTCCCGCACGGTCTCGACGACCTTGAAGCGGCGCGGGATCTCCTCCAGCGTCTCGGTGGTGTCCTCACCGAGCTTCGACAGGCGTTCGCTGCCGCAGTGATCGCAGGCACTGGGCGCGTCGATGACGACGCGCTCGCGCTCGATAGTCTCTGGCCAAGGCTTGCGCACTGGCCGCTTGCGGGTGAAGGCACGCACGACTTGGGTTTTGGCGGCAGACACTTGTGAAGCGAGCTCGTCCTCGGTGGCATCGGCAACCAGCTCCTCGAGCTGCAATTCCATCTGGTCGATCAGCCGCTGGGTGCGCTCCCGGCTTGGACCATGTTTGTCGCGTTCCAGCTTGGCGATCAGCAATTGCAGATGGGCGTTGAGCGCCTCGATGCTGGAAAGTTTTGCCTTGGCGCTGGTGGCTTCCGCCTCGGCCCGCAACCGTGCCTCGCGTTCTATCAGCAGCGCGGCGTGGGCGCTGGCAAGATCGTCAGGAAAGGAAAGCGGTGGTAACGACATGCCAGAATAAGAGCATATTTCTTCAACAAATTCAATGATGAAGAAACTCAAACGCGTGTTGGACGCCAAGTTTTCTGAGGAGCTCGCCAGTCAATTCCAGAGAGCAAATAGGAAAGCTGCGCCGGTGTGATCGCCACCGCGCCACCCTGCACATTCGGCCAGATAAACCGGCCGCGTTCTAATTTTTTCGTGAACAGGCATGCGCCCTGGCCATCATGCCAGATCAACTTTATCAGGTCACCGCGGCGGCCCCTGAAGCAGAACAAATGACCGCCCAGCGGATCATGCTTTAACAGGTCGCGGAAATATCCCCCATTTTTCCGCCGATCCTGGCTAGACAGCTCGAAGACAGGCCGTGATGAAGCTTTTTCAGAGGCCTTGTCGGCCCATTTTGTCGCCATCCGCCTGGTTCGGCGGATTCTGGACGCGATTATGCCGTCGCCAGCAGCTTTGGAATTCTCACCAGATTATAGGCGGTGGCTGTCAGGGTGAACATCCAGCCGACGCGATCATTTCCGCGATGCCGGGTCTTGCGCATTCCGCCGCTGGTCTTGGCCCAGCCAAACACTTCTTCGATGCGCTTGCGAATGCGCTGACTGACACCGTAGCCGGGATGATGGGTGGTCCGACCATCAATTGCCGAGCGTCGGTTCGTCGTGTTCTGGGCGACGTGTGGCGTCACCTTTGCGTCCCGCAAGGCTTCGACGAAGTCGGCAGTATCGTAGGCTTTGTCTGCAGCCAATGTGATGCGGTGACGACCATCCATGCGACCCACCATATCCAGAGCTGCCTCGCGCTCTGCGGTTCCACTCGCATGGGTCAGCGTGGCGTCGACAACCAGGCCGTTGCGGTTTTCCATTATGACGTGACCCATGTGGCAAAGCTTGGCCGCCTGGCCACGGGCCTTCTTGTAAAGCCTGGCATCCGGGTCAGTGGTCGACGCATGGGTTGCGTTGCTGCGCTTCTCACCGTGGAAATCACGCTCAGAGTTGCGGCCTGCGGCCTTTGGCGGCTGTTTCCCTTCAGCGCCAGAGCCGCTGTCGTCAGTGTCGCTACCATCTGCGCCGTCCCTGGGTTTGAAGCTCTTCATGCTGGCCCAGGCTTCGATCAAGGTGCCGTCCACCGAGAAGTGGTCGTCTGACAGCAATGCCTTAACCCGCGGCTGGCTTAGCAAAGCGGCTAGAAACTTGGCGGCGATGTCGCCAGCCAAGAGCCGCTCACGGTTCTTGGTGAACACGGTGACGTCCCAGATCGGCGCGTCCATCGACAAGCCCACGAACCAGCGGAACAGCAGATTGTAGTCCATCTGCTCCATGAGCTGACGCTCAGAGCGGATCGTGTAGAAGGCCTGCAACAACAGAGCGCGCAGCAGCTTCTCCGGCGGGATCGACGGCCGGCCGATCGCTGAATACATCCCCTCGAAATCCGGGGACAGAACTTCCAGCGCCTCGTCTACGATGGCACGTATCGGCCGCAGCGGATGGTTTGCCGGAACGCGGGCTTCGCAGCTTACATAAGAAAACAGACCCGCCGTCTGGTCATCACTGCCGCGCATGTTCTGCTCCCGCCAATCAATCACCCAGGCATGGAATCACGCCAGTCCGCTCACAGCAAGGGCCTTTTTCCGCAACCTGTTAAAACTTCCTGCACCCGAAGGGCCAAGGATGGAAAGCCACACCGCATGTCGGTATGTCCGGTCGACAGCCACACCTTGATCTCCGCCCCCATCGGAAACGGATTCATCGCAATGTCTCCAAACCACGCATGATCCGTAGCAAAACGTCCACATCGATATCCTGGCCCATGATCACACGCCGGCCGTTCGCACTCACCACCTCTATGCGACCCCGGTCGGTGATGGGAGACGGCACCGCGACAGTTTCCGCAGGAGGCGTGCTCGCAAAAACAGGCTCGGCAGCAACGACAATCGCCGGAACAAACTCGTTCGTCGAGCGGTGGACAAGGCGTCCTTCCCGCACGGCCCTGCGCCAGGCATTCAACTGCCAACGCGTGATCCCGTGACGCTGCGCCGTGACTGTTACCTGCCGCGGGCCAGCATAACTCTCAGCCACGATCGCCAGCTTCGCTTCATCCGTGAAACGCCGCCGACGCCCGCTATCGACAATCTCCATCCGGCTGAAACGCCCCGAGTGATCGCTTGTGATGTCCATGAAAGCACCGTCTATATTGCCGTCTATATAGACAGAGCATCCACACGATCACTCAAATCCGCAATCCGGTTCAGCTCGGATGCGTACGTTCGACCGCGCCCCAGCAATCGAGGTGCAAGCTCTTTGGATCGCCCCACCATTGATTGCGCAGATCGTCGCGGCAATCCTCCGCAGTCTCACCGATCGAAAACCTCACATCATGCAGTTCAATGTTCGAATTCCCGCAATCACCACCGATATAAAACATAAACAGCTTCATCGTCTCTCCATCATCAAAGTCGGTCCTAACCGAATGTGAACGCGTAGGCCTGAACACCGGGATCGAGGAACTTGATCTGGAATGTATGATCGGCCACCGGCCCCTTCTGGCGGACCAGCTGATACAGACGCTGGCCCGTGATCGTTCCCTTTCCTGCGGCATCCGTGTCCGTTCCGTGACGTCCGGGACGCTGTGCATGTAAGCGAGCTGCTGGCCAGTATTTTCGCCTTTGGTGACGTCAACGCGCTGTTCCCGGTCGAAATAGGCAATTACGACGTTGGCCCTGCCCATGCCCGCCGCGATGTCGATTTCCAGTCGTTGAACGTACAGCATAGGGGTCGAGCTGAGTGACCACATGGCCGACCAGCAATATTTACGCTCATCCCGCGGCCGAAAAATATGGAGCATCGACGAAAGCTGTCCTTGGCTCGATGGGGTACACCGAGGCGCAGATCCGTGATCTGGTCGATGGAGGCGCTGCGAGTACTTCCTGGAGCCGAGAATACCTACCAAGTTAATGGTAGGCGGCTGACGATTACCGGCACCCTTGCTAGCCGTCCATCTGCCTAATCCGGCAGTGCGCCAACTAGTCTGGGAATTGCGACCTTCCGAAAACGCTTGAACGCCGCCGTATCGCCCGTTGCCTTCATCCGTATCAAGGTACCCTCGTATGCATCGACCACACTGACCGCCGCGCTGTCGACATCTACCTGCTTGTCGATTTGACCCAAACTTTGGGCAAGCGCCAGCAGTTGGCGGATGCTATCCTCCCATTGGCGATACGACGCCGATAGCTTGGTGGATACAGTTGGGTTCCGTGATGTGACCGTTTGTGCGATGACGCCGTAGAGGCAACCGCCGGATGGGTGCTCATCGGTAATCTCTCGTTCCAGCACCGCGAAGTACTCGTCAAACCTCGACAGTGGGCTGATCGACGTATCGTTGAAAATTGCCTCGCGAACGGCCCGATACTTCTCCTCATAGGCCTCAATGATCGCAACCACGTAATCATCTTTGCTTTTGAAAAAATGGTAGAATGAACCCTTTGGCACTTTCACCGAGGTCAATATAGGCCCGATACCAATGCCCTCGTAGCCGTGTGCCAGCAGTTGGCGCATGCCCTCGGAAATAAGTTTTTCCCGCGTCGTAGATTGAATGGCCATTACTAGACGACTCATCTACTACTAAAAAAGTTCATTTGTTTTCTCCGTCGCGAGCTTTTTATGACCCTAACACAAACACGGCCTGTTGGCATCGCCCTTGTTTTAACGTAGGCAGTTTTGTGGAGCACCGCCGGGCTGTTCGTGAGGATGGCAAACCTTGATATGTGGTCTATCGTCGCCTGGCGCTCGGGGTTTTCGTTTGTAACGCTTGGCATCTACATTCTACTTCGCAAACGTGCTGAGCAAGGCGCGAGCCCTCGGTGTTTCGGGTGGCCCGGCATATTCGCCTGCATGGTCTCAGTTGTTGCCGCAATAGCTTACATCGCGTCTTTACAGTGGACCTCAGTCGCGAACGTCATGACCGTTTATGCGGCCCTCCCCTTCCTGGCGACGACAATCGCATTCTTGTGGTTTAAGGAACGTGTGACATCTCGCTTTGCTATTGCCGGCATCGTCGCATTTTGCGGTGTGGCGCTGACCGTTGGGGCCGCCGTCGCCACACGCGATATAATAGGCATAGCAGCGGCGTTCGTGATGACGTCAGGCTTTGCATTCCAGCTCGTGATCGCAAGGCGATATCCCACCCTTGACATGCCTATGATGACCGTTTGCTCCGCCGCGCTCTGCGTCTTTGTAGCGGTGCCGTTCATGCAGTTCGTAATCCCGTCACCCTTACAGCTACTGGCCTGCGCACTTTATGGCGTCCTGACGACCGGTATCGCTTATGTGCTCGTCCTCATGGGATCAAGATTGATCGGCTCGGGAGAGGCGGGGTTCCTCTCAATGTTGGACGTCGTTTTGGGACCATTTTGGGTATGGCTGTTTTATGATGAACGCATCGGGGTTCCAGTCTTTATTGGCGGATGTGTCGTGCTTGGTGCCGTTGGCTGGTACCTTCTTGGAAGTTCGAAAGAACATGAGCCTCCCACAAGGTAGTGGGCTGGGAGAGGATCACTTGGACATTGAGGTTTGCCTGTTTGCACGGCCGGGATGGGCTACCTGTTTCAGGTTGTTATCGCAAACGACTGGGACATAGGCGAAAAGTGTTTGCCACCATAGGAGGGCCATTTCGAGCACCTCCTTTAGGCGCAGACGTCTGGGTACTTGGTCGCAATGAACATCGCGTCCGCATCCGACTTTGCCCGTTGTCCGCGGCGACCCGAAAGTCTTCGCCCGCTGAAATTGGCCTAGAAGGAGTTCAGCACTTCTCCCGCCGCGCGTATGCCGTTTTCCAACGCTCCATGCGCCGTTGAAAAGTCGGTCGGATGCGTGGCCTCTCCGGCGACGAATATCCGGTCCTGGAACGGCGTCGCAAGCCGAAGCCTCGCGCCCGAATGCAACGGCAGTGCATGACTGTATGCGCCACCGATCCACGGCGTGTTGGTCCAATCGGACGAGACGAGAGGCTTGAGGCTGGCGCAGGCAGCGGAACCGAGCAGCGAGCGAAGTTCGTCCAAGGCGCGCTCGAACGCCTCATCCGCGCGAGTCCGGGAGGTTGATCGAGCCCGTGCGCCACCGAGGAAGCATTCGATGACCGGGAGCCCCATCGGCCGCAGGTAATAGCTGCCCGTCTCGGCATCGGTCGGGTTGCCGATGACGTGGGTTTCAAGCTCGAACCCGCCGCCAACGATCTCGAGGAACAGCTTCTCGTTGTTTCCAAGCGGAAGACAGCTTGCAGCCTCTTGCCACGACTGGAGCTTGTCCGGCCATGCGATGAGATCGCCCGCGATCACATTTGTCGAGACGGTCACGATCAGCGACCTTGGCCACAGCGTGCCGAGCGGGGTTCGAATTTCCAGCCGCTCGCCCTCTACCCTGATCTCCTCGATCGGCGTCCGTAGGCTGACCTCGACTTCCCCTGGGATGCTCGAGGAAACCAGCGCGCCGTAGCCACTGGCCACACGCCAGTTGGAGTTGGTCGACGCCGTTTCGTAGGCCATGTAGTCGCGTGCCGAAATTCGTTCGAGTTCGTCTCCATTGCCGAAGCCGCTAATCGCCTGCAGATAGGCGTTCCATTTTCCGTCGGGAAGTAGGCCATTCGATGCCCTGTCGCTTGCGGGCGGCCACTCGCGGAGTCTTTGCTGGAATTCCGACGCCGACTGCCGTGCTGCTTTTGGTCTTCCAGCGAAAATCCCAAATCCCGATACTGCTGGCCCCAGGCGCTAGGCCCTTCGATTACGTGGAACCCGGAAGCCCCAGCGATCTTCGTCCAGGGATTCCGGTCGGCGGAATGCAGCTAGCCGCAGCCGAGGTCGAGCGGCCCCGCTGAGGTTTTAGCCGTCCACGCCCTGCCGCCCAAACGATCCATCGCCTCGAGCAACACGATCGACAGACCTTTTCCAGCCAGCGCTCTTGCCGCGCCGATGCCCGCCGCCCCGCCGCCGATGATCGCGACATCCGGTTCCGAATTCATTCTACCTCCAAGCCTTCACGCCTGCTGCACTGTCGGCCTGAACAGGATTTCATTCACGTCGACGCTTTCCGGCTGACCTATGGCAAAAAGCACCATCTCGGCAAAAGTTTCCGGCGGAAGAGCGAATGTCGCGGCAGTCCGCATGTGCTCGAGCAGACCCTCGTCTTTCACCAGTCCCATCAGTTCGGTCGAAGACGCCCCCGGGGAGATGATCGTCGAACGGATATTGTGGGGCGACATCTCCTGGCGTAGCCCTTCCGAGAGGGCGCGAACCGCGTGTTTGGTCGCCGAGTAGATCGCCGTCGTTGGGGCAACCCGGTGACCTGCCGTCGACGCCACGTTGATGAAGTGTCCGGACTTCCGCGCGATCATGTGCGGGAGAGCCGCGGCAATGCCGTACATGACGCCTTTCAGGTTGATGTCGACCATGGCGTCCCACGCGTCGACGTCCAAGCTTTCGAGCAGGGAGAGCGGCATCACCCCTGCATTGTTGATCATGACGTCGATCGTGCCGAACGTTTTGACGGCTTCGTCAACGAGCGCCTGGACATCGGCTCTCCTCGAGACGTCCGTGGCAAGAGCGACGGCCTGACCGCCCTTCGATTTCAGTTCCTCGGCAAGCTCGGCAATGCGGTCGGCTCGCCGCGCGCCGAGGACGACCTTGGCCCCCTTCGCGGAAAGAAGACGGGCGGCCGCCTGACCAAGTCCGCTGCTGGCTCCGGTGATGACGATGACTTTTCCGGTGACGTTGTCCATGTGGCAATTCCTGTTCGAATTGGTAGACTCCGGCGAACTCACGGATGGCGGAGGTCCCGCCGTCAGCTTTTAAGGACCGGGCCGAGCGCCGCGAAGACGTCCGATCCGGGAGTACTGACAAAGTCCCGGACCAGCCTCGTTGAAAGACTGAGAACGGAAGTGGGGATTGCGCCGGCCTGCTCCATCTCCTCGAACGCCGCCATCTCCGTGCGTGTCGATTGGCTGCCGATCGTGTCGACGACGAAGTAGACCGTGTAGCCCGCGGCGATGGCATCGAGCGTCGCCTGCAGCACGACGGCCTCCGCTGCGAAGCCTGAGATGACCAGCGTCTTGCGGTCGTTTTCGCGCAAAGCCCCCACCGTCTTCGGGTCGCCGAAAGGACTGATGGGTATCCTGTGAATGGTATTGCTACCGGTGGCGAAGGGCTTCAGACCTGGAATGAGGTCGGCGGAGCCGCCGGCAACCGTGACGACGCTGAACAGCGTTGGCAGGCGCAGCGTTTCCGCAACCTTGGCAAGGACGCCCGCCGAGCGGGATATCGCCTTGGGCGAATTTGTCTTCGAGCGGGACACGAGGCCCACCTGCATGTCGCCAAACAACAGCTGAACGTCGCGTGGATCGATGCGCGAACCGGATTTTGGCCGTGCAGTCTGCGCCAATGCAGGCACGGAACTGGAAGCGATGATCGCGACAGCGATGGCTCCGCCACGAAAGAGATCGCGGCGGCTAACGAGTTTGTTCATGATGTGATTCCCGAATTGCGTCTGGCCGCCGTCATCGATGAAGACTGACGGCCAGTTTTCGTTTGCCCGTCAGGCGCGGCCGAGCGGGTGCTTGGAACCACCCGAGACCGGAAGTCCCGGTGCTGGCACGCCGTCCTTCATGTCGCGGTTTCGCTGGCCCGCACCGAATGCCCCATAGGGGTAGCCGCCAGGCGTGGGGCGGCTGACCGCCTCGAGTGCCGCGGTCGCCTGCTCGTCAAGCACCAGTTCCACCGCTCCGATATTGTCTTTGAGCTGCTTGAGGGTCCTCGCGCCGAAGATAGGCGCTGCGACGCCGGGACGGTTGCCGATCCAGCTTAGCGCCACCTGGCTCGGCGTCGCAGCGCATTCGCGGGCAATGCTGAAGACCGCGTCGATGGTCGCCCAGTTCCGATCCGACTCGGCGTATTCTTCGGAGACCCATTGATAGAGTTCCTTCGTTGACCCCGCCCGCGTGTCGGACGCTGGATCGCCTCCCCTCTGATATTTCCCGGCAAGGAAGCCACCTGCCAGAGGTGACCAGGGCAGAATGCTCATGTCGTTGTAAAGGGCTGCCGGAACGACCTCCCATTCGCTTTCGCGGGAGAGGAGGCTGTACTGCTGCTGAAGACTGGCGGGAATCTGGATGCCCATTGCCTTCGCCGTCGACGCGAACAGCTGCAGTTGCCAGCCCGTGAAATTGGAAAGACCGAAGTAGTGTATCTTGCCAGCCCTGACGGCCTCGTCGAGGAACGTCAGCGCCTCTTCCACGGGTGTGTGCATGTCGGAGGCGTGTAGCTGGTACAGATCGACGGTATCCACACCGAGCCGCTTGAGGGAACCTTCCAGGGCCCGGTGGAGATGGCGGCGTGACAGGCCAACTGCATTGGGGTCCTCGCCGCTGCCAGCCCTGCCCTTGGTGGCGAGAATGACGCGGTCGGTGACTTCCTTCGGCCGGGCGGCGAACCAGCGTCCGATGACCTCTTCGGCGACGCCGCCAACATAGACGTTGGCGGTGTCAATCAGGTTGCCGCCGGCTTCGACGTAGGCGTCGATGATGGCGAACGCCTCCTCTTCCGGCGTCTCGTCGCCAAAGGTCATGGTTCCGAGGGCAAGCTTCGAGATCGAGATGCCCGTGTTCCCAAGTTTGATGTGCCTCATCGCTGAAATCCTTTTCATCCAAACGGAGCGGTCTGCGATACCGCGATGATGAGGGATATAGAGACTGTGACGGAAACGATTACCCGTGGCAATCCGCATGCCGCATTAAGCAGCGCTAAATAATCGGACCCTTCCGAGGGCGCGCGTTCCTAGCTTGCTCCTTTGTATCGAAGAGCGGCGAGCAGCAGGCTGAACGCGGGAGTTTGCTGGCGGCGGCTTGGGTAATAAATGTGATAACCGGGATAGAGCGGCGTCCAGTCCTGCAACAGAAGCGTCAGCGAGCCGTCGTCGACAAGGTGGCGAACTTCATCTTCAGGCATGTAGGCCAGTCCCGCGCCTGACAGAACGGCTTTCATGATAACGCCAAGCCCATTAAAAGTGACCTGTCCGTCGACCCGAACGTTGATGGTTCGGCTGTTCTTTTCGAATTCCCAGGCGTAGAGGCCGCCGAGCGTCGGCAGCCGGAAATTGACGCATCGATGGCCCGTGAGGTCCTGCGGCACCTTTGGCTTCGTCCGGTCCGCGAGATAGGACGGTGCGCCGACGACGACCATTCGGGTCTTCGGGCCGATCGGCACGGCGATCATATCCTTGGCGACCGTTTCGCCCAGCCTGACGCCGGCATCGTATCGCTCGCCGACAATGTTGCTCAATCCATAGTCGATGATCACCTCGACCTTGATGTCTGGATATTCCGGCAGGAACCGCTCCAGCACTGGCCAGATGATGGCTTCGGCCGCGTGCTCGTCGCTCGTCAGGCGGATATTCCCGGCGGGCCTCTCTCTCAGGTCGTTCATCGAGGTCAGAGCCGCCTGGATGCCGTCAAGGCGCGGTCCGACCTCGTTGAGGAGGCGATCTCCAGCTTCCGTGACGGATACGCTGCGGGTGGTCCTGGTCAGCAGACGGACCCCGATCCGTGCTTCGAGCGCGCTGATCGTCTGGCTGAGCGCCGACGGTGACACCCCGAGCATCGCAGCCGCGCGCGTAAAACTCTGTTCCCGTGCCACGGCCACGAAAGCTTGGAGGTCATCGATGTTTTCACGCGCCATTACTTAGCCCTGCTTAATACGACATCCGCATTATAGCGACTAATAGGATAGGCTGACATCCCCTATGTTGGCGTACGAACAACTGAACGGGAACCATCATGGCAGATGCAATTTTGGAGACGGCCTCCCCCACGTCCCGCTGGGCGGCGGTCTGGGCAACGGGCCTCGGCGTTTCCAGCCTGACCGCGGCCGAAATGCTTCCCGTCAGTCTGCTGACCCCGATGGGAGCGGACCTCGGCATCACGCAAGGCATGGCGGGCCAGGCAGTGACTGCCACGGCTGTCGTCGCCCTGGTGACCAGCATCTTCATTGCCGTCGCCACGCGCGGTCTCGATCGCCGCAATCTGCTTCTCTGGTTGTCTGCGATCCAAATCCTATCGAATCTCACGGTGGCTCTCGCGCCCAATCTGGCGGTGCTGCTTGTCGGTCGAATGTTGCTTGGCCTGTCGCTCGGTGGCTTTTGGGCACTATCGGCGGCTCTCGCCATGCGGCTGGTTCCGGAAGACGCGGTTCCGAAAGCATTCTCCATCATCTTCGGAGGCGTCTCGGTCGCGACGGTGGCTGCGGCACCGATCGGCAGCTATTTAGGCGGCCTCATCGGTTGGCGCGGTGTGTTCACCGTCGCCGCCGTTCTGGCCGCCGCAGGGTTCGTCTGGCAGTTCGTGTCGCTGCCCTCCATGCCGTCCCGCGGCCAGGCCCGCCTTGCAACCCTCTTCCATGTTTTGAAGCGTCCTCGGATTGGTCTCGGCATGCTGGCAGTCACCCTGGTCTTTGCCGGACATTTCGCCTTCTTCACCTACCTGCGGCCCTTCCTCGAGACCGTGACGCATGCGAGCGTCAACGGCGTGTCCCTAATCCTTCTCGCCTTCGGTATCGGCAGCTTCATCGGCACGTCGGTGTCCGGCTGGCTGCTCAGGACGAACCTCTGGGTGACGCTCTGGCTGGTGCCGCTGCTGATGAGCATTCTCGCGATTGCCGCGGTCTTATTCGGAGCGTCCGCTATCCTCATATCGGTCATCGTCGCTCTTTGGGGCTTCTCGTTCGGCACCATTCCCGTCGGCTGGTCGACATGGCTGACCCGCACGGTGCCGGACGAGGCCGAAAGCGGCGGTGGCCTGCTCGTCGCCGCCATCCAGATCGCCATGACCCTTGGTGCGGCGCTCGGCGGAGCGATTTTCGATACCAGAGGAATTTCGTTCGTGTTCGTCTTCAGCGGGGCGATCCTGCTCACAGCAACCGTCGTCGCTCTGATCGGCCTGCGAGACCTTCGCAAGAGGTCAGACTGAGCGGGAAGGGCGAATATATCTCTACATGCAATGGCTAGGCAAGAAAAGCGGCTCCTACATTCAGTGATGCAGCTCATAAGTCTCTTCACGTCCAGGCACCTAATTCTGCTGACTTCGATAGCTTAGACTGGACCTCGCGCCATCGGCTCAATCCGGTGATGCTTGCAACGAATGGCAATATGGAAGCGATGACTTGAGAAACGAAACCGGAAGCGCGACCGCCAAAGCGGAACAGTCAACGTCAAAGCTGTCCAATATGTGGACGATGACCGTGCTCGGCGTTCTCCTTGCCTTCGCGTCCATATCCACCGACCTTTATCTTCCGGCCATGCCGAGTATGGTGGTCGCGCTCCATGCAAGCCAGGACACGCTCCAGTATAGCGTCTCCGGCTATCTTGTCGGCTTCGCGCTCGGACAGTTGTTCTGGGGACCGATCGGCGATCGCTTCGGACGGCGCATCCCTGTTGCAATCGGCCTTGTTCTTTTCATGATCGGCTCGGCCGGGTGTGCTCTGTCGACAGACGGGTTCGAGCTGATAACGTCCCGGCTGATCCAGGCGGTCGGCGCCTGCGCGAGCGTCGTTCTCGCGCGCGCCATGGTCCGCGATCTCTACGAGCGGGATCAAGCTGCCAAGGTGCTTTCGACCCTGATGACCATCATGGCAGTAGCACCACTCCTCGGCCCGAGTGTCGGCGGACTGATCCTGCGGCTGGGATCTTGGCAGACGATATTCTGGTTTCTGGTGGGGATAGGTTTGCTGACCCTTATCGCGCTGTTCACCGTTCCGGAGACCCTTTCGGAAAACCGTCGAAATACGCAATCGATGGCCGGAGCCTTCGCCGCCTACGCAAGTCTGCTACGCGACCGAAGACTGATCGGATACGCCGGGGCTGTGGGCTTTTTCTACAGCGGCGTTTTCGCCAACATCTCCAGTTCGTCCTTTGCCTATATCGACTACCATCACCTGTCGCCGCAGCTCTATGGCATCGTATTCGCGGTCGGCACGGTTGGATTGATGACCGCCAACTTCGTCAATTCCCGTCTGTTGACAAGGATGGGAAGCGATCGGATGTTGCGCTTCGGAGGCGTTGGAGCGACCATCGCCGGGGCGCTTCTGGCGTTGGTGACGGGAACCGATTTCGGCGGATTGCCCGCAATGGCGATCTGCCTCTGGCTGTTCACGGCGATGAACGGCTTCGTCACGGCCAACGCGATCTCGGGCGCGCTCTCTGGATTTCCGACCAGGGCGGGCGCGGTGTCGGCGCTGGTCGGATCGATTCAGTATGGGAGTGGCGTCATCGGCTCGGCGACCGCGGGTGCGATGGCCAATGGCACGCCGTGGCCGATGGGATGGGTGATCGCAATTTCCGGCCTCGGGTGCCTGCTGAGCGTAACGCTCATCTTGCCGAGCCCGTCAGGCGCTCCAGCCAAATAGTGGCTCCTAGCGCCGCACGGTCGATAGAGCCCCTCGGCATGCAAACCAGACGACAATGGCGGACAAGACCAACACGGATGCGCCTCCCACCACCGCTCTCCATCCACCGTACTCCCAGAGCACCCCGGTCACAGCTGAGCCGATAGCGCCGCCGATGAAATTGCAGGCGACGAAAGCCGTATTCAGCCGACTGCGGGCATTCGGGTCGACGGAAAGCAGTCGGGTCTGGTTGAGGACGTTTGTCGCCTGGACCGCGATGTCCAGCAGGAGCACGGAGACCAGAACCGGAATGATCGAGGTAGCTCCGAACCCGCCGATCAACAGCGATACGAATGCCAGTGCCAGAGCGCCGCCAGTCCCGGCCACCGACCATCCACGGTCATGCAGCCATCCTGCCCGCTGGGCGGCCATAGCGCCTGCCAGACCGACGAGACCCACCAGACCGATCTGGCTGACGGAGTATGAGAACAGGGGCGAACTGAGCAGGAAGGTGAGGCCCGTCCAGAACATCGAGAAAACGGCAAACATCATGCCACCGATCACCAGCGTGACCTGGACAGCACGATGCCTTCCGATGACTGCGAAGACGGATTTGAGAAGGGCCCCGTATGATACCTTGGGCCGAGGCTGGTCGGATGGCAGTACGCGACCAAGTACACCGGCCAAGATCAGGATGACGACGGCAGCCACGATGTAGATGGAGCGCCAGCCGAACGTGGCGGCGACAAAGCCACTGATCGTGCGCGACAGGAGAATGCCCATGATCAGGCCGGAAACCACCGTCCCCACGACCCGGCCACGCTCTTCGGGTCTGGAAAGATCGCCAGCGAGTGGGGTGAGGATTTGCCCGGCGACCGTCGTCAGGCCAACCGCGAACAGGGTCGCGAGCATCGCGGCGAATGACGGAGCGAACGCGCAGGCGAGAAGCGCGAAAGCGGAACAGGTCATCACCGCCGGGATGAGCCTCCGTCTGTTTAGCGTGTCGCCGAGCGGAACGATCAGGAGAATGCCAAGCGCGTAGCCAATCTGGGTCGTTGTGACGAGTGCGCCTGCGGAACCTATCGAGACGTGAAACGACGATGCAATATCGGTGAGCAGGGGCTGCGCCCAGTAGAGGTTACCGACCGCGGCTCCGCCTGAGATCGCGAATAGAAAACGTCATCGGGCGCGATATTCCGGATGGTCCGTGGTTTTCAGTCTGCAAGGCTGGCAGTCCTTCGATGGTAGTCAACGGTTGCAGTGTTCTGGAGACGTTACCGACATCATGCAATGCAAGTCTTCGTGGCTGGCGGGGAACCGACGAATCGCCTCCCCGACCGCGACCTCAACGAACCGTGTATCCGCCGTCAACGGGAAGCGCATGACCGATGACGAAGGTTGAATACGGGCTGGAGAGCCATAGAACGGCGTCCGCGATTTCCTCCGCGGTTCCGAGCCGGCCGATCGGCACGTCCTTCATCATGATGTCCATGGCTTCCGGCTGGGTCTCCAGCATATCGGTAACCATCGGCGTCGATATGATGCCGGGGCAGATCGCGTTGATCCGGATCCCCTTCGGCGCGTATTCGAGACCAGCGCTTTTCGTCAGGCCGACGACGCCGTGCTTTGAGGCATGGTAGATGCCGCGTTCGGCAATCCCGACGATGCCACCTAGCGACGAGTTGTTGACGATGGTACCGCTGCCCTGCTTACGCATCTGGATCAGCTCGTACTTCATGCAGTTCCAGACGCCGCGGAGATTGACGTTCATAACGAAGTCGTAGTCCTTGGGATCGGCGTCGGCGGTCTCCGCCACCGGGCTCTGGACTCCGGCGTTGTTGAAGGCGGCATCCAGGCGACCGAACGTGGCGACCGTCATGTCTACCATGGCCTCAACCTCTTCCATTTTGCTAACGTCGCAGCGGACACCGATAACCTTGTGGCCCGCCGCGGTCAGTTGGTCCGCAGCAGCGCGAACCGCGTCCTCGTTGACGTCGGCCAGCGTGACTGCAGCGCCCGCCTGTGCGAACGCTTTCGCGGCCGCGAGACCCATGCCCGATGCCCCGCCCGTGACGAGGGCGACCTTGTTTTCAAATGAAAAGCTCATGCGATTTCCTTCGATGTGTCTGAGTTGTCAGGCGACGACTAGATATCGCCGTCCGTCAACGGAAATTTGGACGACCACCAACGTCCCGCGCCAACGCTGGGCTGATGCGGATCGTTAGATCGCGGTTTCGGATGGCCGCTGGATTAGCCTTGGTATTCGTCGTCCGAGACGTGTTCCATCCAGTCGACGACCTTGCCGTCGAGGTTCTCCTGGATGGCGATGTGAGTCATGGCGGTCGTCGGCGACGCACCGTGCCAGTGCTTCTCGCCCGGAGGAAACCAGACGATGTCGCCCGGACGTATTTCTTCGATCGGGCCGCCCTCACGCTGGACGCGTCCGAAGCCCGCGGTGACGACGAGCGTCTGGCCGAGTGGATGCGTGTGCCAAGCCGTTCGGGCACCCGGTTCGAATGTGACGGCCGCGGCGGAGCCGCGGCGCGCTTCGTTTGCCGGGAACATCGGATCGACGCGGACGGTGCCCGTGAACCAGTCCGCCGGACCCTTGCCGGATGCGTTCGTGCCGTTTCGTGTGATTTCCATTGTCGTCTCCTTGAGCTGAATTCTGAACCATAAGATAGGGCACCCGATTGAGAACGATTAGGCGTAGAATGCTGAATAGACTTATGGCTGCCCCGCATAAGTGACTGTTCGGTTCTCCCAGTTTCTGTTAAAGCTGCCTCGAATTATTCAGGGGCAAATCGATGCTGCGAGAGAACGTCAACGACCTCCTGGCTTTCCTGGCCGTGGCGCGCGAACGGAGTTTTACCAAAGCCGCCGCCAAGCTGGGGATTTCCCAATCCGGGCTGAGCCACACGATCCGCGACCTTGAAGAACGCCTCGGCGTAAGGTTGCTGACCCGCACCACCCGAAGCGTATCTCCGACGCCAGAAGGCGAGCGGCTGCTGACGTCGATTGGGCCGCGGTTCGAAGAGATTGAAAGCGAACTACACGCGTTGACGGACCTCAGGGAAAAACCTGCCGGCACCATCCGCATCACCTCCGAAGACTTCGCCATCGACCATGTCCTATGGCCAAAACTCAGGAAGGTTCTCGGCGAATATCCGGATATCAAAGTCGAGTTCGTGGTCGATTACGGCCTGACCGACATCGTCGCCGCGCGCTTCGATGCAGGTGTCCGCCTCGGCGAAATGGTGTCGCAGGGGATGATCGCCACCCGGATCAGTCCCGAGCAGCGGATGATCGTAATCGGCTCACCGAAATATCTGCAAAACCACCCCGCGCCCAACACTCCGCAGGACCTCACCAACCACAATTGCATTAACCTGCGCCTGCCGACCCGAGGGGGGCTGTACGCTTGGGAATTCGAGAAGGATGGCCAGGAACTGCGTGTCCGCGTCGACGGACAGATGACCTGCAACGGCATCACGCAGATCATGACGATGGCGATCGACGGTTTCGGGCTGGGGTTCATTCCTGAGGGTCTTGCGATGCCGGAGATCGAAGCGGGCCGCCTCGTGCAGGTGCTGGGCGACTGGTGCCCGTCCTATCCGGGCTATCATCTCTATTATCCAAGCCGCCGCCAGGCGTCCGCCGCATTCATAGTCGTCCTCGACGCCCTGCGGGAGCGCGGCTGATGTCGCGACTTATTCATGCCGCAATCCCATAAGTCCTATCAGGATCGCGGCCTTATCCCGCGGGCCGTTGAACCTATCTCTTCCATACAGGCCGGATTCGGTGGCTAGAACATGGAAGGAATGGAAACTTGAAAGAGATCGCCGCAGCCGCATTGTCCCTATCGCTTGCCGCCGCCCCAGTGAATGCCGAGGAGAAATTCCAGAATGGATCGACAGCACGGATCACCGTCGAAGACGTCCGATCCGTTTCGCCGCTTTGGAGAAATATACCCAGCAGAAGTTGCTCGGCGAAGTCTGGAGCCGCCCGGACCTTTCCCGCCGCGACCGCAGCGTCATCACGGTCGCTGAGGTGATCGCCAGAAACCAGGCGAGCGACATGCCGTTCTACTTCAAGGTAGCCCTCGACAGCGGTGTCAACCCCGCCGAACTGTCCGAGATCATCACGCACCTGGCGTTCTATTCGGGCTTCCCGAATGCAATGGAAGCTGTCGCGGCTGCAAAGACGATCTTCGCCGAGCGCGGCATCACGATCGACCAGCTTCCCATCGCATCGCCAACGCTTCTGCTGATCGATGAAGAAGCGGAAGCCAAGCGTGCGACCACGGTCGAGACCAATGTCGGCCCGGTCTCCGTCGGCGTCGTCAAATACACCGGCGAACTCTTCACGGACCTGTGGCTGCGCCCCGATCTCGATCGGAGCCTGGTGACCATCAGCGCCCTCGTCGCAACGGGTCAGGTCGCCCAGGTCACGTTCCATCTGAACAAGGCGATGGACAACGGGCTCACCAAGGCACAGGCATCGGAAGTCCTGACACATCTCGCCTTCTATACGGGGTGGCCGAACGTCATGTCGGCCGTGCCGGTCTTCAAAGACGTCTTCGAAAAGCGTGGCGTCTGAACGCTCAGTTCGTAATTAAATGGATTCGAGCACCGCCAACACTTTCGCGGCGCTCGCACTCATCAGAAAGGAATTTTCGATGGCATGGTCCAAGGAACAACTGGCCCCGATCGGCAGCAGCGACGATCTCCATGTCGCACCGTTTCGTGACGACGGCGTCACCTATGGGACACCCACATGGATATGGTCCGTCGTCGTCGGCGACGCGCTCTACGTACGCGGCTACAACGGTCAAAAGTCGCGCTGGTACCAGGCTGCGGTGAAACAGAAGGCCGGGATGATCAAGACGGCAGGTGAAATCCTCGAAGTTGCATTCGAACCCGACGATGGGACAATGAATGACACGATCGATGACGCCTACCGGGCGAAGTATGGAAAAAGCTCCTACCTGGGGTCCATGATTTCCGAACGCGCCCGCGCTGCGACTGTTCGGATCGATCCGATAAAGGCCTAACAGGCCGACGCAATTCGTGGCGGGCGAAACCTTGGGGGTGCCGCCCGCCCATGGGCCTACCAGGCGTAGGCTTCCGGTGCACCCTTGCCGTAGCCGGGCCAGATTTCATCCAGCTTCGTCAGCATCTCCTTGGAAAGCGAGACATCGACTGCGCAAAGATTTTCAATGAGTTGTCCAACGGTTCTCGGACCGGTGATCGGAGATTAGTGCGCGCAAGCTGATAGGACTTATGCGGGCGTTGCATCAATGCGATCGAGGTCAGCGGTGCAGGGTCGCGCCGTCGGTGGTTCCCCCCATAACAAGTTAGGCGGATGGTGTTCGTGTTGCGAATGACAGGCCAGGCTGCGGCGCGCGCGTCCAACGCCTCACTGTAGTGAGGAGGACGCCAAATCAACTGAGCTATAGTGTTCTCGGACAGAGTTGAGTTTCTTTGCTATTTGCGCTTGAAAGGAATCGAACCGGCAGCCCTGTCGTACATCTGATATTGCAGATGCATAGACATCTAGTCGGTAGGCCTGCCACAGTGAAAAAAGGCAGGCTGCTCTCGGTTTTCGTCGACTAATTCGCGGCTCAAAACTCCTCCCAATTCGCCGCTGCCGCCGCTGACGCGCCGGCGGCTCCTCCAAATGCGCCTGCAACTTTCACCCGAAGGGATCGCGCCGGCGACTGAGCCGATACCGACCGCTGAGTGACGATCATTGGCCGACTTTGTGCCCTGCCGCCTTGAAGAGTGAACTGAGCGAGGAGCTCGTTGAGCGATGCGACCTCTTTGGCGAGACTATGGCTGGCGGCAGTCGCTTGTTCGACCATAGCAGCATTTTGCTGCGTGCCTTGATCAATGCTATTTACGGCCGTGTTGATCTCATTAAGTCCAGTTGCTTGTTCGCGTGCGGCCTCAACGATCGCCTTGACATTGCCGTCAATCTCTTCGACCTCGACGACAATTTGCTGAAGGGATTGACCGGTTTTCGTAACAAGATCGACGCCGCTGTGGACCTGCTGACCAGAAGTTGAGATCAGCGATTTGATTTCTTTCGCCGCTTTGGCCGACCGCTGAGCGAGCTCCCGCACCTCTTGGGCAACAACCGCGAAGCCCTTGCCGGCCTCCCCTGCCCGTGCAGCTTCAACACCGGCGTTCAAGGCAAGGAGGTTGGTCTGGAATGCGATATCGTCAATGACACCGATGATGTTGCTGATTTCACTCGATGACTTCGAGATCGCTTCCATTGCCGCAATCGCATCGCGCATAACGTCGCCAGAGTTGCGAGCACCTGTACGGGCACGACCAACCAGAGAACCAGCCTCCTCTGCTCGCCTCGTAGAATCCTTGACCGTAGTTGTTATCTCTTCAAGAGCGGCGGCGGTCTCTTCGACTGAAGCCGCCTGTTGTTCTGTCCGTCTGGCAAGATCGTCCGAGGCCGATCGGATCTCGTTTGCGCCTGCAGCAATGGCCTGGGCATTGTCACCCACAGCCTGCAATGTCTCCTGAAGCTTGGCCATCGAAGAATTGAAGCTAACCCGCAGTTGGTCGAGATGGGCGACGAACGGCTGCTCTATACGGAATGTGACGTTGCCACCGGCAAGTTCTGTGAGCCCTGTTCCCAGCCCGTCGACAGCTAACTGAGTATCAGCGGCATCCTGAGCCTTCTGTGCCTCACGCGCGATCCGTTCTCTCTCCGAAACGCTACGGCCTGCGTCCGCTTCACCCTCCAGTCTTATGCGCTCGATCGCACTGTCTCGGAACACAGAGACTGCTGTCGCCATTTGACCGAGCTCATCCTTACGGTCGGACCCCGGGACTTCGGCAGTAGTGTCGCCGGAAGCAAGAGCAGCCATGCGAGCCCGCAGCCGTTCGATCGGAAGCGTGATCCCACGAGATGAAATCAACAGCGCGATCAGGATAGCTGCTGCAAATACGACAGCAAGTATCACCAAGGCATAGGTCACCGTCGTGTTGGCATTTCCATCCAACAAGTCGCTCTTCGAATCAATATTTTTGCTGAAGGCGTCGATCCAGGCTCGAACTCCGACCACCTCGGCGTCGATCAGCGGGTCAGCCTGCTTTAGCAGGCGTGTTGCAGTGTCGTTGTCATCGAGCATCCCAGCCTTTACGGCCGGGTCCGTCAGCGCAATGATCTCGTTTGCCTGAGCAGTCAACTTTTCAAGGGTGGCGGCCTCCGACGGTACCAACTGCCGCGCTGCAGCCAATCGCGCAAGAAGCACGCGCTTACTGTCGGTATAATCGGGCTTGTCGCAAACCTCCACAGAGGCCGAGGCTATCCCTCGAACGACGCCATTTCATGTTTGTTAACCTTTGTAAGTCCGAAGAGGCGCGCAACCAAATCATTCTGATCGTTGACTGTCCATCCGCCGGAAAAGCCGAAGCCTTTCCTCAGCCATAGCATCGCCTCGAAACCAGCAATCGTTCGCCGCGCAGTATTGAAGGATTGGAAGCCGCCAATCTTCGGCATGTTCTTCTTCACACGGAAATGGTCGCTCTCAATGCCTTGTTGCAGGTGCTTGGTCACATAATGCACGGGATCGGGCCGTAGCAGCCCGTCTTCAACCGACGTTTTGATCGCCGACGGGAAGGTATTGGCGCCATCCGTGCCGATCTTGTACGGCGACAACAAAGGCTGATCTTTCAGCATCTTGCGGAAGAACCGCTTGGCGGCTTCGAGATCGTGCTTGGCGGTCAGCAGGAAATCCACCGGATTGCCATGCTTATCGATGGCTCGGTAGAGATAGCGCCATTTGCCGCGGATCTTGACGTAGGTCTCGTCAATCCGAACCGATCCGCAATGCGGCCGGCGAAACTGGCGAAGACGCTTCTCGATCATCGGCGCATAGCTCAATACCCAGCGGTTGATCGTGCTATGATCGACCTCAAAGCCGCGCTCTTCGAACATGTCTTCCAGATCTCGATAACTCAGCGGATATCTCAAATACCAGGTGACCGCTTGTACGATCAGCCATGCCTCGAAATGTCTACCTTTGAAATCATCCTTCGACTGCCGCTTCAGCTTTTCGGTAATCGCATTCAAAATCATCGGTACGCTCCACAACATCTGGAGTGGGAATTTCTCGTGCGACGGTCAATAAACCGTTAAACGCAGAAATTTGCGACAGGCCCATTTATAGCACGCGGCGAACTCAGGCCGTTGCGCGACCCACAGAACGCAGATCCGGCCGAGCCATGAAGCCCTTGTCGTCTAATCGCATTTTGGTCAAGCCCATTTTGCGCCTGGTCTCGAGCTGCGCTTGATGTCTTTGCTGCCGGGGCAAGGTCGTCTTCGCGGTCGGGACATGCCGCCGCATTATAGCTTTCGCGGAACGGGTCTTCCTATGTTTTCTCCGCAATGAGCGCGACCGCTCCTGCACCTACATAATCGGAATGATCCAGCCCACGTCCCGGCAGGGACATCTCGGCGCACCGCGAAGGCGGCGCAAACGGTCAGATGGTCGACTATATGTTGCTGTTGTTGATCATGCGGCGCCCCCCTCAACGCGCTGGAACGGCTGTCCGCTCTTGAGCATACTGTGCATGATGACGGCAAGCTTCCTGGCCACCACCGCTATCGTCGCCCGCTTGAACCCAATTTTCCCCCGCAGTGCCGTCCCCCAGGTCCGAAGGTCACTGTCAGCTGTGACCCGCGTCAGTATCGTTGTCGCTGCCTCGTAGAGAAGTGCTCTCAAATGCGAGTCGCCCCGGCGAGATATGTGACCGCTATAGTCGACCTCGCCTGACTGGTAGCGCCTGGTGGTGAGGCCGACCCAAGCACCAACCGAGCGAGACGACTTGAAGTTGGCCGGGTCCTCAATTGCGGCGACATAGGATGACGCGGTCACCGCACCAACCCCTGGGATTGACATCAACAACGCGGCCGCCTTGTTCCCGCGTGATGATGCAAGCAGCTGTTTTTCGAGTTCGGCCGCGCGGGTCCTCAAGCTTACGCCATGCCTCAAGCAGCGGCAGCATAATCCGACCCAAAGCAGCTTCGTCCGCAAGGAGGCGACGGACATTGTCTTCGAAAACCCGACCGGCTCCCTTCGGAATAACGAGACCGAAGGTTTTCATCAGCCCGCGGATCTGGTTCGACAAATCGCCGATCGTCTTACATAGCTGGCCACGGGCTGAGACCAGCGTCCGCGTCAGCATGCTGTCGAAGCTCTTTACGCGGACCGCCCGGTAGAACCCGACCTCAGCCAAATGCGCCAGTCCGTCGGCATCGTTCGCATCCGTCTTGTTCGGTGCCATGTCGAGCGCCGCTTTGGCGTGCCGTGCATCAATGCAGATCGCCGGCAATCCCTCCGCAGTAAGCGCATGGAAGAACCACACTGATAGTGGGCCGGTCTCGAACACGACCCGCTCGGGAGCCGGCGCATGCTTGCGGATCAATGCCGCCAGCGCCTGCGGGTCGGAAGCACACTTGCCCCGCCAGATCCGCTTGCCATTTCGCCGAATTGAAACCGTTGTATCTTTTAAAGAAACGTCGAGACCGATATATTCACCCATGGTTGTTCTCCGTTTGATGCTGGGCCCGGCCAACAGTCGTGAGCCCGTTTTTCATCTTATCGGGGAACAACCACCTTCAATGCAGCAATCGCATCAGCGCCGGCGCTCCCGCGATTACCCTATGTTTTCTGTTCCGTTGCTACTCAGACCCCTCTTTCAACACGCATTTCACGCTGAAAGAGCAAGAGGCCACAGCCGTGTCGCCTGCTGCCACCTTTCCGACGATGACCATGCAGAACTTAACGGCCTCTATGTCGGTGTATTCCACCCACCGACGCGCCATTTCCGTGTGCATTAAGATAATGCTTTCCGCCCCATCGGATTGCTGTTCTGACATGGTATATCATTACAACAGCCAATGTTTGGCGGCTCGTACGAATCATCAAGAGTTCCACAACGTTGACTATGCGATATGTTATCACATGACCCGCGAACTTGATCTTCATAAGGACTTGTCCGCGATATCGAGCGATGCTTGGCGGCCCGCGTTCGAATCCTCATCAGTAGACAAACGGTCAACCTTCAAGGTCACCGTTATCCTTTGCCGCGGCATAGGGTAACGGTCACGCGAAGAGTAAATGCCAATGGTCAAGCGAACTCCGCTCGTTTTCTCCAGTGACCAAATCGGCGCGCCCATACGAGGAAAGCATCGTCTGAACGATACGCAAGCCATCAGATTTCAAGTCGAACCTCGAATCTTCCTCGAGCCAGGTCTGAAACGTTCCACGCATTGCAAACCAAAAGGTATATGTCGCAGTGTCGGACGTCCAGGGATCTAGTAATTCTTTCCTCGTCTCTGCGGATCCGAAGACGCTCCCTAACGTAGCTCGCACCTCCTGCTGGAACTTGCGATCTTCATTATAGAAGGCGACTGTATCGGAGACTTTCTTATCATAGATCTGGAAAATCCGTCTGCAGTTGTAATTGGCAGCGAAGTAGTTAATGGCTGATGCGGCAAGCTCAGCGACTGCCTTCAATGGCTTCTCGACCATCCCCGCATCATGGAGCTTGCCCAGTATTCTTGCATGCCAGCACAGCTCATCGCGCAATGCTAACAGAATGTGCATTTTTTGTCCGAAATGCCACTGGACGGCACCGGTTGTTACAGCCGCTTCAGCAGCAATTTCCTGCAAGCAGGTGTCATCGTATCCTTTTTCGATAAAAATAGCTTCGGCAGAGCGCAAAATCCGCATCCCGGTAGCTGCAGCCTCTTCCGACGTTCTTCTCATAACTCACCTGCCCTGTGGCCAATCGCATCCTTTTTGGAATGCGCCTCAGCCCGCCATCCCGCGAGAAATAAGAAATATGAGATCTGCCATGGTTTGCCACAGCGATTTCGTTACAAAATTAACAGAGGAATCACAGGTACGTGGGGGCAGCTGCGCGCTCGTGGTACCAACTCGTTTCGAAACACCGCATTTCACAATTCACTACCGTTCGATGCAATTTGGTATCATTTACGTGCCTCTGTGACTGCCACTACTGTCACTGCTGGATATCGTTAGCAACTGGCAAAGCGAGCTCAGTTAGTGGCGGAGCGCACCTAAAAAATCGCTCTGTTCTGAACGTGACTTTAGCGTGGCGCTACCTTTTGCCATCGCAGACAAGAGCGCCTCAGCGTCCTCCTCGACGAGGAGGATGTTGCGATGGCTTGCAGTCACGAACGCCTCGTCAACAACGTGATCAAGAAAGGATTCGAGCTTCCTATAAAAGCCTGCGGTGTCGAGCAGCCCACAGGGTTTACTATGATAGCCAAGCTGCGCCCATGTCCATACTTCGAACAGTTCTTCAAGCGTTCCCAATCCCCCTGGCAAGGCGATAAAGCCATCCGACAGCGCTGCCATCAGCGCTTTGCGCTCGTGCATGGTCTCGACAATGCGCAGATCAGCGAGACCAGTGTGCGCAACCTCATTCTCGGCCAGTGCACGCGGGATTACCCCAATAACCTCCCCGCCATTGTTTCGGGCTGCATCGGCGATCGTCCCCATCAAACCGATCGAAGCGCCGCCATACACCAATCCGATGCCTGACGTCGCTAGAGCTTTGCCGAGGCGCTTTGCTGCGCTCACATAGTCTGGTTTCCGGCCGTTGTTTGAGCCCGAAAAGACGCAATATCTCAAACGCTCCTCCCATCGACAAATGACAAATGAACATTACGCAAGATTGGCTTTGAATATTCCAATCCACCAAGATCCGTTTCGAGCGCCCAGACCAGGGCACGGAATGGCGCGGCCAAATCGTCGTAACCAACGACTCATATTTTTGCTTTGGCGGCTTCTGGCAAGCTCAGCTCATCCGCTATGGGCCATTGCGATGGATCCGCATTAAAGGATGCGAGCAGTTCGACTTGCGCGCGACACCATGGCGACACCAGCAAGCGCCCATCCTGTAAGCTTTCGACAAACCATTGCCAATCCACCCATTGCCACGCAGAAACCTCATTCAGATCGGGTGTTACGCTCAAGGTTTGGCAGCGGGCGGTGAACACGGGGCACAATTCATGTTCGGTGATCCCATTCGTTATTGCTGCGCGATAGGAAAACTCGGGTAGCACAAGGCGAATGCCATTTACCTCTATCCCCAATTCCTTTCGAACCCGGCGCTCGATTGCTTCAATCAACGATTCACCCGGCCGCGGGTGCCCACAGCAACTATTGGTGAGAACGCCGGGCCATGTAATCTTGTCCGATGCCCGCCGCGTCACGAGCAGCTTCTTGTCGTCATCAAAAATGTAGACCGAAAAGGCAAGGTGCAACGGTGTATGGGCGTGATGGATTTCGGACTTTGGAGCCGTGCCGATGGCCTCACCATGCTCGTTGCACAAAATGACCTTTTCGGAGAGTGCATTCGTCGAAGTGTTCATCAAACACCTCCAGGGTTGGAAAGCTGCATGCAACCTGATCGGTGGACGGTCATCAGCCTCTTCAGAAATGGCAACGTGTGGAAGTGAACGCATGGCGTCGTTAAACTCAGGGTCAAGCCGTCGTCACACCATATCCATTAAGTTGCCCGAGAAGTTGACTTTCAAGACGCTGCGCTTGCCCTTCGTCCTCGACGTCCGCACTGATCATTCCGAGACGATCGACTAATTTTTCTACTACGGCGTTCCGACGTCCGGAGTCATTGCTTATAAGCGGACCCTCGAAATCGTGTTGCCAAGATCGGAAGTTTGCGGTGTCGCTTTTCCATCGAACCTCCCTTAGAGTTTCGAGCTGCAATCGCTGCGCTGTATCGGAGTCCATCCCGATGTGGCTCCAGATCCGTGCCTCGCCGCTCGGGTCATCAACTTTGAGGTTGAAGCGTTCTGCATCTTGCCAAACAGGCATGGTCTCGTCCTGAAGCATGCAAACGTAAAGAGCGAATTCTCCGGAATACTCGTTGACAAGGAACGCCTTCGTCTCCTCGAACATATCGGGAGTTTCCCCTGGATAACCGACAATAAACGATACGAAATGTTTGATCGTGCTTCCGTCTAGAAGCTCATGAGCTACACGATTTGCTCGCGCCGTGACTTTCTTGTCCATGTTCCTGAGGCTCGCATCGCTCATTGACTCGAAGCCGATGAACAGAGATTTGCAGCCGGCGTCTTCGAGCTGATGGACGAGCTCGGCATCTTTGATTGAATTTGCTCGCGTGTATGCTTCCCATTGAATGTCGATGGCAGCTAGCTTCGGCAAAAGCTCCCTGAGGCGCTTCGGAGGTACGGTAAACGTTGAATCCAACGCTTTGACGTAGCTTGCGCCGTTTTGAACTTTATAGTGCTCCCAATCGCTCGCGATTTTATCTGCGGACTTATATCTCCACAGGGGCGATGCAGCCGGGAATGAGCAAAATTTGCAACTGAACGGACAACCCCGCATCGATTCGTAAGGTACAACCGGTGCATGACCGGTTAGCGCGGGTGACGGGTATTGGTCCAGGTCGATATAGGCGATCGGCGTAAGCCGTGGTCGGCCATTTACATCGCGAAACACGAGATTAGGAACGCTGGTGGGATCACCTCCCTTGAGCTTACTGAGCAAATCCGGCAACGCAAATTCGGCATCTCCGCGAATGATAAAATCGACGCTCCCATGATCTCGCATAATCTGCATGAACTTGAGATTGCTGTATTGACCACCAAGGATCAGGATTGCATCGGGGAATCGCAGCTCGATCCAACTTATCGCCTGAAGCAAGCTGCGCCGGTCCCAGATGAAGGTGGTTGAGAGGAGAACGACATCGTAAGAACCAGCGGGTTCGCCTCCAACCCCTTTCCAGATATTTTCAGTTGGCATTGCGTCGAACTTAACTCCCCCCTCAGTGAGAATGGACTGCAGCGTGAAGGTCGTGAGGTGGAACGTTCGAGCCGGTTGGGACGCGCCTTTGGCAGCAGAGCTATTGCTCATAGCCCTTGCCCCGCCGCCATCTCGACGTGCACGAAGCAACGGCACGACCCCCCCATCGTCGGCTTTATACTGAAGGCGCGAGAGATCAAATCTGGCCCTACCAGAGCCGACGGCAGCCATTTCAGGATTGATAAGGAGCTCGAAGGATGAACCACGCAGCAGCCTGTTATCGGGAAATTCCGGCCCCATTCCGGAGATGAGCAAGATAGTCATTTTACCTCACGGTTGGCAAAGTTTCAGATTGACGCGTAGCTCGAAAGTAAGCTTTTGCTGAATCTCATGAGTAGACCTAGCCCAACGATCTAAGGTCCCGGGGGCTCCCAGCATCATGTGAAGCCGGGAGACGAGTGAGCCCAACATTCCCGCCTTCTTGCCAGTCAGGGAACTCGCGCTCTTGCCACCGCGCGTGTTCAAGATATTCCTCGGCAATGGCCGCTATCAGCGCCTCCCGCCGCATCGGATCGAGATGTAACAACTCGCTGATTTCGATGTTATTTTCCTTGGCGAACTGTATCGCGCAGCGATATCCGTCGATGTCCTCCAATACTGGCCGGAGAACTTCCTGGTTCCAGAGATCCGCCAATTCCTCCAGCAGGGATGGGCGCTCGTCCTTGATGGCAAACATTTCCGTAACTCGAAGTCTTGCCCGCGGCAGGAAAACATCCGGAGTCGCAAGACGCAGGCGCCTTACGTGCCACCTGAAACCGGCATTCCAATAGGAGTCCTTGGCCATGCAGTTCAGAAGGGAAATCGAACCGCCTTCGAGGATGAGGCCAGGGGAAGATTTGCGATCCTCTATTGCCGATATGAGCTGGAGATGAGCGGCCTCTGCTTCCATCACGCCTTCGGTGAGTGGGCGCGAATCTAGGTAGATTCGCTGGGTGGATTGCAGCTCCGACTCTAAAGGACGCCCGCTGCCGGTGGCGATTTGAGGGCAGCATTGTACTCGATCCAGCGCGATAACCGGCCATCCGGTCTCTCGTGCAATTTGGATTGCCAAGTCTGTTTTTCCGCTGCAGGTGGGTCCATAAATAAGATAGATTAGCATTAGCATCTCGCTCTTTTTTGGTAACTGGTGCCATCGGGCGTGACGCGGCACGTGCCGCTTGATCGGGTTTGAAAAGTATGCGCCGCGCACAGTATAAAAAGAACAAATGTCCGAATTCGAAGTCTCGAATCCAGAAATAATGATGGTATTTGTTCCGAGTACAACCTTAGCAACAGAGATTGGTGTTCGCAATACGGATGGAAACATTAAATATATACATTAATAATGTTAATATACTGATTGTAATGCCAGACTCCAAATGCTTGTACTAGAAGTTTCGTTTCAGTTGACATCGATTCCCCAACCGACCCCGCGGGTGATCAACTTGCAGGGTGTGCCGCCGCTAAACAACGACCATGTGTTGGACGGCGCGCATATCTTGCTGTCGGCCTACGACGACTGGCAGCTATACCGGGCGCCGCTGGCGGCTGGGGTCGCGGCCTAGCATTACAGTTGCAGTTTTAGTTTCAAATGAGCGCGTCGTGCGGCAGCTTGATGCGCTCGTCTCCAACATGACCATGCGATGATGTGGGCGGGCTTTATACGCCGCTGGGCAAGCTTATTCGCAATGCGTCGGACCTCTTGGATGGACCAGCGGATCAGATCGTAATGGTCGGCATCCTCGGTCTTTTTTGGGGTGCCGCATTATTGGCGCGATATCGGATCACAGCCATCATTGCGAAGGCGAGCATGACGAGCGAGACATGGCGATGCCAGCCATGCCACGAGCGGGTCTCGTTATGATCGAGGCCGAGTTCGTTCTTGGCTGTCTCGAAGCTATCTTCGATTGCCCAACGGTGACCTTCGACGGATACGAGCGTCTGAATGCCTGTTCCGGCCGGGCACCAAGTCGTGAAGAATGCGAGGTCGCCATCGCTGATATTGCGCCGGATCAACAAGCCACGCGTCCAAAGCCCGGTTTGCGTATCACTGTATTCGTCGGCATCGATATCGGCCAGTTCGCAGTAGGCCCAGTCATGAAGCCGCGCGCCTTTTGTGCCATCGCCAGCGGAAAGGCGATGCCATGCAGCCGGATCGAGATCACGGGCAATCTCAAGAGCGGTTCCTGCGACGAAAGGCTTACCAGACCAAGCGCCAAAATGATGGTCGGATTTAACCCCAAGAACGTAACCTTTGCAGGCTCGGCGCAGCGCTCCTTCGACGTCTCCGACGCCATACACCGCATCTGCTGCCACCCATGAAAACGGCACTTTGGCTGTCAGCGCCCGCCGAATCATATCGACAGCGAGGGCAGGCTTGGTAGCGAAGGCTACAGCTTCAGGAACATGAGCGGCGGCAAGCCTTGCCGGATCGCTGGTCCAACTCTTTGGCAAGTACAAGGCTCGATCGATAAAGGCATGACCACGATCGGAAACATAGGCGGTGAACACACCGATTTGGCAGTTCGTTACCTTGCCCGCTGACCCTGTATATTGACGTGAAACACCGCAAGATGTCTTGCCCTGCTTGAGGAAGCCGGTCTCATCAATGACCAGGACCGCATCATCTGTGGCAAGGTGCTCCACAACATACTCGCGCACAATGTCGCGAAGTCCGTCTGCGTCCCAGCGTCCACGACCCAAGATGGCTTGCTGTCGCCACGGACCAGGATCGCCAGCCGCCTCAGCGCGCATCCAACCTGTCTTACGGCGCTCATCACCTAACAAGCCGTCCAGGAAAAGGTTCGCAGATGCTGCAACGCGCTCCTGCGTAAACAATCCGCGCATACGCGCCTTAACTTCACGCAGCGACGATGCCCAAAGTTCCAACGTTGTCTCGATCGATGCACCCATCATCCATGACCTCCGAATTATGGAGGCCTATAGATTCAGAACTTGTAAAAATACGCAACTGTAATGCTAGGCTCAGGACTCGTTAAATCAGAGCCAGAAGATAACGGCGGCCGCGATGCATATGCTTGTGCGGATTTCGCTAAATCGGGACAGCGGTTTCAGCAAGTCGCGGACAACGGATGCGATCGAATCCCGGTTGCCTTGTTGCTGTTACGCGTGATTGTGTTCGGTTATTTCGTCGCCGGTCAAGAGCGCCGGCGTTTTTCGTTTGCGCATGCTGTCGCCTTCGAGAGTGATGCGGTGGGCGTTGTGAACAATGCGATCCAAAATCGCATCGGCCAAAGTGGCTTCTCCAATCATTTCGTGCCAGGCGGCCACCGGAAGCTGAGCTGTGATCAGGGTCGATTTCCTTCGATATCGCTCCTCGAAGATTTCGAGCAAATCGAGGCGCTGTCGGTCATTCAGGGTATGGGTTCCCCAGTCATCCAACACCAGCAACTGAACACGTGCCAGCTTGTCGATGAGGCGCGGAAAGCGTCCATCGAGCCTGGCAAGTGCGAGATCCTCGAAGAGCCGCGGCATACGAACGTAGAGGACAGAGTAGTCGAGGCGGGCCGCCTGTCTCGCAAAGGCGCAGGCGATCCAAGTTTTTCCAGTGCCCGTTTGGCCTGTCAGGATCAGGTTCTCGTTTGCCTTCAGCCATGCGCCCTGCGCCAAGGACAAGACATTGCGACGATCAAGGCCGCGGTGAGATCTAAAATCGATGTCTTCGATCGAGGCATTGGCAAATCGAAGCTTTGCTGTGGCGAGCCGATTGGTCAGCCGTCGGTCGGTTCGTAGTGCGATCTCGCGGTCGAGCATCAGGCCAAGCCGTTCGTCAAAGCTAAGATCATTTCCATGAACTTGCTCGATAAGTTCGCGATAGGCGGTTGCCATTCCGGCAAGACCAAGCGCACTCATCTGGTCCAGTGTTGGATGTGTCAGCATTAGATGTCCTTTCATTGGTAGTAGGTTTTGCCGCGGATATTGCCGTGCGGCGGTGCCGGCTTCACGGTCTCGCTTGCGGCAGGAGCCTGATCGAGACCAGATCTGAGAATGTTGGCGACAGACGAATAGGTCAGCGCATTGATGACCAACGCACGCCCACAGGCCAATTCCAGCCGATCGGTTTCGTAACGACGCGCCAGGGAGAGAATGCCCTGAGCGGATCTGTAGCCTTGCTCCGGGTGCGGCCGATCGCTAAGCAGACGCTCGATAAATATCGCAGTATTGGCCCCAACCTTCGCCGCTTCCTTGCGCAACGTGTGAGGCGTCGTGTTTGCATAGCGCTGGTGAGCTTTCGGCATATGCTCATTGACAGTGATATGGCCGGAACGCTGGGAGCTTCGGATGTGGCTGGCGACCCGCTTGTGGTCAAAGAAGATCTCGACCGCTCGATACGTCAGCCTGATATCGACCTTCCTGCCGATCAGACCGTGCGGCACGGAATAGAACGTCTTGTCGACGTCGACATGGTAATCGGGATGAACCTTGGCGACCTTCCATTCCGCGTATTCAAACGGCGTTGGCGGCAGTGGCTTGAGCTGGGAGCGCTCGACCTCATCGAACAGGGCTCGCCGGGATTTTCCATACCGACGCATCGTACGGGTGTTAAGGTCCTCGATCAGAGCGCTGATGCGGATATTGAGATCGACAAGGCTGAAGAAACGGTCGTTTCGAAGTCTGGCCAGAACCCACCTCTCGACGATTAAAACCGATCCCTCCGCGGATGGTTTATCCCGAGGACGCCGCGGCCGTGCTGGCAATACGGTCGTATCGTAGTGTTCGGCGAAGGCAGCAAATGTCGCGTTCAACGTCGGTTCGAACCAGAGAGCCTTGGCAATCGCGGATTTGAGGTTGTCGCAGATCGTTGTCTTCGTCACCCCACCGAAGTAACTGAAGGCTCGCTGGTTCGCCTCGATCCAATCCGGCAGCTTCTGACTGAAGCTGGCATAGGAGAACACCAATTGCGATGCACTCAGCACGGCCACATAAATCTGTGCTGCCCGGATCTCGCCAGAAGACGGATCGATGATCGGGATCGTATGGCCGGCATAGTCGCATTCCATCGCGACACCAGCCACATGACGACTGCGATAGGTGGGTTTGGCGCGGCTCTCATAATCAGCAAATCGACAGCAGAACCAGGTGTAGCCGTATCCATCCGGATGGACCTCCCGGTATTCCTGCCATAGCAGGTTGAGCGTCACGCCTTTGCGTTTCAACTCGCTGGCCACTTTCGGCCAGTTCGGTTCCTCGCTGTCTCGAGGAGGTCGCCCCATCCGCCGGAATAGTCGCTGCTCCAGGAGCTCGTCATCATCCAGACCGGGTGGAAGTGGCCATGCTGCAAGCCCCGCCTCCCGCGCCCGCAGCAGATACGTTGAGACCGACGTCTTGCTCATCTTCAGCCGCTCAGAAACGGCGCGTATCGACAATTCCTGCTCGAACGTCAGCCGCAGTATCGATCGAATGTCTTTCACATCAGTATGTCTCGCTTGCTTCCGTCTAGGCATTAGATCCTCGCTTAAAACACGAGAACAAATTGCCAGATCGGCGCTCACGAAATTCGATCTAAATCCGCTGTCGCTTCTGTCCGCGACTTACTGAATTTGCTGTCCCGAACTTTCTGAATTCGGTGTCCGCGACTTACTGAAATCTTTGTCCGGGACTTTGTGAAACCCGCATGCTTGAGAAGAAGGTGTGAGCGCAACGGTCGTATCGGGTGTGAATTCGCCTCCAGTCCTTGAGCCTGCCGAACATGTTTTCGATCTTGTGCCGCTTTTTGTAGAGCGCTGGATCGTGCGGGATCGGCACCTTGCGGTTTGCCCGTGATGGAATGCAGGCCGTTATCTTGCGTTGCGCCAAGGCGTCTCGAAACCAGTCGGCGTCATATCCCTTGTCGGCAAGAAGCGTCTTTGCCTTGGGAAAAGCATGCAGCATCCGCGCGGCACCTTTGTAGTCGCTCATCTGCCCTTCGCTCAAGAGCAGGATCAGTGGCCGACCGTGACCATCGCAAACAGCATGCAGCTTGGAGTTCAACCCGCCTTTGGTGCGTCCGATACGTCGGGGAACATCCCCTTTTTTAGCAGGCTGGCTGCGGTGCGATGGGCTTTCAAATGGGTCGCGTCGATCATCAATTGCTCAGGCTTGCCCCGCTTTGCTGTCAGTTCGGCCAGTATGCGATTGAACACCCCGAGCCTGCTCCACCGGATGAAGCGGTTGTAGATCGTCTTGTGCGGCCCATACTCTTTGGGAGCGTCACGCCATCGCAACCCATTGCGCAGAACGAAGATGATGCCGCTCAAGACACGCCTGTCATCCACGCGCGGAACGCCATGCGATAGCGGAAAATAAGGCTCGATACGGCGCATTTGCGCGTCTGACAAAAACATCAAATCACTCATGGCGGTCCCTCCGTTCGATCCCAGTGAACCAGAACCGAGGAAACCCCGCAAGCTATTTAATAGGTCCTGAGCCTAGCATTACAGTTGCGTATTTTTACAAGTTCTGAATCTATAGGCCTCCATGATTCGGAGGTCATGGATGATGGGTGCATCGATCGAGACAACGTTGGAACTTTGGGCATCGTCGCTGCGTGAAGTTAAGGCGCGTATGCGCGGATTGTTTACGCAGGAGCGCGTTGCAGCATCTGCGAACCTTTTCCTGGACGGCTTGTTAGGTGATGAGCGCCGTAAGACAGGTTGGATGCGCGCTGAGGCGGCTGGCGATCCTGGTCCGTGGCGACAGCAAGCCATCTTGGGTCGTGGACGCTGGGACGCAGACGGACTTCGCGACATTGTGCGCGAGTATGTTGTGGAGCACCTTGCCACAGATGATGCGGTCCTGGTCATTGATGAGACCGGCTTCCTCAAGCAGGGCAAGACATCTTGCGGTGTTTCACGTCAATATACAGGGTCAGCGGGCAAGGTAACGAACTGCCAAATCGGTGTGTTCACCGCCTATGTTTCCGATCGTGGTCATGCCTTTATCGATCGAGCCTTGTACTTGCCAAAGAGTTGGACCAGCGATCCGGCAAGGCTTGCCGCCGCTCATGTTCCTGAAGCTGTAGCCTTCGCTACCAAGCCTGCCCTCGCTGTCGATATGATTCGGCGGGCGCTGACAGCCAAAGTGCCGTTTTCATGGGTGGCAGCAGATGCGGTGTATGGCGTCGGAGACGTCGAAGGAGCGCTGCGCCGAGCCTGCAAAGGTTACGTTCTTGGGGTTAAATCCGACCATCATTTTGGCGCTTGGTCTGGTAAGCCTTTCGTCGCAGGAACCGCTCTTGAGATTGCCCGTGATCTCGATCCGGCTGCATGGCATCGCCTTTCCGCTGGCGATGGCACAAAAGGCGCGCGGCTTCATGACTGGGCCTACTGCGAACTGGCCGATATCGATGCCGACGAATACAGTGATACGCAAACCGGGCTTTGGACGCGTGGCTTGTTGATCCGGCGCAATATCAGCGATGGCGACCTCGCATTCTTCACGACTTGGTGCCCGGCCGGAACAGGCATTCAGACGCTCGTATCCGTCGAAGGTCACCGTTGGGCAATCGAAGATAGCTTCGAGACAGCCAAGAACGAACTCGGCCTCGATCATAACGAGACCCGCTCGTGGCATGGCTGGCATCGCCATGTCTCGCTCGTCATGCTCGCCTTCGCAATGATGGCTGTGATCCGATATCGCGCCAATAATGCGGCACCCCAAAAAAGACCGAGGATGCCGACCATTACGATCTGATCCGCTGGTCCATCCAAGAGGTCCGACGCATTGCGAATAAGCTTGCCCAGCGGCGTATAAAGCCCGCCCACATCATCGCATGGTCATGTTGGAGACGAGCGCATCAAGCTGCCGCACGACGCGCTCATTTGAAACTAAAACTGCAACTGTAATGCTAGATTGACCTGCCGGTTCTGATCTTATGGCATGGGGTGGCGGCCTTCGTGTTGACCACGGACAGAAGCATGATCCTGGTGACGAGATTTTGGTACTGAGGGACTTGACGAACAAAGGCCCATTACAGAAGCTCTACTTTGGCAGAATTGAATTTTTCCTTTGAAAGTGCTGTTGACAATGCGGACATCGGATCTGTGCTGTTGGTACAGCAAGCGCATTGATCACGGCTCGACGGACGGCTGGCAAGGTCGGTTCAGGCGGCCCACGGCGAACTTGTTGCTTCTTTTTTTCCCGCTTTGCAGTTTGCAATCTCTGGTGCTGGAGAAAAGCATAAGCGATCATCGTCATCAGAGCGTGCCGATGTAGGCCTTGCCACGATCGGCCCTCGAAGTGATCGAGACCGAGCTCCTCTTTCATCTGCTGATGCGCCTGTTCGCAGACCCATCTCGCCTTAATCGCGGCCGCCAGCACTTTCAATGTCGCATCGACCGGCAAGTTGGACAGATAGTATTTGCGCTCGTCGTTTGATCGCCATTCGCCAACTAGCCAGGCTGCTTCGCCCGGCATGTGCTGCTGTCCCTTGTCATAGATGCGCTGCGGCGTGCCATCGGCGATCCGGATGCGCAATGCTGCAAACCGTGCGGTCAGGCGACTTTTGCACGCATCCGAGGAAGGCCGTCTTGTACGGATGAGGAATATGGAAGAGCACTGGCTATATCGACGTCAATATAGCCGGTGTTGTAGCCATGGACATTATCAGAGACCGTAAACAGGTGAGCCGCCTTGAGATTGTGGACAGCGGTCGGCGCCGCCGGTTCAGTGACGAAGCCAAGCTTGCGATTGTAGCAGAGAGCCTCTCTGCTCCCCGGCAGGTGACGGTTACAGCCCAGCGCCATGGGATCACCCGCTTTCAGTTGAATAGCTGGCGCAAGGTGGCGCGGGAAGGAAGGCTTGGCAATGGTTCATCGGAAGGGTTTGTTCCAGCCCTGGTCGTTCCGGAACGCACCGTGCCAGGTGAAGATGCTGCGCAGATAGCTCCCACAGAATGCCGGACGCCGAATAGCAGCCGTATGGAGGTGGTGATCGCAAACGGTCGGCGCGTCGTCGTTGATCAGACGGTCGATGTGAAAGCGTTGTTGCGGATCATCCGCGGCTTGGAGACACTTTAACTATGAACCCGTTTCCGATGGGCACAACCGTGAAGGTTTGGCTGGCGACTGGCTATACGGACATGCGGCGCGGCTTTCCATCTTTGGCCCTTCAAGTGCAGGAAATCTTGAAGCATGACGCGCTGAGTGGTCACCTTTTCTGCTTCAGGGGTCGTCGTTCTGACGTGATCAAGATCATCTGGCATGACGGATTGGGCGCCTGCCTGTTTACCCGGCGGCTGGAACGAGGGCGGTTCATTTGGCCAAACGTGGAAGGTGGGGCGGTAACAATCTCGACAGCGCAGCTCTCCTATTTGCTGTCCGGAATTGACTGGCGCAATCCGCAGGAAACCTGGCGGCCGACGCGCGTTTGAACGTGTTTCCTGTTGAAATTCCTTCAAAATCTGATTCAATTGCGTCATGGAACCGCCGATTTCTCTTCCGTCAGATCTTGCCAGCGCTCACGCGGCGCTGCTGGCTGAACGCGAAGCGCGGCTGAAAGCCGAGGCCGAAGCAGCCAACGCGAAAGCGAAACTGTCGAGCACCGAGGCGCTGATAGCGCAACTGCAATTGCTGATCGGAAAGCTGGAACGCGACAAGCATGGGCCGAACCGTGAACGAACAGCGCGTCTGATCGATCAGTTGGAGCTGCAGCTCGAGGAGCTGGTGACGGCGGCGACCGAGGACGAAGTGGCAGCCGAAGCTGCCGCCGCCAAAGCCCAATCGTCGGTGCGAGCCTTTACCCGCAAGAGGCCGGTGCGCAAACCCTGGCCGGAGGATATCGAGCGCGAACGCATCGTCATTGACGCTCCCACTAGCTGCGGGCATTGCGGTGGTGAACGACTGTCAAAGCTTGGGGAGGATATCACCGAGACGCTGGAGGAGATCCCGCGCCGCTTCAAGGTGGTTGAGACGGTGAGGCCGAAGTTTACCTGCCGGGATTGCGAGGCGATCAGCCAGTCGCCGGCTCCATTCCATGTGACGCCACGCGGCTTCCTCGGCGCAAATCTGCTTGCGACGATCGTGTTCGACAAGTTCGGGCAGCACATTCCACTCAATCGGGAGAGCACACGCTTCAAGTGCGAAGGTATCGAGCTCTCGACCCAGACACTGGCGGACCAGGTGGGCAATGTCACCGCTGTCGTCCTGCCGCTATTCGACTTGATCGAAACCCATGTGTTCCAGGCCGAACGGCTTCATGGCGACGATACGACGATCCCAATCCTCGCCAAGGGGCAATGCACGACAGGGCGGATCTGGACCTATGTTCGGGACGACAAACCTTTTGCTGGTCCTGCGCCGCCTGCTGCGGTGTTTTATGCCACCAGCAACCGACGCGGCGAGCACCCGCAAAGACATCTGGCTGAGTTTGGCGGGATACTTCAGGCCGACTGTTACAACGGCTTCAATCCACTGTTCGACCGGACGAAGAAACAGATGCCGGTGACACCAGCCTTCTGCTTCGCCCATGCGCGTCGAAAGTTCTTCGAACTCGCTGACGTCTCTCGTCGTGCGCGCCGGGGCCAAGGGGCCAGGCCAATCTCTCCTGTGGCGCTGGAAGCCATCAAACGCATCGATGCGCTCTTTGCCATCGAGCGCGAGATCAATGGTATGACTGCCGACGAGCGTCTCGACGTGCGACAGGAGAAGAGCAAGCCTATCCTGGAGGCGATGGAGGATTGGCTGCAACACGAACGTGCTGTCCTATCGCGATCCTCCCCCCTGATCCAGCCGATCGATTACATGCTCTCGCGTTGGTCCGACTTCGCCCGCTATGTGGACGGCGGTAGAATTTGCATGACGAACAATGCCGCGGAAAGAGCGTTGCGCAGTGTCGCTTGCGGCAGAAAATCCTGGCTATTCGCCGGTTCCGATCGCGGTGCTGACCGCGTGCCGTCATGCTCACTCTGATCATGACGGCACGCCTGAACGACGTCGATCCCAAGGCATGGCTCGCCGACATCCTTGCTCGCATCGCCGATCTTCCCGTCTCGCACCTGCACAAATTGCTTCCATGGGAGTGGAAAAACCTCCGGCAGATTGATAACCCGGTTTCTCTGCAGGTCGCCTGATGGAGAAAGGGATCAACAAATGGGATATAGAAGCTCAACTCTCTACACGCTGAAATACGTGGCCGAAATGCTCGGTGAAGACGAAGACTTCCTGCACGAATGCTCGATCGAGATGTTCTCCGAAGACGGCTGCCTCAGTGCCTATGACAACTTTCCAGCGTCCGAATTGAGCGAGCACATTGTCCTCTTCTCCGAAGACGGCATCGAGAACCTCAAATACATCATCGAAGCCCGTAAGGACGCCGCCGGCGCATAAGAACCAGCGCAATCCGATCAGACTAGCCCGGCTCCGATACGCGCGCGAGGCCCTATCTCGCGGCCGTCCTCGGATGCTTACCGACCTTTTGTGCCGCGGCGCCAACTGACCTTCTTCCAGCTTGCAGATGCCAACATCGTTTCGGCGGCAACCGAAAGGGTGTCGGGGATCGAATGCTTGCGAGGACGGCCATGACCGGAGACGGGAAAGATCAATTTGACATCATCGGGATAGACCTTCTGATGCTTGGGGATACCGACCGCCCAGGTGAGGCCACGTTCACTTAAGCCCTTTCGGAACGCAGCCGACAGGCCGTAACCTGCGTCAGCCAGCACTGTGCCAAACCGGACACCGGTCACGATCAACCGATCGATCTCGGCAAGAGCAATCTCCGGCTTCGTGCGAGAGGTCCGCATGTCGTCTGGGACCCCAGCCTTCGCCATGCGCTCCTGATCACCGATCCAGCTATCCGGCAGGAACAGACGCAGGCCAACCGGGACCGGCACCTCGTCTCGCGCAAGCGTCACCGACACCAGCGTCTGGCAATTTGCTCTCTTGCCCAGCATCGAGGCATATTGCGGCGGGACTCCGACCGAATGATCACCCTTCTTCGGCAGGCCGGTGTCATCAATCACCAAAAACGCATCGGATGCGCCAACTATTCTGTCCGCCTGCAGCGCGAGCTCGGCCTCAAGAGGAACAGCATCCCAAAGGCCGTCGGAAATGAAATGGTGGAGGCGGTCGTACTGGCCTGGAGCGAACCGTTCCGCCATCGGCTCAATACTCTTGCGGTCTCCGGGACCGATAAGTCCCGACACATAAAGTGGACACATCTGTCGCCGTTTCTTGTGTCCAAGCTTGTTCAGAAATGGCTGCAAAAATGTTGAAAGCTCCGTATCCCAATCTGCCATATTGCGCCCCAAAAGTGAGAGCGCAAATCATCTCAAACCAGGCTTGCCCGAATCTGCCAAAGTAGTACTAGCTTCCCTCTTGGCAGCAGTGTCCGCCATACCCCTCGTGATGCTCTCAGCTCCTGAAACCCTGCGGCGCATCATGATCGGCGAACGCCGGCCTTTGCCGCAGAAGAAGGCGTTATGGATGGGCCGATAAACTGATGTTTCAGGTAGGCTTTTAAATTGAAACCGGTGCGTTGGATATCAATATCTCGTACGAGATGCTCGATGAAGCGCTGCCAGTTGACCATGAAACTTTATCACCTAGGCGGTGGCGCGCTTCTTGACCTCGGCATCTATCCAATCTCGTTTGCGGTGGACATACTCGGAATGCCGACCTCCGTTTCTGCCACGGCACGCTTCAAGGACACAGGCGTCGACGCCGAAGTCGTGACGATCATGCAGCATTCCGCAGGGGCGGTATCATCGACGGTCTCTGCGCTGGATATCGGCATGGCGAACACCGCGCAGGTATTAGATAAGAAGGCACGCATAGAGATAGACGACAGTTGGTATACGCCCACATCCTTCTGCGTTGTCGATCATCAGAATGTCGTCCTGGAGGAATTCGACAGCCCGATCGTCGGACGCGGAATGCAATACCAGGCGCAGGAGATGGAGCGGCTAGCAAGGTGGTCCGGTTCCTCATCGCTGATTCCGCCTGAGCAATCAGTCGATATCATGACTCTTCTCGATCTGATCCGAAACCAGATCGGACTGGTCTATCCGTTGGAGAATAGCCCGTCATGTCTGCCTACTGACCAATTTCCCGCATTGTTTCGATCCTAGCGACAGTTTGCGGCGCTTCTGTCTCGATTAGCGGATCGGTTAAGGATATCCGATCTTGCATCTGATAGAGATTGAGGTAGCGGCGCATTGACCACTTCTCTCAGGAGAGCCTGTTTTTCTGTTTCCGACATCGTGTTGCTCTCAGTGTTAAAGTTGAAACGCAGTGTTGGTGGCTCTGACATGCTCGGTTCACCAAACAGAGCCTGGAGATCACCAGCACCATGTAAAGAGGAAGATGTCGATCGATCTTCAGCCGTGGCGCTTTTCTCGTCAGTCGTGGTGGATTTTGCCAGATTATCGTCTGGTTGGATCGGCCTGGGCATTACGGAAGGGTTGTCGGTTAAATGTCTCTCGAAGCTTTTTTCCTCCAGAGGGTTAAAGACAACAGGCAAAGGCTGATACTTCAGAATGTTTGCCAACTCGTGTTCCTGCGCAATCTTACCAACATCAGTAGATTGTAACAAATTTGAATCTCGAGCGGGTGATGGCTCACCGAATAGCAATTGCGCATCGAACGTCTTGGGGATCGGCCACGAAGCGAGTTTTTCGTGTTCAAGACCGGCAGAATCGGGCGTTTTGGTGTGTGGAACAAATTCCTGAATGGGTGCGGTCGGTTTATTCAAAGGAGTGTTGGCCAAAGCGCTTTCGGTCCGCCCCTTTTCCGCTGGATGTCTCAGAACCTCTTCAAAACGCTCGTTCCAGGTCTTCATGTGTTCGGCAAATTGCGTCTCACGCAAATGCCAATCATTCGACTCACGCTTGCTCAGATTCTTGTATCTGCGTTGGACAGTCACCCCGAGGAACGTGTGCGATTCTCTTTTTACGTCCTTGTTGATGTAGTCGACCTCATGCTTATAAAGCTTCCCGAAAGAATGTTTTGCCCGTTTCAGCATCCCGGTGTTTGAATCATATACCGCCGAGCGCTTGTTAAACAGCCTCCTGTGGCTCAATATATCACGGGCAACTTCCTTTCCGTCATGGTCAAGCAAGGACCGATGTGACTTCGAGAATGCGCCCCCCAGCTTGCGACTGTACGTCTCGGATGTTTTACGGTCCCCGGCTTTGATCTGCCTCATGGACGAAAAGGAGCTTTTGCTGCTGACGAGTTCAAGATTGCCGTTGTCATCGCGCTCGAAAGTCTCCGACTTTCCTCCCTTTCGCCGAGTGAGTTTTCGATAAAGCCGGTTGTCAGCGCGACTTCGGTAGGGCGCACTCATTTCCTCCGAAACAGGTCGGATCAATGCGCTTCCAAGACGTCGCTTGTTGACATACCGTGTGCGGATCATCTGACCGCCTTCTCTTTTCCAGTCTTCCAGCACGCGTCCGCGCAAGTCTTTCTTCTGCCTAGCCTGTAACTTCCCATTGTCGTCGAAGACATAGCTGCTGCTGCCACGGAAGCCTTTTCTTTGATAGGTTTTTAGGTCAATTGCCCCCGAATGAAGGTTGCGCTGAAAAACCGTCCTGATTTTTCGCACGATACCGTGCTCACGGGTCAATTCGCCCTCTTTTTCCACTGAAAGCCGCTTGTTTCCAAGGCGCTTATAGCTTATCTCGCCCACAGGCCCATCGAGTCGGTCCATCAACCGAAAGTCGGCGGCGTATCTTTCTTGCTTTCCAGATGTCTCGAAACGAGAGCGGAGGTCAATTGCCTTTTGTTCTACCGCCAATGCCACCTGCCTCTGCTCAAAGGCGCGCTTGGCAGATCGCCTCTTTCCCAACGCGCGACCCGGAACAGCTTTTTTGCTTATACTAACCATGACGTAGCCCTTTCATGAACAGGTGGATTCGAGAAACGTCCGATGAGGGACCACACGAGGAAAAAAGCAAAACTTGCACCTCGTGTGAAGACAACATCCCTGCTTCACCGCAATCAGGATAACACTGGTGTGTTAGAGACTGTTGATAGACGACCCGCGAGGCCGCTCTTCCAAGTTTCGCCTGCTATCGCGAATAGGACGAAGAGCTGGCTCAGGTCTGGTGGCCCCAAGTGAATAAGTATTCTCATTCATGCTGATGGCCTGTGCAGCATCATCAGGCAATCTCTGCTTTTGACGCTTATATTCCAGAAGGCTGGTATAGTTTCCCGTTCGCTGCCCCTTGTCATTCCGATCTGCCACGAAGATATGCTTTTCCGTAATTGATTTTCCGTGTTCTTCATTCAAGGTGCGAGCATCGTGCAATTGGGGACCGATCGAGACGAGCACGGGTGGCTTCAAGTGGTTTTCTTCGATCTGCGTCTCCAGGCTTTTGCTTTGTAGAGCCATTGAGCGTGGCAGATTGACCTGCTCCAGTGCCTTCTCACAATATTTGGGATCCGCATAGTGAACCTTGCCAGGCGCCATATAATGGTTTCCATCGCGCGCAAGAAGTTGGACCCGGTCCCAATACTCACCTTTTTTCAATGCCTCTGCCCAGGGGGAGCCGGGAGCGCTTTCCATCAAAAACTTGACGCTGATGTAGCGATCTGGCGTCATCCCTCCCTTCCCGTCATTGACCCTGCCGATATTGACAACAGCAAGCGGTAACTCCCTATTGTGGGCACGGTTCTCTCCTGCAAACTGCCCGAATCGGATGTCGGCTTTGCCTGCTTCCCAAGCCTCAAGATAGTTTGAGTCATGCATAATGCCGGAAACGGACCGCAGCTTTATTTCAGTTTCTGGTCCGAGCGCCTGCTTGATGTGACTTTCAAATTCAGAGAAGGTTTTGCCAGTAAACTTGTCTCCGCTGAACCGATTTACAAAATGTACCACATTCTGCTTGGTTTTGATCATGATATCCGGCAGTTCTGAACCGGCTTGAAATGGGTGTTGATATCTTTTCTCGACTTCTCTGGGCCCATTCGACGTTTGGATAAACCGGTCTTCCGGGTTCTTTATCTTGTAATTTTTATCAAGAGCTACGCTCTTGTCGGCTTCATAAAAGATCTTTCTGCCTGTGATGCCCATAGCATCGTGTTCTCGGTTCCAGATCGCCAACCTTGATTTCCAACGCTCGCTATTGCTTAGCCCATCAGGAACTTCGATCTTGTTAAATGCCAAGGGTGCCGGGTAGTAATTTCCGGCCTTGTCTCGATAGAGGCGGCAGCTAGCGTCGAATTCACCCGGTGTCGGCATAGTCGCAAGACTGCCCTTGGCTGTTCCGACGAATTTGCCAGGAGCAGCCTTATTCACCAGGATATACTCATCGTCACGCCTACCGCTGTCTGGCAAGGGCGCATCTAAGGCAAATTTGAGATTTGCATCGACAACTTTAGGATCTGTGACATTCCCGAAGGACGAACTTGAGGGTGCGTCGGGCATTTCATGATCATCTTCAGTTTTGACAATCCCTAGCTTGAAGCGCTTCCGGCCACTTGCCTCGATATCATCCTCAGGGTTTTGGGAGATCGGCATAGCTTTATCACCCTTGCTTGTTGGAGTTGTCAGACGGGACGGGGCACCGACGAATAAATTTTTCAAGCCGAATCATTTCACGGTCTTCCTCAGAAAATCCGCTTTCTTCTTCATCCAAATCATCACTCAAGATAGTGTTATCTGTTTCTGTGCCGCTTGGACGATTTAATAAAACATCGTTGTCACTAAGGTTGAATTTCAATTTGGATCTCCTTGGGCTTCATTACACCTACTGATGTAATAATAACAAAAATGAGCTGATTTTCAGATTATATCCTATTTTTTGATGTTTTAAATTTTTAAATGACTTCAAATGTAACAGATCATATTCTCTGTTACTGGTCGATTATGCTGCCGCATGTCATTTTGATGCATCCAGCGTGTGCAGGTGTCGCCGCTCTAGCGCGATGATCCGATCCAGAGGCACCTGATGCATCACGAGAGACGTCAAATAATATAGGATACAATTTTAAATTTTCTAAGCTCGAAAGACTATAAAAACAACCTTCAAGCTACAGATGAAATACAAAAGCAATCGTTCCGAAATACTAACGACACACACCTGGGATATTAGCGGTTGAAAAATCTAGGCTACCTTAGAATAACGAAGGTGAGGGAAGGAAATGAAGCTTATTACATGTTGTTCATTTAAAGGAGGAGCGGGAAAAACGACGGCGCTCATGGGGTTGTGTGCCGCCTTTGCCAGCGCCGGTAAAAGCGTAGCTTTGCTGGAAGCGGACGAAAACAGGCCACTCAGCCGCTGGAGAGACAACGCGCTGCGGAGCAATACATGGGATCCTGCATGTGAAATATTCATTGCCGACGAGATGACTCTTCTTGAGGAGGCGTATGAACATGCAGAGCGTCGCAATTTCGACTACGCCTTGGCCGACACCCATGGTGGCTCCAGCGAATTGAACAACACAATTATTGCGAGCTCGAATTTCCTGCTTATTCCCACCATGTTAACACCGCTGGATGTCGATGAAGCGCTCGCGACCTATCGCTATGTTATTGAGTTGTTGATAAGCGAAAAAATTACGATTCCGACAGCGGTGCTCATTCAGCGCATGCCGGTTGGACGCCTCACGACGTCGCAACGCGCGATGTCGGATATGCTGGAAAGTCTTCCGGTTCTTGCCGCACCATTGTATGAGAGAGATGCTTTCGCAGCGATGAAGGAGCGCGGCATGCTCCATTTGACGCTCCGCACTTTGGAGGCCGATCCGACGATGCGCTTGATTGAACGCAATATTCGGACCGCAATGCAAGAACTTCTGGATCTTTCCAGACTTGTTGTACAGGTTCTGGAGGGTTGACTATGGGAATTCGCAAACCCGTGTTGTCCCCCTCCGAAGCGAGACGCCTTGCTGCTTCGAGGATCATTGACGGCGATCCCGGCAAAGCAATTCTGCCTGTCGTTTCCTTCGTGAACAATACTGATGCGGACCATCGTGGAAATACATTGCAGGGCACAACATCCCAAAACACGCTTCGGACGCGCTCCCCAAAGCGGCTTGCGTCAACTAACAGTGCGGCTGATTTTGGCGGGGGCGGGAAAATACAAATATTCTTGTCGGCTTTCGTGCCGGCACAGGGGGTATCGCCAATATTCGACAGGTTGAGGCAGCAATATTCTCTGAAAAAGTCACTACAGATGATTATGTGGCGCGCGCTGCGAGACTACGAAGGACTCCTTGCCAACGGATCCTTTCGTGTCACCGCGAAAAGCTATCCAGTGCTTGGCAACGAGGTGGAACAATCTGTGCTCGTTTGCACCTCGCACATGGTTCCCATACCGCTGGTTCGAGTAGCCCGCACTTATTTTGATCCCCTGGGCCTTGAGACAGGGCGCTCGTTCGGCCGAAAGCTTGCGACAGCGGCACTGGCACATTTTTTCAGTCAGGAGAGTAGGACGGACCATTGATCCTCCTCTCCTGAATGGCTTCAGGCTGCCATCGCTCCGCCTTGGGAAACTTCCACATCCGCGTCGAACATGTACCCTGCACCCCGAACCGTTTTCACCAGCGAAGGATTAGCAGGGTTTGTCTCCAACTTCCGGCGCAGCCGCAATATGAGAACGTCGATGCTACGGTCGTATACCTCTTCCTCTCGCACGCGACACGCGAGCAATAGCTGCTCTCTGGACAAAACATCCCGTGGCTTTTCCAAGAAAGCGACAAGAAGATTGAATTCTCCCGAAGTCAGCTTGATCTCGAGATGGTTCGAAGACGTTAAACGGCGTTGTTTCAGATTGAGCGTCCATCCATTGAAGTAGAAGCATCGCCGGTCTTTACAGCGGTGATTGCCATTATGACTGCGCAACGCAGCACGGATGCGGGCAAGGAACTCCCGCGTTCCAAATGGCTTGGCTATGAAGTCTGTTGCACCAAGCTCCAGAGCGACAACTTTGTCGGCTTCGTCAAGCCTGTCCCCACTAATGATGATGATCGGGATATCGCAGCTTGCGGAGAGTTTTCTAACGAGTTCCAATCCATCCTCACGGCCAAGATTAAGATCGATGATGACAATATCGACCATGTCGGAATTCAGAATGCGGTTGAAGTGATTGCTGTCACCAACTGCCGTCACCCTAAAGGCATGCATCTTGAGAAAGTCAATGATAAAGTGACGCATCGCGGCGTCGTCATCTATGATAAGAACGTGTTTCAATAGATCACCTTTCAATGAAGTTTCCAGGGTGCTGCAATTATTGTTGAAGAATTGCTCCCGCACCTATTGCCATCTCATTTATGATCATTAATGCTTGCTAGACGACCCTCCCTGCCTTTATTCGCGGTAAATTCCTGGTCTTTCATGGCGAAATAACGGCAGTGGCATTAGCCTTTCGTCGCATGGAACCATCGTCAACATCCTAATGAGGTTCCGTACTCGTAGACGGAGACCACCGGCCTCTCTCAACAAATTCGTTTCTTTAGCATTGCTTAGCTTCAGTGCTGCACAAGAAGATCGGCTACGGTTTCTCCTCGCCTGCGCGCATCAGCTGCCAGCCATATCTCTCCGACTTCAAACGTGTCGTTGTGCGAACGAAAGGGCACGATGACATCAATGACAGCCGAGAGCATATCCATCAGCGTGCGATCTTCCAAAGCCGCGCCCTGCGGGCTAGCCTTGACCAGCGAAAACAATTTCTTGAACCCTTGAACGGGATTTGCACCATGAATTGTCGAAATCGAACCTGGATGTCCTGAAACAACTTCACTCAGATAAGCCCAGGCTGCGTCATCACGCATCTCTCCGAGCAAAATCCTGTCCGGTCGCATCCGCAGGCTTGCCTGCAAGAGGTGCTCGGCAGTAATCGCTCCTAGCCCTGCACCGTTTTTGGAATAAAGCAGCCGCACGTGATTTTCGTGAGGGATTGTTAGTTCAAGAGTATCTTCAATGGTGATCAACCTTTCATGGGGAGGAATAGCTCCGATCAACGTCTTACTCATCGTCGTCTTCCCACTGCCCGTCGGTCCGCAAAGCAGTATAGTAAGCCGACCTGTTACGCATTCATGCAGAAAGGCTTCCAGATCTCCCGTATCGTAGTGAGACAAAATCTTTTGATCTTTATGCTGCTGACCAAGCGTGCGCGTATGCCACTGGTTCCAACGCGAGACGTCATAGCGTGACGAAACCTCATTCAAGGCCGAAACCCGCGAGCCTGGGCGACGTATCGTTAAACTCAGAGTTCCGGACGGAACCGTCGGCGGCAGGCATATCTGTAGCCGTTCGCCATTGGGAAGTTCGGTAGAACACAGGGGATTCCTTGGCCCCACGTCTTGCTTGCGTAATGCACCGGCCAAAATGGCGATATCCTCAAGGTCATCGTAAGTGAGAGCAAGGGGATGCTTGGCAAATACTCCCGACTGGCGCACGAAGGCTTCTCCGGGTCGATTGATCGCAACCTCTTCCGTTAAGGGGTCGTCAAGCCATTCCAAAACCGGGCTCAGGAGAAAGCGTAATTGTGGGTCTGCCTCAGTGTGCATTCTGGTCTCCAGTTCACTTGCGGTTAAGACGGTGTGAAGGCAGGTGCTCAGGCCGTGCATTTGCCACGCCTCCAATCACTCGCAGCTGATATATGCTTGAGAAATCCAGGTCCCGTGCGACGAATATGGATACGGTGTCGCCTTGGTTCTTCTTTAAGGTCGAAGGAATGTTAATAGTGGACTTCAGCGCAGTGTTGGCGACTTGCTCACCATTGTTTTGAAAGTTATTGAAACTCGTGCCATCGCCGGAATGGGTTGCGAGGCTGGTTGAAGCTTGGAACGCACCTTCCACCAGGCTTAGCAGAATTGCGCCGCCAAACCGCTGCCAGAAATGATTATCGACCTTGCCAGGTAAGCCTGCGCGGCCAAGCTCGTCCGTACCCGGCGAGGAAAGTGTGATGACTGCATGTCCTGGCGTTTCAGCGCGGGTCCATAGCACGAAAACGCGCTCATCACCCTGCTGCAGGCCGCGTTGAATTTCTCCCACAACAGTCGTGCCGCGGTCAATAAGGACCACATTGCCGGTTGCTCCACGAATGTCCTGGGGCAACACGCATTTAACATAGCCGGCCAGATTGGTATCAATTGCTGTCTGAAGAATGCAGGGTATGATGTTTCCCTGCGTTATCAGGAAATCCGGATGAGGCAAACGCGCGGCCTGACTTGGCTGCAATACAGTCGGCTTCATGCGGATTGAAAGATCGTTTTCAGCAGGAGGCTCTTCCTCCCGTATGTCAGCCCCTGCCCTGTCACGCCCATGCTCGTCTTCAGAAGAAGTATTGCTCACACTGTTCTGCTCGCCCCCGCTATAAGCAAATATCGGCGTTTCCTCTGGACGCACCTCATGGCGTTCTTGGGCGCGCGGAGCAGGCAACACATCGTTTGTCTGTTGTGGAGGCGGTGGGGTGACAGTCTTATAGGGCACATCGATCGGCGCGGGGCGAAATGGCTTTGTGTTGGCATCGATCATGCTCTCTCGAGAGGAGGCATCAGTCTTCTTTTTCGAGTATGCGCCAAGCCAGATGAGCGCGAAGGATATTAACAGGACCGCAGTCGCAACGAGGAGTTTCTGAGACCCGGAGAGACGCTTCCGATGGGGATCGGAGACAATCGATCCAGATGCATCTACGTCGTGTGGCGGTTGCACATCCATCATCGCGCCTCCTTGAAGACGCGAGCAACGTCAGGCCTGACTGTACCGGTGCCCGACTTGCGCCCGATCGGATCATATGCCGTGTTCCAGATGCACAGCACCGTGTGGCCGTCTCGCAGGCGCCAACCGCGTGAAACGGATGCGATTTCCACATAGTCGCCCTTTACGGCGTAGTTTGCTACGGCTTCCTTTCCGTCCGGGTTGACAGAATAGATCGACGGTATGCGGGTATTGCCCGGAAAGCGGAACACGGTGCTGAACCCGTTATCGAAAACCTCCAGCGGCAGCAGGGAGTGATCACCCTGTGCAACATAATGCCAGTTGCTTGTTTGGGAAGCTTCCGTGCCGAATGGCCGGTTCAACAAACTCTGCGCGCTCTGTTGATATTGCTCTTGCGCCTTCATGCGGTCGGATGCCGCTTTCTGTTCGGCTTGCCTTCGCTGTGCCGCAGCAACGTCGGAGGGATAGGCAAACTGCACACTGTAGTAAAGATCCGCCTGATCCTTATCCAGGCGCGCCATTGTTCGGCTCGAAATACTGAAAACATAACGTCGGCTTCCCGCCTCTCCCGCAGTCAGGACAATAACAGGCTGCGGCGACAGCACCTTGCTCGCCTTGAAGAAAAGATAGTTTCCACGCGGCAGCGCTGCCAGATCCTTGCTATCCGACACCGCTACGGCAGTAACGGTTTCATTGGCTGCAAAAGTCACGACCAGTGTCGCTCCGACTGCCGTGGACAGGCGCACGACCTGATCGGGACTATAGGCCAGAGATCGCATGCGCGGATCAAGTCTGCCTGCTGTGGGGGTGTCTTCCGCATAAGCACTGGCCGACAAAACGATGAGAAACCACCAGAATATGGTAAAAATCTTGGAGATCATGGTTGACTACGTCCCGTGTTCGAAACTGTATCCTCCGAGGCCTGATAGGATGTGACCATCAAGCCACCCGGATTGGTCAGCCTCATTCGTCCTGGAAGACTGGTTGTCTTTTCGTAGCGTATCGTTGCAGTCCAGGTTGTGATGATTGATGCCTTGCCATCAAAAACCAGGGTTCGCTTGTAGCGGATCTGCTGAACGCCCGATATGATGTCGGTGGAGGCGATGTGCTCGACCTCGGCCTTACCGCGTTTTCCGATCGTCACTTGCGGCGAAGCCGGATTGGGATAGTTGAAAAATTGTTGATATTCCTGCCGCACGTTTGGCGCGCTGAGTGCAGACACGAGATCGTAGGAGTACTGTGCGGTATCCACCGTGAAGCTCTCACGCAAGCGGCAATATTCCCAGAGCGATGCGTTCACGACTGCCTGCTCCTGAGTAGCAGGCAACTGGGAAACCGAAACCTCACTGTCAATCGTTCCGTCTGGCCGCACCCACAGGTAAACCGGAACAAGCCTTGAAAGGGGAACCATAACAGAAATCGTGACAGCCTGTGCGACGTTCCCTAAAATCGCCAGGCAAGCAATGGCGACAAAAACCTTGGAAATACGTCTGGCTGATTTGGCGCGCGCAGTTTGAAAGGCCTCAACTTGCTTATAGTGTTCAGCCAGGGACTCGCGTTGTACCAGAAGCGCGTATTCGGCATCTTTCATGGTGTAATTCCCGCATCGGTAGGCTTGAGATCAGCGGGAGAGGGTTGCCATCGCCCTGTGTTCAAAGAAAAGATCGGCCCGCTGCACGATGCCAGTTTGTCGTTTGTCTGACATGAAGCCAGACAAAGGCTTAATATCACTAGGAAATACTTCATCGACTCCCTCCATTGGCGGATCGTGGATTTGCTGTGACTCGATTGGTTTGCGTAATACGGCGACTGAGGCTGTTTGCGCTCTGTCCACCGCCGCTCCAGTAGCTACCGCCAATATTCCCCGCGATTGCAGGAAGGGCCAGAATAAGGGCGTTGCCCGTTAGAAAGAACATGTCCAGCTCGTAAAGACCAATGATCTTTGCGGCAGTGGTCCCGGCGGTGATGACTACGGTCAGGATTAGCGCCAGCCCGCCAGCTTCTGTTAGAATTACGATTGTTGCGACGATGTTCAGCAGAAGAAGAAGTATTCCGTAAGTGATGAGTTGGCCGATCCATTTTGCCGCAATATCCCGTGTGCGATCAAAAAGATAACCGACGAGCACCAGCGGCCCGATCGCGAGAAGAACCTTGGTAAGGATCCCCACGGCATCGTAGGTGCCGAACGCTACCCAGAGTGTTCCATAAAAAATCCACTGTGCGCCCTGGAATGCCAGAATGTCCTGCTCGTTCTGTGGGCCTATTTCCGATGCGATTTTCTGGAAGGCCGCCTGTGCTATGGCGAATACTCCATCCAGCTGCGCGGGAATTGTCTCCAAAGGCAGGTCGGATGCACTAAATTTTTCAACGAATTGTGGAATTGTATCTTCGAAAAATGCAGCCACGTATTGGTGATAATCTGCTTGCTTGAGAACAAGGGACACCACTATCGAAACCATGATGACACGGGTGATGCCGTTGCGCGCATCAATCTCGCCACGTATCACCAGAACGCCTTGAACCATGATCCAAAGCGTGACGCAGGCTAACAGAGGAGCACTGACCGCGTTTTGTATGTCATCCAGCAAGGTGTTAAGCCCCACAGTGAACGCTGTGTCGAATACTGTGTGTATCGCAGTGAATGGAGCAGGAATGCTCAAAGAAACATTCACAGCCATCTTTCCCTCCTGTCGTTCTGAGAGAGCATCGGACCGAAAACCGATTCCAACTTTTCGGTCCGATGCTGAAGAATGCTTTTTGCTTGGAGTCAGGGTCAGAGTGAGCCAAATGAACTCTGAAGGTCATGGTTAGCTCGCCATGATTTTAATAAAGAGGCGAGAAAATCCGCGCAGTTTTTTGGTGTTCGTCTCGCTGAACAGCAGCTTCTTCGGCTTCGTGAAGGCCAGACTGCGCAGTCGTCATCGTCAGGAGGTTCGTGGCCTGAACATTCTGAATAATTGCATCGTGTATGTGCTTGAGAAGCAACCCGTTTAAAACCGTCGCTTGCATGATGTTGCGTGACCGGGAAAGCTGGCCGGCGGTCTTGCTGTTGGCATCCAGCCGCTTGTCCATCGCATCGAGATTTTCGGCGGCTACGCCGATGGCATTTGCCGCACCGGTGATTTGCTCACGCAGCAGGTCGGCCTCTGCATCACTGCCCGACACCTGCCGGTCGTTATCCGATGTAATCGCGCGCGCAACATCCGAGTTAGTTCCATTGGCAGAAAACATCTGCTCTTCGAGCATATTTGTCGAAGGATACTGATTTTTTTGATCAAGGGCACTCATCAAGCCCACAACGCCAAAAGCAGACGTCAAGACCGTGACCATGGTGATCATTTGTTCAAGATTGGAGGCCGTAGACAATGCGGTTGCTAGAGTTTCACTCTCGGTTACCGGATCGCTGACAACAAACTGAGCCTTGGTGGGAGTGGATATCAGCAGAGACGCGACAAGAACTGTTAAGCCAAATTGTGCAGTTTTCATAACATGTATCCTTTCGTCACCACATCTCACGCCGATGCCAATCTGGAAAAGCGCGATGGATGGATTTGATGCCTTGGACCTCTCACTGCATCGTTGTTGGTGTGCAGTGCCCGAACGGCCGGGCGTTTATATCGGTTTGTTTGCATCTCCCGGACGAGTGTCTCGACCCGGACGATGCCAAAGGAATGCAACCGATGTGACAGCGGTTGACGGAGGCCGTGAAACGTGTTTCAGCCATGACCGGACACTCTTAATCGCCTGCTTCATGGTAGCGGTCCATAAATGTCTCGAGCCATGCTGAAGGATCCTCTCCGCAAGTCTTGCGAAGCTGATCCACAAACCGGACCGTATTGGCGCGCCCAGACAGAACGGCGACAAATTCACGAATATCGCGGAGATCGAACTCGCAAATGACACTGCCACTCTCTCGCTTCAGGAGAAATTTGCGGCTGCCGATCGCCATATCCTCACGCACAGCCTGGAATTCTCTTTCGGTACATTTCAGACCGTCGATATACGCAGATCGGTCGGCGGTGGGCGAAGGGTAGAAAATCTTCGTCATGCATTGTGCCACAAGACTGGCACCAAGACTGGATTCCAGCACGTGTTCCGGCTGTTGTGTCGCAAGGATCAACAGCCCATTGTTCTTGCGCACTGTGAGCAGGAACTTGTCGATGACCGAGGAGAATTTGGGGTTAAGCAAGTAGGCGCGGAATTCATCGCAACTCATCACAAATCGACGACCATCGACAACTTCCCCGATCCGGTGAAGAAGGTAAGCAGCAGCCGGCGCGCATACGTCCTCGTATTCCAGAAGATGTGTCATATCGAACCCTGTGATAGAGGGATCCAACTTGACGTCGTCGGTTTCACCGTCGAAGGCCCATCCGAGCGCGTTGTTCCGGCACCAGCGTTGCAGGCGCGCGCCGGCCCCTTCTGAAGGTCCATGCAGAAGAAACTCTCGCAGACCAGCAAGTGATCTCATCTGTGGCTCGTATGACATCTGCCGTCTTATCCCGCGCTCCAGAAGTCGGTTTTCCTCCGGAGTGATGCTGCCGCGCCCATCGCTTTCGATCAGGGCCACGATCCATTGCCGCAAAAAGTCCCGGGACATCGGCGTATTGGAAAGACCGCGCAAAGGTGCCAAGCCACTTGGAACACCTCTCCTGAGAGCAAGGTAGGTTCCGCCTGTCGCTCGCACCAACAATTCACCGCCTCGATCCTTGTCAAAGAACACCACGGTTCCACTGCGGCTGACCATGCTTTGCTCCAGCATTGCAAGCAGGAAAGTCATGAGCGTGGTCTTGCCGCGGCCTATCGGCCCGAATATCGCGGTCATACCGACATCATGCTCGTGCGGAATATAATCGAAAGCGGTTCCACCGTTTGTGCGGAAGCGGGCTATTGCATCCCCCCAGTGGCCGGATGATGAGCCTTCAGGGAAGTTCTCGAATGACACCAAACCGGCAAAATTGTGCGACGTGATTGCCCCTGGACGTGTGCGCCATCTCATATTCCCTGGAAGCTGCGACCAATAGGCCGCTTCCATGCCGATTCCTTCCTGGACGATGACGGCACCGGCGTCGGCCAGGCGAGTACGGGCTTTCGCTCCGCAATTTGCCAGTTGGTTGAGATCTTCGCCATAGACGCAAAGGCTCAGGTGATGAGAACCCATCACGAATTCACCGCTGGCCAAGGCATCTTCTGCCTCGCCCAGCGCGCTGACCTGCGTCACAGCCTTGTCGCCGGCGCTTTGCATCTGGCTGGATTTCAGGCTCAGTTTGGCGTGGGCCTGGGCGCGCGTGAGAAAAGAAAAGCTCTGGCTCAGGACAAGCGGGAAGTCCGATGATAGCAATGTATTGAGCATGCCCGGTCGGGTTTTTGCAGGATATTCCCGAAAGGAGAAGATGGAGCCGACATACCGGTCCTTAGGCGTCCTTATTTCGATAGCGCGTTTGCCGCAGATGACGCGATCCGTATAGATGGATGCGCCAAGCGATCCGCTGACCAGTGGTACCTTGGCAAATCGGCAGGTCATGATCAGCCGCAATGCTTCGCCAACCTCGCTAAACAGGACTTCATTTTTCTCCCTGATCCCGAGTCGCCGCAGGCCATACATTTCGAGAGCACCGGATACCACATGCCACACGTCCTCAATGTGGCGCATCTGGTTTGCAAGATCGCTCTCCTTTTTTTTGTGAAATCTGGCAAACCTGCCCCTGACGTTGCCGAGTGCCGTGCGCGGATGGATCATAAGAGCGAGGAAATGATCGTTTCGATAGAGATTACCCGAAAGCACACGCTCTTCGAAAGCATGATCAAGACGCGCTGCAAAGACACTCCGAAAATTCCGTGGAGGCGGGGGCCTCACATCGCTATGACGTACGAGATGGGCATAGATCGACACATTGTCATCCGCAATGTTGCGGAAAAGCGTATTGAAAGCGCGTGCGCGCGCATTGCGCGTTTCATTGTCTTCCAGCTCAAAGGCAAGACCGCTGACATGCGCCATCGTCATAATCGATCCGTCTGCGAGAAGCACGACATTGTCATTGAGATGACCGACATAAGGCAGATAGACTTCGCCAGATCTCTCAGCTGTACCACTATTGCCAAGCATCAGGCTATTCCTCTTCCCCGCTTTGGTACCTTGATTGGATTGGGGCTAACACTGGCTCCTCCCCAAGTCGCTCCATCGACACTCCTGCCCGCCGTCTGCAAGAACAGCAAAACAACGCTGGCGGCATTGTAGTCACGCTCGACAATAAGCCGCGCGGCGAGCCACAACGGAATAAGGATCATTTCGTAAAGCGGGTTCTGCACTATGACGATGACAAACCCCGCCATCATCATGAACAATCCGGCCATTGTAAGCGGGACGCCTAGAAACAGCGCTGGCCGCGTAGCTGCCAGATAGAGAGTTGATTCCTCTAAACGTTCTCTCATCAGCCGCCACCTCCCGTAAGCGTCTGCCCCAGAAAACTGGCCCCAAACATGATCACGATGCCTCCGACAACGCCGGCGACCAGACCGAGCGAGGCACGGCCGAACATCCAGGACACACCGATGGCAACAATCCCGAGTACCGCGAGCGACTGTCCAAAAGGACCAAGGATAAACGTACATATGTTGTTTACCATAGCCGTCGGGTCAGTCCCCCCCGAAGCCTGTGCCGCAGCCGGTCTAGATAAGACGGCGCTTATTGCGACGGTCGTGACAACGGCTCGGGCACAGGTAGCGACATGCCGCACTGCCCGTTGCACAGCGCAAAAAAACTTTGATTGTTGTCTGTCGTCCAATGCATGCATCATGCACCTCCATCCTTTAAGTCGAGCAAGATCTGGTTTTTATGTTCAGAAACAGGCGGATCAGAACCACGAAGATCGGGCGGTACGGATGGCAGACGCTGCTGATCGTAGGTTTCCCAAACGTTCCACGTCTCTTCCATCCTATCGTCACCATTTTCGTTTTTTGAAACGTCACTCAATGCTGGAACAAGTTGTTGGGCTGCAACTTCAACCCTGCGTACATACCCGTTTGCAAACCCATCTTGCGGATCGCCGGTGTTGTACATCGAGAGCGCTTGACGGAGAGATTGTTGCCTTTCCTTGGTCGTCGTGCCTCCACGGTAACTCTTGACGAGAATCCTGGCTGCAGCTGATAAGGACGGGCATGGCTCAAAGGCTTCTCCGATTGACAGGCGCAAGGTCGAGAAATTCGCTGAGTTGATTTGCATTAATCCGACATCAATGGAATGACCCGCCTGAAGTCGATCGCTGGCGCTGCGAATGGCTCGCGCCTGCTCATTCCAGTGAAGGGTCTCGCCCGTCGTGTTGTCGTGCATGGCGAGCGGATCCAGCTGGCTTTCAACTTTAGCAATTGCCGCAAGCGTAGAAGACGCGACAGATGGCCCGCACTCTTGGGCGTAGCGGTCAAATGTCATCAAAGAAAGGGGAGCCGCCGCTGCGGGCTGAATCATCAATGCCCACAAAACCGTGGAGAAGCCGCCTGTTGTTTTCAACATGCACAATATCCTCGCATCCGTTACCGCCGTTGCGCCTTGTTGAAAGGAACAACTACATCTGACGAGATTGATTGTGCGAGTAGCCTGTTACGTTTCGATTTTGAAACACTGACTTCATGTTTCAATTGAAAGACGAGCGCAATGCAATGGAGTTTGACTTGATGTTTATCGTAAACCAAAGGTTGTTTTAATTGTAAAAGCGCTCAATGATCAGAACCAATGTGCCCATTTAAGGCGACCTATAGGAGATGATGCGCCATGGCTGCCTTTCAAGATTCCGCCGGGCGTCGCGGCAATGGTCGACAATATCTCGGTAGGATTCGAAAATCTCGTTCGAGAGCCCGTTCTGGCGCATCAGCTGGCAGAGGTTTTCGACCGGGTTCAACTCAGGCGACTTTGACGGCAGGGGCAGGATCGTGATATTTTCAGGAACCACGAGATTGTTGGACATTTGCTATCCCGCCTCATTCATGATGATGGTGGCGTGCGCGTCGTAAGCGATATGACGGGAGATTTAGGGACGTCATCCTCTGCCTACCTTGATCGCTTGTCGCGAGACCTCAAGCACAGCGCGAAAGTGCTGAAGCTGTTGCACTTTCATGAAATCGAACTCTGGAGTAACCGGTGTTTTACCCCCACATTGTCGTCAAACGCCTGATGTGTGATCGACAGACCATGGACGAGCGACAAGGAGTTTCTCTATGGAGTCTACGTTGAAGGTCGTCACAACGCGACGGAGCAGGGGTGAGGCGCATAGCATCGCCAATGGCCGGATGAGGTCAAGGCACGGATCGTTTCAGAGAGCTTGCGACCAGGCGCAACGGTGAATGAAGTAGCAGGACGCTACGGCCTGAAGGCCAACCACCTGTCGTCCTGGCGCACGCTGGCGCGGCAGGGCAAGTTGTTGTTGCCAGAGCCGGAAAACGCGGTCGAGTTTTCGGCGATCGTCATCGAGACGCCAGCGCCAAAGCAGCCGACGGTCAAGGCCGCCACGCGCGCCGAGATCGTCCTGGGTCCAGTCACCATTCGTCTTGTGGATGGTGCGTCTGCTGGCCGGATATCTGCCATCGCCCGAGCTCTGGCGGCGGCGACATGATCTTTACGTCGAACCGTGTCAGGATCATGGTAGCGACCAAGCCCGTAGATTTCCGCAAGGGCCATGACGGCTTGGCGGCGCTGGTGAAGAACGAACTGCACAACGACCCGTTCACCGGAACGGTTTTCGTGTTCCGGTCTCGCAAGGCGGACCAAGCTGATCTACTGGGATGGCTCAGGAATCGTCATGGCCTAAAAAGCACTTATCTGTTGCCGGTGAACCCGTAGTGTCTCGACAGCAGCAGCGCGAGCACGAACAAGATCGCGCATAGCTTCATGGCTTTCGTCGGGGACCCACACCGCCGTTAGCTCGCCGGCTCTTAATAGCCGGGCGAGCGCGAGTGAATCTCGACGGTTCGTCTTCACACGGTCGCCGGGCTTCCTCGGGATCAACGACGGGGCTACAACAATACATTCATGGCCAAGCGACCGGATCAGCCGATGTAGACCATAGCCCGTCGGGCCTGCCTCATAACAGAAATGCACGCGATCAAACTTTGCGGTTATTCGCTGGATTACGCGGCGCATGCTGGCAGGTCACGTCGCCTCAACCTCACCGAAATACCGAACCTCTCCGTCCCGGCCAGATTCGGCAACAGAAATAGCATTCTTCAGCTTTGCGACGTCGATTCCAACAAAAGCTTCTCTATAATCTGCCACGGCTCGTCCTCCTGTGATGAGGATCGGCTCGGTCTGTCCGAGCAACCGTGAGCGTCCGGTGAGCCGGTTTTGGTTAGGTGCGGAATTAGCTCAAGTTACGACACAGATGATTCATTTGTGACGTAACAGGGTATGAATGGCCAAGGTTGAGATCCTGACGGGTGCCGAGCGACAACGTCGTTGGTCGACAGAACTGAAGCTTTCGATATTGCAAGAAGCGTTCAGCGCGGATGGGAGCGTTTCCGATGTAGCGCGCCGGCACGACGTTCTTCCGCAACAGATATACGCGTGGCGAAAGAAGTTCTCGCCACCCGACTTGAAGTCTCCAGAGACCGTATCGTTCATCCCGGTTTCTCTTATCGGAGCGTCGGAGAGCCCCAGCGATGGTTCCACGAGGAGCAGTGTGCGGTCGAGGCGCAAAGACGTTGAAATCGTCCTGAGGAATGGCCGCTTACTGAGAATTGCAGCGGACATGGATCGCGAGGTGCTATCGTCGCTTGTCGCTTGTGTGGAGGCGGCATGATCGGGCCTTCTGGGAATGTGCGGGTCTATTTGGCCTGCGGAGTGACGGACATGCGGCGTGGCATTGATGGACTGTCGGCGCTCGTTGAGACGGCTATCAAAGAGGCGCCGGGCTCCGGCGCAATTTTCGGCTTCCGCGGAAAACGCGCCGACCGGATCAAACTTCTGTGGTGGGACGGCCAAGGGTTCTGCCTGTTTTACAACGATCGGCGTTCATACTACACCTCTTTCCTCGTCAGTTGATGTTCTTGGCTCTGTTTGCGTTTGTTGATACGCAGCAGCGCGATCTTCGAGTGGATTCCATCGGCTGCATTGCTTTTGCGGCAGGTCTCCATCGGCGATTTCGTACAGGCTATAGTGCCCGTTATAGGCATGTCTGGTGATGAGGCCAAATTTGGCCCATCTGGCGACTGTTTGCTCGCTGATATTGAGATGCGCTGCCGCTTCCTGCCTTGTCAGCATTCCCCGCTGTCGCAGTCGATCATATCGTGATCGCAGCTTATATTCGTGGATGAGATAGGCGACTTTGAGGGGTGTAAAGCGGGCGTCCTGGCAGCCGCGACGTGCGGTTCCACCTGGGCGATGTCCCTGCTCGTTTAGAATCTCGGCGATCTCGGGATAAATGTAATCGTCGAGAAGCCTATCGACCAGCTCAATGATACTGAGCTTTGTCTTGATCTGCTGAGGAGAGGATTTTGGGTTCATGGTGGTAAGCGTCTGGATTTTGCCGCCCTTGAAGCGAACGTGAAGCTTGGTGGTTCCTTCCGCTGGCAACTTTAGGAGAGTAACATCCTCAATGATGTGGGCCAGCAATCGCTTGCGTTCGCGGCATGGGGTATCCGGATCCTTCCAGAGCTGGTTGAAGTCGGCCGTCATCGCGACTAACCGTTCGTGGACAGCTTTATCAAGGATGAATTGATCGTGCTCTCGACCACGTTCGCGTTCTTCGCGGGCACTGGCCAGCGTGCGAAGCTTCTCGTTCCATTCACCTTCGAGCGTGTCGGCGACGAGGCGGTTACTAGGATCGACAAGCATGAAGCGGCGCTGAGCGAGCTCGGCTTCCGTTTGGGCGCGTTCGATGGCGCGACAGCGCAGCCGGTCTGCTTCTTCATGGCGGGCTTGGATCTCCTTGCGGACTTCGAGAGCGAGTTCGACGGCCGCCGGCGTCATCTGCTCGGCAATCAGCATACCGATGGCTTCATCGACGGGAGGCCCGGCGATCGACTGACACATAGGCTCCCCACGATAAATACGGGCACGATTGCAAATGTACCAGGCTTCCTGCCGGCCACGCCGCGCCGCATAGCGAACCCTAAGATGGCTGCCGCACTGCCCACACACGGCTCGGCCTTGCAGCAGTGCCGGTCCCTCCCTTGGGATTGAAGCTCGTGCCGCTTCAAATCCACAGCCATTCGCCTTGAGGATCTTCAGATTCTCCTGATGTCGCTCCCAGCTGATATAGCCGGGATGAGCATCGGGAATGCAGGCCGGCCAGTCATCAATGTCGCGCGCACGCAGAGTCTTTTTGCCGTCGATGGTGCGTCGAAACTGTCGTCGGCCATAGGTATAGGCGCCAGCGTAGCGCGGATTGTTCAGGACACGCATCGCCGTCGATGCGGTCAGCGGCCGAAACAGCGTGCCGCCGTTGTGTAGGCGCGATGGAAACAATAGTCCCTCATTGCGAAAGACCTTGACGGTCTGGGAGGCGGACCCGAGGCGAGAGAACATCTCAAAGAAATGAATGATCGTTTCTCTGACTTGCGTGTCTGGATCAAGAGTCACATTGCCGAAATGGTCATAGACCAGCCCGGTCGGCAGGAGGCAACGAAACTCGCCGCGCCGCACCTTATTGAGAATGCCGCCGCGTAGCCGGGCTTTGATCACATGCAGCTCGGCCTCACTCATTGTTCCCTTCAGGCCGAGCAGGAGCCGGTCGTTGAAACTTGCCGGATCATAGACGCCGTCCTCGTCGAGGATCAGGGTGTCGGCAAGGGCGCAGATCTCCAACAGACGTTGCCAGTCGGCATTGTTGCGCGCCAGACGGGAGACTTCCAGGCCCATGACGATCCCGGCATGCCCCATGCCGACATCGCTGACCAGCCGCTGAAACCCTTCGCGCCACGCCGCCGATGCACCGGACTCTCCTTGATCGTTGTCGATGACGATAACCTGCTCGTCGCGCCAGCCGAGGGCGACAGCGCGTCCCCGAAGCGCATATTGCCGCCTGGCGCTCTCGACGTTCTCAACGACTTGCCGCATTGAAGACTGGCGGATGTACAGGTAGGCGCCGCGTTCGAGGTGATGAGGCTGGACTTTGAGGTGTACATTCATGGTGATCTCCGATCGTTGATGCTCATTGCGATTGTCGCAAGGACGTGAACAACGGCGCTGTGCCCGCCGTGCAGCGGCCAAGCAATTGACGATGGGTAAAGCTGCTCTCGCGGGGTGCTTGCTGTTGCTGTCAGCGCCTGAGCCCATCCCCACATGCCCCGACGCAGAAAGAGCATCAGACCGCTACGGGCCATAAGCGGCAGCGCTGCGCCGAAAGCAGCCTGGCGCAATACCTCGTACTGGGACGCGATGGTCGACGGTTGGATCAGGCATGCCACCGCCGCGGCAGTGTTTACCTGCTGCTTTTTTTTAGAACCCGCTCGATCGATCTGGGATGAAGCTCGATATCGAGTTCCTGGCGGAGCAGCTTGGCCAGTTCCCGGGCGCGAACGGGTTCTCCTGGGCCAAGCTGCGCCTGCAGAAATGCCAGGACTTTGTCGTCGATCTTGTGGGGACGGCGGGGGCCCGGCTTTGTCGGCACCAATCCCGCAATCCCGGCCATGTCGAAGTTCACCTTGGCCTGGTAGTAGGTTGGCCTGGAAACACCGTACTCGTCGGAGGCCTCCGTCACCGAAACCTTGTCGATGGAGACGCGACGCAGCATCTCGTATTTGACCTGCACGGCGTCGTGCGGATCGAAGAACTCGCTGCCCCGAAATTTTGGATCGCGCACCTTCTCGGGGGTGGGATTGAACGTGCCCTCTTCGATGAGGACATCCGTCTTTGTGCGCTTGCTGTCGTACTTCGCAGACATCAATGGCTCCGAGGACACGAAGCGGCGTTAGAGTAATTCTAATTATGACGCATTTTACTACCTCGTCAAGCTGATGCGTATGGTCTATTTGACGAAATGACTCGTAATTGCAGGCATATCCTCTCATAAAAGCGACCTCTTGCGGCATAATCCACTTTACAAATGCGGCATATTTATCCTTACACTTCTGCACGTCAGCGCGGCCCCAATTTGCTCGAAAGGCGCTTCACCAGAGTGGCCAACTCCATTAAGTCGACCACCCGCAAGAGCGATCGTCCGTTGCTCATGACGACCTCAGGATCCAAGCTTACAAGATCAGTCCATTGCGGAGGAACCGACCAAACAGTGGCGTCCTCGGTCTGCAGCAAAAGGCGTTCACCATGCCGGTTGTAGCGCTTGCCGACGCACGGCAATTGTCGTGGGAATAAAGGATGAAACGGATGTGTAACCCGCACTAACTGCGTATCTGCGTTGGCAGTGGCTGCATTCTGTTGTGAGGTACAAGATTTTGGAACGCGGATACTTTCCCTGGCCAACGGCGAAAGAAGGCGTTGCGCACCTGACGCAGGCGCAGCTTTCGATGCTTGTGGAAGGGATCGATTGGCGTCGACCGGCGTGGACTTCTGCTCCTGGCCGAACGGGGTAAAAGCTATATTTTGCAAGGGTATCCGGGCTAAAATGCTAGCGCTTTCGCTGCAAATCGGCTATGTTTTTGGGCATGGAAGCACCACCTCTGGACAGTCAGAACGAGCTATTGGCATTGCGCGCGCTCGTCGCTGAACAGGCGGCGAAACTTGAGAGCCAAGAAGCCGAAGTCAACAAACGCGACACCATCATCGGTCTTTTGCGCGCGCAGTTGGAGCTGCTCCGACATCGGCAGCACGGCGCATCTTCAGAGAAGATCGATCGGAAGATTGAGCAATTTGAACTCATGCTGGAGGAGATCGAGGCCGCCCGCGCCGAGGCTGATGCTTGTTCTGGAAAAGGCCTGCTGCCCGATGTGGATGATGCCCCGGACAAGCCGAAACGCAGACCTCTGCCGGATGGCCTGCCAACTGAAGAGCGGGTGTATGCAGCGCCCTGCAATTGCCCGACCTGTGGCGGCACCTCCTTCTTGAAGGCGGCTGACAAAGTGGTCCAGGTGATGGAGCATGTGCCGGCTTCTGTAAAGATCGTCCGGCATGTCGAGAAGCGTATGGTCTGCAGGGACTGCGATACGACCGTATCGGGTGAGATGCCGACTTTGCCGATCGAGCGAGGCAAACCCGGACCGGGCTTGCTTGCTCATATCATGGTCGCCAAGTTCGACGATCATATCCCGCTCTATCGTCTATCCGAAATGTACGATCGGCTGGGAGTAGATATCTCGCGCTCCGTCATGGCGGACTGGGTGGGCCGTGTGTCCGTTCTTCTTGCCCCGCTCATTTTGCTGATCAGAGCCCATATCGCGGCGGTCGATCGAATACACACGGACGATACCCCGGTGGATGTCCTCGACCCTGGACGAGGAAAGACAAAAACCGGCAGGGTCTGGGTCTATGTCTTCGATGGAAGCGGTTACCAGGATCCCACTCCCGGCGCGATCGCCTATTACTATAGCCCCGACCGAAAGGGCGTGCATCCGGCTGACCACCTCGCAAACTTCAGCGGTGTGATGCATGCCGATGGCTATGGGGGTTACAAGAAGCTCTACGGCAACCAAATCATCGAAGCCGCCTGCATGGCGCATGTGCGCCGCAAGTTCCATGATGTGATCAAGCTGAAGCCATCCCCGATCGCTGACGAAGCGCTGTCGCGCATCGGTGCGCTCTACGATATCGAGGATCGTATCCGCGGCATGTCGGCTGACGAGCGGCGTACACTGCGCCAGCAACACGCCAGGCCCATTCTGGCGGACCTCAAGAGCTGGATAGAAGAGACGCTTTCGACGCTGCCACAAAAGCAGAAGCTGGCCGAGGCAATGCGATATGCCCTCTCGCGATGGCAGCATTGAGCGTTTACATCGATGATGGCCGTGTCGAAATCGATAACAACGCGAGCTCGCAGCTCAAAGTCAATTCGGCCTGCCCGCTTCTTCGCACTCCGACGCCCCTGTCCCGACACGACAATTCTAACATGACAGGATAGAATCTTCCTAGCGTTCGTGGGGCGCCGATGGCAACATACCCGATAACAATATCGCTGAGCGTGCCATGCGTCCGCTTGGAATCGGTCGTAAGAACTGGCTCTTCGCCGGCTCGGACAAGGGCGGCGAGCGCATCGCCAACATCCTGACCATCATCGAGACCGCCAAACTCCATGGCCATAATCCGGAGGTCTATCTCACAGACGTCCTGACCCGGATCCAAAGCCATCCAAAGGACCGGCTCCAGGAATTGCTGCCGTGGCAGTGGGCGCCGGCGAAAGACCGATACGAGGCTGCGTGATGGCACGCTCGAGGTTCATCTATACGCTTAAAGAAGTCGCCGGCATGATCGGCGAGAACCTCGAATTAATCGAGGAGGTGACCGCCAACTCGGACAATATCGCCGAGGGCGAATTGGTTTATGTCCGCAACGGCAGTGAAGATGGCACAAAAGGCCTGACCGAAAAGGGAATTGACGACCTTCAAAATCTCCTCGCCGACATCAGGACGTGGGATGGTGGAATCCGCCAGTTCCTCGTCGATGAACAATGCGATCCCGAGATGATCGAGCGCGTCATGGCAGATGAGGTGAAGCGCGGCCTATAGCTTCGACCGCTCGACCAAGCGAAAATGCTTTCGCCGGACGCTCACGAGCAACCCTCGGAAGTCCAGTGTAGGATGAGCCACCCCAGGCGAGAAGAAGGACATACGGTCTTACGATCATCAGCAGTATATACTGACTGATACTGAGAGCCGTTCCCGCAGCGAAATTTTCTTCCACCATGTTGAACTATGACTTGACCCGAAACGGAACTCCGTAAGTTAGAGCGGTTCCCTGACTGATTGAATCTGTGGGGCTTTGCAAATCGGTCCGGGTCTGATTCAAGCTATCTGCCGATGGAGGTCGGCGGATATGTCAAAATTCCTTTCTGTCGATCTGCGCGTTCGTGTTGTTGCTGCGGTTTCTGCTGGTGCAACGCATCGAGAAGCCGCCGAACGTTTCGGTGTGAGTGCCGCAAGCGTCAGTCGCTGGCGAAATCTGCAACTGCGGCAGGGTGATGTGCGACCTGGCCCGCTTGGCGGGGATCGCAATTCCCGCAAAACCGAGGCGCATGGGGAACAGATCATGGCCTGGCTCGCCGAACACCGGGACGGAACCTTGTTTGAACTCCGCGACGCGTTGGCGGAGCAAGGCATCACGATCAGCAAGTCGGCCTTGCACCGCTTCCTTGTCCGGCACGGCCAGACGCGTAAAAAAAGACTGGCCACGCGATAGAGCAGAGCCGGCCCGATGTCTTGGAGCAGCGCCAGCGCTGGTTCGACGACCAATTGGATCTCGATCCCGCCAAGCTCGTCTTCATCGACGAAACCTGGACTGCGACGAACATGGCGCGCACCCATGGACGCTGTAGTAAGGGAGAGCGCCTGCGAATGGGCTTTCCTCACGGCCACCGCAAGACGACGACGCTGGTGGCGGGTTTGCGCAGCACAGGAATGGTTGCGCCGCTCGTGATCGACGGGCCGATAAACGGAGACTGGTTCGAGGCCTATGTCGCACAGGTGCTGGTTCCGACATTGAAGCCTGGCGATGTTGTCATCCTCGACAATCTTTCCAGCCACAAAAGGCCCGCTGCCCGCGCGTTGATCGAGACTGCCGGTGCACGCATGCTGTTCTTGCCGCCCTACAGCCCCGACTTCAACCCCATAGAAAAGGCATTCTCAAAACTGAAAGCACTCCTGCGCAAGGCGGCAGAACGCACTGTGGCAGGCCTTTGGGACAGGATTGGAAAACTGATCGACCTCATTGAACCTCAAGAAGCCCGAAACTTCTTCACCTCCTGTGGATATGATCCAGAATGAAAGGGAAACGCTCTAATTTCATTGAGCTCTGGTAGGACACACGGTTTGTTTCGCCATGCGAATTCTATGCAGACCTCACTCGGTCAGCACTTACTACTCAGCTATTTTCAAGTTGAGAGCGCGGGCCATTGCGCGCGACGACACAGGCTCTAATAAAAAGCAGGTCGTCCCATCTTCAGCGTAAGCATCCGATATGTTTGTACTGTCTTTTATGATGACGATTGTGGGCGACGTTTTTAAAACAAAATCCGCAGTTTCCATACTTCGACCCTCAAGAAACATGTCGTAAGTGGTCAGAATCAAATTCAATTTTTGTCCACTCGAAGTCCAATCGACAAGGTCCCTCATATTTGTAAAACCGACAGGTTCGTATCCTAAGGCGGCGACTTTCTCTTCGTAAAGAGCCAAGGCTGCCTGATCTGGATCTATTATGGCAACAGTCTCGCCTCTGCCGAGGGGCGTTGCGTGAAACCCAAAATGTTTGTGAAGCGCGACTGGTTTTTCGAGGGACGGCTGGAGATAGATATTGAAGTTCGTACCTTTTCCCACAATCGAAGTAACGTCGACATATCCCCCGAGTGCGCTGACATGCGCATGAACAGCGGAAAGTCCCAGACCCGTACCCCCTGAACGCGTGCGCGTGGTGAAAAAGGGATCGAAAATACGGGGTAAAGCTGTCTTCGCGATTCCGGATCCATTATCCGAGATGCCCAGCAGGATATACTCGCCGCCCGGTATAACACTGTGGGACAGAATCCTTTGCTCCGGCAATAGAATGCGTGACACGTTAATGTAGATCTGCCCTTTGGCTCCTGTCGCGTCGGAGGCGTTTTTGCATAAATTCATCAAGATCTGTTGTAGCTCCAGTGGATTGCCATCGATAACGGAGTGTCTCTGTTCAAGATTGACATCCAGTTCGATGCCCTTCCCAAGCTGCATACGGAGTAGCGGCAAGATATCAATGATCAGATCGGAAACATTGAAAGGCATTGTCGTCCGATCAACTTTTCGGCTCATGGCGAGGATTTGATCTATTATCAGCCTCGCCCTGTCGCCAGCAAAAAGAATGTGTTCTGAATATTGGCGGATTAGAGAGTATGAAATTATATTTTCCCGCATTAGTTGCGCGTATCCCAGAATGGAACTAAGAATATTGTTGAACTCGTGTGCAATCCCCCCCGCGACTGTCCCCATGGCTTTCAGCCGCTCGGCGTGCGCGAGCCGTCTCTCAAGGTTTTTGCATTCAGTCTGCCTGCGCATAATGTCTGCGTAGTGGTATACGCACCTCGCCGCGAGTTCAAAAAGTTGAATTTCGCAAGGAGACACCACCAGGCGATCCGCATCGTAAGCCGCAGAGCAGATAGCCAGCGTATCATTGGAAACCTTCAAGGCAAGCAACAAGCACAGGCCGGCATTTTCATTGCTTAAACAACCGACCTCTTTAGAGGGCATAATACGAAATAATGGATCGTTATAATTTTTACAGACCAGTTTGGAAATGTCGCAAATTTTCTTGAGGTCCAGAACGAGGTCACTATTGTCGGATGAGAAGGCTTCCTTTATTCGATCGCCGTTGATGTCGATCAACACCAGTGTGCACTGTTTTGCGCAAAAGAACTCCTTGACCAATACTAAAGCGGTTTGGGCTGATTGTTCCAATGATCGCTGCGTATAAAGATGATCGTTAAAACAAGTCCCGACGGTTTTGATCATTTCCTCGAACTTCAACCTGCGCGACAATCTCCGGTTTTGATTTTGAAACTCGCGAATTAAGAAGAAAATGTATAGGCACAGGCTTAACGAGATAATGCCAACAAATATGCGGGAAATTTGCTCCTTAATGTGGTCTGATCGATACAGTTTTAGATACTTCTGTTCTAACTCCTTCGTTGTGTCGACAATATTTGAAGACTGAATGACAGAAAACGACTCGTTGATCTCATCAATTTGAGAAATGATCAATCTGCCGTTGCGCACGGTGCTGTTTTTCAAATCTTCGTTTTCGACTTCCACGCGTTCTAACGCGTCAAGATACGTAGTGATTTTCGATGCCATTGATTTGTTTTGATGGAGCACAAATTGCGGCATGAGACTATTCAGTTGACTGATTAACCTTTCATCTGATGCGCGGAAGTTTTGAGAGGGCGCTGACATCTCTTCTAGAGAGCGTTCGAACCGTGCATAAGATTCTTCCAGGGCCACACATTTGGCTTTGAACGAAGCGACAGCTAACTCAGCTTCGCTGACCGAGGCGTCAACCCGCATCAGAACTGTCCCAAGCCCGTCAGCCTGATAATGAGCAATAGTGCCGAACATATTTTGCAATTTCGTAACGCTCGCCCGTAGCGCTTTCAAATTAGCGAAAGCAGGGTTCAGGTCGCGCAGGAAATCTGTGCGAACACTGAGGACGTCACGCTGCAGCATTGCACTCGCAATCTCAATCGTCCGAAGTTCAGTGAGGATCGCCTGGTTGCTGTCATTGTCGCACCAACCAATTGTTGCCAGAACGGCCGAGAATACGGCAACAATTATGAGAACTATGATGAGTCCTACTTCGCATTGCGGCTGAACAAGCTGTGTAAGAGGTCGGCAAATATTCGAGAACAGCCGTCTTCTTGGGGGAGCTTTGATCGAACGCTTAGATTTTTCTGAACTGAAGACCCGAAACAATGCTGGAACGAAAATATTGGACATGGATGACTACATCCTTCACTTACTCATTGATTGGCTCTAAAGTTATTCAGATTTTTTATCGCTCGATAAGATCGTGTCCCGCAGAATGGTGTAGCTTGTGACATCCACGGTGCCTCCCGGTGATGGCCGGAGGGAATATCAGCGTGCCACGGCTGGCATGCTGATAAGGGGATCATCGCTCATTTGGGCGATTGTTTCCAGTGTCATGTAACGGGATCGCTGAACCGCCCATTCGTCGTTCTGTTCGAGCAGCAGAGCACCGACGAGACGGATGATGGCATCCTCGTTAGGAAAGATGCCGACGACCTCGGTGCGTCGTTTGATCTCGCCGTTGAGACGCTCGATAGGATTGGTGCTGTGAAGCTTGGCCCAATGCTGTTTTGGAAAGGTCATGTAGGCCAGCACATCGTTCTCGGCCTCATCCATCAGATTGGCCAGCTTCGGCACCTTCGGCCTGATCTGATCAGAGACGCTGCGCCATTGTGTGCTGGCAGCCTCCGGCGTCTCCTGGGCGAACGCCGTGAAGGCGGAGACGACGCGCCGCCCGCTCTTTCCTGCATGTGCCAGGGCATTGCGCATGAAGTGAACGCGGCAACGTTGCCAGGTCGCATTCAGCACCTTGCTGACAGCCGTCTTGATGCTCTCATGGGCAACCGAGACCACGAGTTTCACACCTCTCAAGCCTCGACGCGTCAGCTTTCGTAGGAACTCTGTCCAGATCGGCTCGGCCTCGGATGTGCCGATCTCCAGCCCAAGCACCTCCCGGCGTCCATCCGTATTGGCACCGACTGCGATGATGGCAGCCACGGACACGATGCGCCCACCGCGCCTCACCTTCAGATAGGTGGCGTCGATCCAGATGTATGGCCACTCGCCCTCGATGGGACGGTCGAGAAAGGCTTTGACCTTCACATCGATCTCTTCGCAAAGCCGCGAGACTTGGCTTTTAGATATGCCGCTCATCCCCATGGCTTTGACCAGGTCATCGACGGACCGGGTCGAGATGCCCTGGATATAGGCCTCCTGTATGACGGCCGTCAGAGCCTTCTCGGCCATGCGGCGTGGTTCCAGGAAGCTCGGGAAATAGCTGCCTGTTCGAAGCTTGGGAATGCGCAACTCCACCGTTCCAGCCCGTGTTTCCCAATCGCGGTCGCGGTAGCCATTGCGCTGGGCTAGACGAAGCGCTGTCTTCTCGCCATAGCCAGCACCGGTCGCAGCCCCTACCTCCAGCGCCATAAGCTTCTCGGCGGCAAAACCAATCATCTCGCGTAGCAAATCGGCATCGGCGCTCTTCTCAACAAGCGAGCGCAGGTTCATCATATCGTCGGTCATCGGTGGTGTCCTTCAGGTTGGTCATAAGCAACCCGACCCTACCGGAAAACACCGATGGCTATGAACCCAGCTACACCACTCGCTGGGACACGATCCTCGATAAGCAAGGCGTCACTTTCTATCGTTTGCTGAGCGTAGTGGCCGTGCATCTCAGGGATACCCCCTCCTCACTTTTCCAATTGGAACCGTGCAATTAGCTGTAGGTATCATTCCCTGTTGAGGGTTTTTATTTTCAGAGCGCCTGATATTTCGCGGCTACGCATCTCTGGGGGATTAATATATTTGCCCGGCATCCATGAACATCCATCCGGTCGATTCAGGCCCTCGCACCCACCGTCACCTCAAAAGCTGGCTCGAACAGACCTCCTCAATGCACCATAATTAACTTGGTACCTTAAATATCTGCTCGAGTAAGTCGCTAATGGGCAAATTTCGTGGTATAATGGCAGGGCTAAAACGATCCAAACAAACATTATTTTATTGCATTTGAAGCAGAACACCTTTGATTGGAGGCAATATGGCCCAAGCTTTCAATGATGATCTGCGGTGTTGCGTTCTGCTCCGTCACGTAATGGCATGTTAAAGCGTGTCGCATTTAATCGCACTCATATCCTGCTGCCTTGAAGCTCAGGCATCCCCTCATTTTGAGATGACGTAGGGCGGGAAAGATGATTCTGCATTTCCGTTCGAACGGAGAGCAGAGTCAGATGAACGGCAAGGCGGAGTTTTCTTCTGAAGCGGTGCATTCCTTTGTTGACGAACTTTTTGGCGAGGGCCTGCACGCGAAGCGGGTAACGTCGCTGGCGAAGGCGACGGTTGGCACGCTGCAGGCGTCGTCGCTGGCGGTGAGCGCGATTGGCCACGGTCTTGCGCTGGCCGAAGGAGGGCTCTCGCGTCATGCGATCAAGCAGGTCGACCGGATGCTGTCGAACGACGGGATCGAAGTCGACGCGCTGATGGCCGACTGGGCCGACTATTGTCTTGGTAGCCGCACCGATATCGTCGTCGCCATGGACTGGACCGACTTCGATGCCGACGGGCACTCGACCCTGATGCTGTCGCTGCTTACCGAACATGGCCGGGCGACGCCACTCCTGTGGTTGACGGTACGCAAGGCGGAGCTGAAAGCGCGGCGCAATCAGTATGAATACTGGATCGTGACCCGGCTTGCCGAGCTGTTGCCAACAGAAGTGAAGGTGCTGCTCGTCGCCGATCGCGGCTTTGGCGACGCCAAGCTCTACGGCGTCCTAAAGGACGAGCTGCACTTCGACTATGTCATCCGCTTTCGCGGCAACATCCAGGTGACGACCGGCGGTGAGAGCCGTCCGGCGAAGGAGTGGATCGGCCCCTCGGGACGTGCCAGGCTGCTGCGCGAGGCGACAGTCACGGCGCAGGGATGCCCCGTCGGTGCGGTCGTGTGCGTCCACGCCAAGGACATGAAAGAGCCATGGTGCCTCGCAACCAGCCTGACCAAGGTGACGGCAAAGATCCTCATTGATCTTTACTCCCGGCGCTGGGGCATCGAATGCGCGTTTCGCGATGCCAAGGATTGGCGGTTCGGGATGGGCATGTCGGCAACCCGCGTCTCCACGCCCGCTCGGCGCGACAGGCTGTGGTTGATCGCCGCTCTTGCCATTGTGCTCCTAACCCTGCTGGGCGCTGCCGGAGAGGCCATCGGCTACGACCGCCATCTGCGCACGAGCACGACATCGCGACGCGTGCATTCACTCTTCCGGCAGGGCGTGATGTACTATCAACTGATCCCCAACATGCCCGAGGAAAGATTACGCCCTCTCATCCTACAGTTCGAGACGCTCTTCCGCGACCATCAAATCCTCAAACGTACTTTCGGGATCATTTGAATGAGGGGATTCCTGAGGCCTTGAAGTAGTTTTTACATTCTGTGACGGAGAAGAGGTCACAGATTTCGCCAAGCGCGTTGGAGATGGCATCGAAGCTGCGGGCCGCCCGCTTTCGCAGCAGCGTCTTGAGTTTTGAGAAGGCCATCTCGATGGGATTGAGGTCGGGACTATAGGGTGGCAGGAACAGCAGCCAGGCTCCCTTTGCGCGGACCAGCTTTTCGGCCCGCTCGCTCTTGTGGAAGGCGACATTGTCTAGGATGACGACGTCTCCATGCGACAGGGTCGGCGCGAGTTGGGTCTCTATCCAAGCCTCGAAGCTGCGGCTATTCATCGGCCTATCGACAATCCAGGGGGCAACCATTCCATAGGATCGTAGCCCAGCGATGAACGTTTGGGATTTCCACGACCCGAAGGGGGCGTGCGTTCGATATCGCTGGCCTCGGGGAGACCAGCCCGTCCGCTTTGTCAGCTTTGTGTTCGTCGACGTCTCGTCAATAAAAACCAGTCGTGCCAATGCTTTGTTGAAGAAAGGCTTTCGCCGCCCGGTCCACAGTTCACGCGCCCGCGCGATCTCCAGGCGCTGCTGCTCGCTTGCCATCAGGCTTTTTTTTATGGCTCAGCCCCAGCCTGTGAAGAAGCCGTCCGACACTGGAGCGATGGACGATGACGCCACGTCCGCAGAGTTCCACGCAAAGCTCGTCCAGTGTCAGTTCGCCATTCTGCATCATCCGCTCTTCAACCCACGCGTGATGCGCTGAAAGCTTGCCGCCGCCAACATGCCCCTGCCGGCGCGGGACAAGCGAATTTGTCTCGCGTTTGAGGATCACCAGATCGTTCACGAAACGTGGCGAGACCCGAAAATGCCGGGCCGCCTCGCGATGGCCATGGCCTTCCTCAACAAACCCTATCACACGCTCACGCAACGCAATCGGATGTGACTTACCCATGACGGCCTCCCTTCAAAGCGAAAGAGAATCACCGATAAGCTGATTTGAGAAGATTGAATCGTAAAAACGGCGACAGGCTTTAGCGCGATACGCGGCGCTCCAGCTTCAGAACGGATTTAAACGGCGCCAGGGGTAGCGGCCGCAGATACGGCCTCTCCTCGGCGAAGGCTTTGTTGACGACACGCTGGGTCGTCGCGTGTTTCCTTGGATTGGCAACGGTGTCGAGCCAGTGCCGGAGCTGGGCGTTCATGTCATCGAGATTGCGGTACGAACGAGCGAGGAAGAAGTCTTCGCGGATATACCGAAACGGCCGCTCAACCTTGCCTTTTGTCTTGGCTCGGTAGGCCCTGCACGCCTTAGGATGGAATCCATAAGGGCGGGCGAGATCGATGAGTGCACGGTTGTAGATGATGCCCTCCGTCTGACGTTCGCCGGTAACGGCAGTCTTCATCCGGTCGTAGAGCACCTCCCGCGGCGCACCACCAATCGCCTCGAAAGCGGCGATGTGGCAACGTAAGACGGTCGGCAGGTTCTGATGCATAACGAAGCGTGCCCAGATGAGGCGGCTGTGACCCAACACCATGGAGAACAACCAGACGATTCTTGGCGTCATCGGCTCGTCGGTGAAAACGACAAGGAACTGGGCGAAATCGACTTGGGCTTGCTCGCCAGGCGGCGTCTCGAAGCGAACTTTGAAACCTGGACTTGCCGCAGGTCGCACGTCACGAAGAAAGTCCGTGACGGTGGTGTAACCGCCGGCATAACCTCGATCCCGGAGTTCTCGGAGCAACCGACTACCAGTGAGGCCGGGATAGCTCTTCACACGCTCCCGCAGGTATGAAGCGAACGGATAGATAACCGTCGCGCGAGGCTTTCTCGGTCCATAAGCCGGGACCTCGAGGCCCCGCTCTATATATTTGCGCACCGTCTTGCGATCGATGCCGGTTTCTCTGGAAATAGCTGACACTGTCAGGCCCTGCTGATGCAGATCCAGGATCATGATCGTCTCCCTCAGCTTGATCACCAATATCCCCCTTCCGACCATCGGAAGGAGTATTGACGATGACGCGCCGCTGGTCTCCCGGCGCGCGCCCAGGAAGACCAGCGGCCGAAGCACCGGGGGAAGATTCAAGCGGCACTATTGGGGAGTATTGCTCCGGTATCGACACTTGCCAAGACCGACTGGGCAGATGCCGCCATGCTGGCGCGTATGGGAGCACTTCTTGAACTGGAAGCGCGACCAGTTCGAGGCGTTACTCTCAACGACCTCAAGGATTTGCATATTGCCCGAGAGGCGCCGGTCAAAAGCCGCACCGCGACCAAGAACAGAGCAAAGAACCTGACCCTGGCGCTTCTCAAACGCCAAAATGCCGAACAGCTCAGGCAGATCGAACGCCAGATGATCGCAATCGAAAAGGAGATCATGCTGCTGATCAGGGCAGATCAGGACCGTACCGAGCGGTTTGACATTCTTGTCTCCATCCCAAGCGTGTCTGTCATCACCGCTTATGCGCTTCTGATCGACATGCCGGAACTCGGCACGCTCGATCAAGGTCAGGCGGCCTCACTGGCCGGGCTGGCGCCCGTCGCTCGGCAATCCGGCACATGGACAGGCCGTGCTTTCATTCGTTGTGGACGCGCAAATGTCCGACACGCCTTATACATGCCAACCCTCGTCGCCATGCGCTTCAATCCCGATCTCAAAGCAAAATACGATCAGCTGAAAGCTTCCGGAAAAGCACCCAAAGTGGCCATAACCGCCATCATGCGAAAACTTATCGTCTTGGCCAATGCTCTCCTAAAGCAGCGAAGAAAATGGAGGCAATCGCTAGCTTGACCAACACGGATACTCTAAAATTGATTTTCCGCCCCCATTATGCCGCTACGCAATTCGTGCCAGCGCGATGAGGTAGGCCTGATCCGGCGTTTGCCGGCCAAGAGATGAAAGGGGGCGCCGGCCACGGTCTTGTAGGCGTGGAGGTAGGTGAGTGGCGTAGGGCATCGCAGCCCCACGCTCTCCCAGAACCGGACGTGAACCTCTCGATTCATCCGGCTCCCATCATCCAGCCGCAGGTCCCATGGTCCAATGGGCGAACAGTTTAGGGTTGCGTCGCCGGAGCGAGCGTAACCATTCCCAGGCCGCCAGGGTATGTCCCCGGAACCGTTTGTATTTGCGAGACACCCACCGCACGATGAACGCGTCGATCGTGCGCAGTGCCTCACGAAGCCTGGAGGGATAGAACCGGCCGTAGTAGCGCACCCACCCAGAAAGAGCGGGGCGAACCCACTTGGCTATTTCCTCCAGATCAAGATCGCTCCGAAGATGCAGTCGCCACCTGCGCACCTTGAGCCGCATTCGCTTGCCAGCGTTATCGCTGACAGCGGGAATGAAGCTGACGAAGCGCCTGTGGTTGCGGCCGATCGCTATTCGCGACCGGAATGTGTAGCCGAGAAAGTCGAATGATCGCTCCGGGTAGTCTCCCGGGCGATTTGCATCCTTGCAGTAGACAACCTTGGTCTTTTGCGGGTGCAGCTGTAGCTGGCATTCCGCAAACCGCCGTTCCAGCGCTTGACGCAACTCAAGCGCCTGCTCCTTGCTCACGCAATGGCAGATCGCGTCGTCTGCATAGCGTTCGAACGGGATGCTCGGGAATTCCCTCTGCATCCAGCGGTCGAACGCGTAGTGAAGAAAGAGATTTGCCAGCACTGGGCTAACCACTGCCCCTTGCGGGGTCCCTCTTTCTCGGTCCACCAAGTCCCCATTTGGCATGCTCACAGGCGCCTGCAACCAGCGTTCGAGGTAGAGCAGTACCCATGGGCAGTCCGTGTGCCGCCGCACCGCTCGCATCAGGAGATCCCAATCGATTTCGTCGAAGAAGCTCTTGATGTCGAGGTCGAGCACCCAGTCATAAGCCCAACAACGCTGCCGAGCTTTTACCAGGGCATCGTGTGCTGACTTCCCAGGCCGATATCCATAGGAGTCCCGGTGGAACACCGGTTCCAGAATCGGTTCCAAGTGACGCTTGACTACCATCTGAGCGATCCTGTCAGAGACCGTCGGAATTCCGAGCGGCCGGGTTCCTCCAGTGTCGCCTTTCGGTATGTCAACGCGCCGCACGGGTGACGGAAAGTAGCTACCTGAGGACATCCTATTCCAGACCCGATATAGGTTCTTACCCAGATCCTTATCGAAGTCTTCGATGGATTGCCCATCCACTCCAGCCGCCCCTTGGTTGGCCTTCACTTGCTTGTACGCTTCCCACACCTCGCGTTTAGCGATACGATACGGCTTCACCCTATCCATGGAGGTCTTCCCCTATCGGGTTGCCCGCTGAATAGAGTCGAATGACGATGTCCCTTTGGTCCGGTCCCATTACAGAACCATCTACCCTACTACGGACATCTCCGCCCCTGTGCCCCGCATCGGTACTCAGACCCTCACGGTGACTAACCGCTTGGGTTTCTCCCTTCGCATCGGGACGACAGGTTCCTGTGTTCCTTACCGAAGCCTGTCTTGAGGTCACGCCGCCTTCATGCCGGACGCCAGTTGGGCCATCAGCAGGCATCTCCCAACCCTTGCTCGCGGGATAGAAGTCCCGATCCCGATTTCGACGTCGATTTGATACGTTACGACACGTCATCAGCGGTTCACTCTCGTTCGTCTCCTCAAGACCCACCTGACGGAATAGCTTCCGCCTTTTCCAACAACGCTCACCACGAAGGCTCTTTACCTCCGCAGCTTGTGGCGGTTTGAAGCCTGCCCCTGCAGGCCGACTTCGGGGGGCCGTCCCCCATCTTCGGTAAAGCTCCGCTCTTGTCTCAAGCTAAGACAAGGCGTTCACAGCACACGACTTCGTCGTATTTTATCGAACGCCAGGTCCTCTCGACGAACACGTTGTTCCGCCACGCACCATTGCCATCCATCGAGATGGCGATCTCCGCCTTCTTCAACACAGCGGTGAATTCGATGGAGGTGAACCGCGAACTCTGGATGCCCTTCCAAGAGTCAAGCCTGCAATTCGACTGTGGATGATTTCCTGGTGCCGCCGCATGATGATTGCGAAGGCTTCGAGGGCGATGTAGCGGGCAGCGAATAGCCTCAGGCTTCGATTTTCCTGCTGCGATGCGTCGCGCCACGTAGTCCTGCGTGCGTGCATCCAATCGAAGCCGCCCGATGACGATGTGTGGACAGCACTTTTGGCCGCCCGATCCCGACCCCTGCTAAACCGGTCGACAACGTCGCAGAGATAGGCAAAGCCCCGCGCCCTGCACAGTGGAGTAAGAAGCGCGGAAGCGCTTCTCCTCCCCGAACCGTACGTGCACCTTTCAGCGCATACGGCTCTCTATTCAAGCTTGGCCCATGGCCATAGCAACATCATGGTAGTGCGATGTGACGGTACTGCGGTCCTCAATCCGGAAGATGTATGGATTTTCCTCCGGATTACGCCACCGGAATTGCGCCTTGGGGCTTGAGACAAGCCGTTTCAGCGCTTTTCCAACGGGGTTCCCGCGTTCATTCCGACCAAACACGAGCCAGGTTTTCGCCTTGCCCGGTTCCGGGACCCTGACCCATTTCCGCATCAAGGGTTTGATGCGGGATCGGTACTTGTGTCCCAGCCAATGCGCCATTTTCCAGAACACGACATGGTCGATGCGCCGGAAGACGTACGCCGTAAAGTCGGTGAACTTGTAGAACGCCGCCCATCCCACCAATTGGCGATTTAGGCCGGCGATCATGTCGACCGTGCTGACACTATGATTGCCGGAAAGGGTTTCGGTGAGCTTGCGAACAAACCCCTTGGCCTTTTCCTTGGGTATCGTCGTGATGATGGACATCCGTCCATTCGCCCCTCGCTTGCGGATGATCCGGTGCCCCAGAAAGACGAAGCCGTCGTCGACGTGGGTGACATGGGTCTTTTCCATGTTCAGCGCCAACTTCAACTCACCTTCCAGAAACGCCCGGCATTCCTCGCGGATTTCCTCTGCCTGAGCCTTGGTTCCTTTTACGATCACGACAAAGTCGTCAGCGTATCGGCAGTAGGCAACGGCCGGTTTCCATTGCCGGTTCTCACGAACCGTAATGGGGCGACCCTGCTTGATGCCGAAGTTCCATGCCCATCGGTCCTTGCGGGCCTTGTCGCTCAGGTATTTCGCCTCCAGCCACATATCAAACTCGTGGAGCATGATGTTGGACAGGAGCGGTGACAGAACGCCACCTTGCGGAACACCCTCGCTGGAGGCCGTAAACAGGCCACGATCAATGTGCCCTGCCTTCAGGAACCGCCAGAGAAGATCGACGAACCGTCCGTCCTGCACCCGTCGCCGCACACATCTGAGAAGCAGCCGGTGGTGGACCGTGTCGAAGTAGCTGGCCAGATCACCTTCGATGATCCAGCGGCCCCTCGTCGTATCGGCTCCATCCTGTAGCTGTATCCTCACGGTGCGGACGGCATGATGCACGCTGCGTTCCGGCCGGAAGCCATAGGATAAACGATGGAAATCGCTTTCCCAGATCGGCTCCATGGCCATCAGCATGGCGCGTTGAACGATGCGATCCGTCAGGGTCGGAATACCCAGTGGTCGTAGCTTGCCGTTCGATTTCGGGATATAGATGCGCTTGACCGGCTGGGGGCGATAGCTCTCCTCCAGCAGGCTTGTCCGCAGGTCGTCCAGATGCTGATCCAGTTTGGCCTGCAGTCGTTGCTTATCCATTCCGTCGATACCCGGCGTTCGTGCGCCACTTGACGCAAGAACCATCCGGGCGGCCTCGGCAAGCCATTCCCGATTGGCAATCAGCCGAAGAAGCCGATCAAACCTTCGGTTTGGATCGCTCTCGGCCCATGTTGCGAGCTTGTGCTGCATTTCGCTGATTATCAAAGGTCTTCACCTCTCTTGGTCAGATAGTTTGCACTTCAAGCAGTTTGAACTGTTCCCCTTCGCCATGTGGCAGGCTTTCCCTGCCGCGGACTACTACGAGAACTCCGCCAACATGATGGACATCAGGGTCAACTCCCTTGCGACGCAGAACATCGTTGTCATTCCATCATGCCTTCCCTCGTTCATATGCTGGACGTCTGCGTATTGGTGAGGCTGCCGGTCGCAGTCTTTTCCCTTGCGTTCCGCAAGTCGATGCCGATGTCATGGTCTGGCTGCATTCTCCTCATGACCCCATACGGGCGACCTACATATACGACCGCATTCGGATGCCGCCGACTTACGTGTCCGGCAGCTTCATCAGCATTTCGCCTGTTAAGCCGTGTAGGCGAAGGCGACCTTTCAGCCCTCAGATGCGGGTTAACCGGTTCGTGTTCCTCAGCCTTCCAATACTTCAGCCTCGGGAACCATCTCGGCGTAACGGCTTCGCCTCAATCCCCTTTACCTGCGGGCTACGTCACCCTGCCAGTTGACGGCAGGTCACCGCCGCTTGGGCTCATGCCCCCTTACAGCAGAGGGCAGGCAATTCTTCGCATCCTCCTTTCTCTTTGCATTCCAGTCATATGCCTCCCCAACTGGGGCGAGGCGCACCATACGTTATGTCCATTGCCCGAACCTGGTTGGGCCGGGTGACCGCCAACTTTCGCAGGAGGCAGGGATAAATCTTGCGACCTGGCGCAGGTTAGGAGGTGTTCGGGCAACGGTCGTTTGCCTTGATGCCCATCTTCTTCATCAGCGTGCCTACATCCAGCCGCCCAGCTTCGAGCTCTTTTCCTCTTAAGAGCCCTTGCGACACATCCGACTTCCGGCAAAGAGGTAGTCGAGATGCAACTCGTCAATCCGGCGCATCAGGGCAAGATAACCGTCAGGCACTGCAGAAAGTACATAATAGACTGTGCTAGGGCTGAAGCCGAGAAGCTTCGCCTGGCGCGACCGACAACTTATGCTCGAGGTCGATCATTTCTTTCCGCCCACCAATCCCGCCTTGTCGAGCGCTCAGGCTAAAAAGACTTTTTCCAGTTTCAGTTCGCTTATTTTGGCGCGCGGCGTTTTCACGTCGACGGTTGGACCTGCTGGTCCAGCCTCCGTTTCTTCGCCAAAGCATCTATCGCCTCCTCAAGGAGTTGGCCCTTCCACTTATCTGGTTGGCGTGGACGTCAAACTGCTGGATAATTCCACCAGTGTTTGCTCGCTCCGAATGGCGCCGAGCGCGACTTCTGCCTTGAAAGGCGGGCTTTGGTTCCGGCGCGGTCGTCTTGTCATGGTATCTCCTGTTCCTAGCATCGAATCCAAAGTTAGGCAGAAAATCCACTTCTTATCCCTGCTGTGCAGATTTCCCGAGCCACCTCTAATGCACGGATGCACGGATGCACGGATGCACGGATGCACGGATGCACGGATGCACGGATGCACGGATGCACGGATGCACGGATGCACGGATGCACGGATGCACGGATGCACGGATGCACGGATGCACGGATGCACGGATCTGACATCGGTATATATCCTGTCAACCAAACAATTCTCAACACCGCGATGTTGAAGAAAAAACAAACAGTCCGCGACATCGACGACATGTGTCGATTTGGAGTTGGATAAGAATTTACGACGCGCACGATATCTATGAAACGTGGGTCCGCACGTTTTAATGCTCGAGAGCCAACTTAGTGTTCGTCGGGAAAAAGTGGAATCCGGTTTTCGGATCAAACCAAAAGATGTTTTCGGATTTCAGATAGCACCTTTAAGGAGGAATACGAGAATTAATCTTTATTTAATACAAAACTGAAATACATATTTCATCCTCATGGAATTACATTATTTTTTCCAGAGGATTTTCCCGTAACCCGGGATCCGTATTTTTGACAAGCAAGCCCTACGTACAAAAATCCCTCCCCCCAAAGTTTAGGGTAGAGGCTGAGATAAACCAGAACTGCGAATGTGATGGCGAATTTTATGTTCAAAAAGCCAACGAACAACGCCTCTCTGGTGATAATCCAATAAATCAAATTGACGACCATCAAGAGGGTGCTCGGAAATGTTGGCCCAGCAGTGATGGTGAACAGGCGCAAAAGATCTTCAAGGCTTTGGGATGGACCCCAAACATCAACCGCAGTTCTGATGGTCAAGGGACCAAAATAAGCAATCGCAACAAGGCCGGCGTAGGGATCGACTGGAAAGGCTGATGTGCAAATCATACTGCCAATGGCAATGACCGCAATTAAAATTGAAAACTTGCCGGCGAAATTCCTTTGGACGGCTTCTTTTGTCTCTGTATGAGCAATCCAATGCAGACCTTTTGCCACATCCTCATGATCCTGCTTATAATAACTCGTCTGCGCTCCGAATCGGTTTCCGAGTTGGTAAATCTCAAACTCGGCATAGATGAGAGCGTTGGAACGTGACAGACTAACTTGACATTCAACAATCTCTGACTTTTCGAGGCTCGACAGCCTCAACGCCCTTAAACGCTTGGAATAATATAAATCGTACAGATTTTTCCAGTTGTGCATCAGGACTTGCCAGAGGATGCAGATAACTGCTTTCCAGGATATATTGCTCACACCTTTGAAAGCTGTCCGTCGGAAACCTGAATCTGCCAGGGCGGAGATACCGAACAAAATCGTTGGAAGAATACCAAGGAAGCGCTGCAGGATGATGAAGCGCGCAAGCCTTTCATCCGCCCAGGGAAAATCCAATATCGCGATTGCCATGAGCTGATTTTGCAATCTGATCGGTCCCGAACGGAACACAGCAATGACTGCTCCGAGGAAAACGGAAACAGTATCGGGGACGATAACACCGAGTTGCATCACCAGCATCCAAATCCAGAAGATTATTCTCTCCCAGATTCCCATTTGGACGCCTTCACGCCAACGCATTTCCTGTCTTTTTATACAGGAAATATTGGCATTCAGATAAGTCGCAGCGACATTCGGCAGGTAGGGCAGCTTCGTGATGCGATCCAGAACCGTGTCGCGCTCTACCCGGTTCCAGGCAACCAACATGGCGCGTTGCGGGGGCGACATATTGTTCAGAATGGATTTCCACTCATCCATCACCTTCCGGTTTTGTCCCGTTTCCTGCACCTTAAGGTCACTGCTACCAGCTTCAGGATCTACACGGTCAACCAATCTGACCACGGTTTTTTCGGGAGGATACGTCTTGGTGAGGATGTCGATTGCATCTTTCAGATTGCTCGGAAATTCATCAGCCGCCCCCCCTATCACAGAAGCAAGCACGCTTTTCCGGCTTGGCTCATCGCCTGCCAAACTGTAGCCATTGATGACCTCTAGTTCTTGGCCAGGATCAGCTTCTACGGTTATGTATGAATAGCTTCCGCCGCACATCCATGACTTTGTCAGTCTCTGAACCCAGGGCTTATGCAGCAGACTGGCTTGCTTTCCCAGGAGTACTTGATCAGCGAGAGCACTCTCAGAGGCATTCGTCCTGCAAAAAAACTGACTTCAATGTCGAATAGCAGTGATATGAAGCGATTTTTCAATATTAAATTATACTTACATATTTCCGAGGATGTCAGAGAAGAGAAGCTTTGCACAGCTTGTTTAGTTATCAAAAAAATATGACAATGGGCACATATAAAAACAATCGAATCGATCCAGATCTTAATGCGGTAGAGTTTGAAAATAAGGCCAGACCTCTTAAATTCAACGAGTATCACTTCGTTTGGCCCACAAAACGCGTGCGTGGTTAAAGTCTTCATCGACTTTTGCACGTAATGCCAAACCGCCCAGCAACCGTACCTAATTCCAAATCCATTGGCTCTCTGAAGTCAAAATGGGCGGGCGAAATTGATGACCGGACGGCGTGACAGATATGAGCTGTATCACTGTAACCGCACCAATCATCACAATCACAAACCCCACATGTTGAAAATTGGAACTGAGCCAACTTTTAGGTGGGGCTCCCCATGATACTAATTTCCTATGACAGACGCTAAAAGTCAGATGTTATCGCAAAATTTGTCTTTCTCTGTGTGAACTCAAGAAATTAATGAGCCGCTGTTTCTGTCATGTCCGGGACTGGCTACGCGCCAACCACTACGCAAAGCGGCTCAAAGCGCTACGTTTCAAAACACCGTCCGAGTCATCCGCCAACTCAACGATAAAAGCCAGAAATCTTCATTCAAAGCCTAAGCTGTGAAATGTTGGGACTAAACACATAGAGGACCCAATCAGTGTAGCCTCTAGCTCAATCTGACAATTGGATTAGACTCATTTTTCAATCCACGTTGATGCAGTTTAATTTATCTAAAAATGCCAATGGCCTAAATGATGTCGAGTGCCAGCTTCATGGTGAAGACGTATTATGGAGAATCATATGGGAGATGAATGATTTAAAATTTCAACTATATAACATATATGGGAACAGTAACGTAATATTATTCGACATAATATTTTTACAACATTCTCTAAAGAAAGACACAGTTGACATATATTAAATTGCGACAGACACTTTTCATTTAAAATTTCAACGGAAATATGGTTATCAACCATTTATTTAGCATAACACACGTAAGAGCGTCGCACGTCATCCGGACCGTTGATTAAGCAGAACGCGGACATGAGCCCCAGGCAATGATCGGATAACTGACTAGGTCACCCAACCGAAACTCCCGGTCCTGGACTTCTTCATCTTCATCTTCATCTTCATCTTCATCTTCATCCTCTCCTCCGTCGGTGTAGTTGCCACCTCTCGCAAAGAAGTCGTAAGATACGCCATTTATCTCATCAGCCCCAGGGCGTACAAATATGTTGCTTCGCATGATGGCGAGGAAAAAAGCGTTTTTATGTGGGCCCTCATAGTAATTGACCAGGCCCCCTTGGTCAGTACCCTCTTGCAGCAGGCGGTTCAACCGCCGCGGATCTAACAGCCACGGGGGTATGGCCGTTGCCGCAGCGCCGAAGTTGCTTGAACTAGAGGGTAGAAGGCGGTTCATAGCGCATCTTTGAGCAGTCGCTTGATCAGCATACACGTAAGTCAAAGATTGATCGGTAATTATGTATTCATCGTCAGATTGACCGGGAGTACGTATCGAAGGGTTGAAGTAGCAGACTGATCCTACAGTGGTCCGGAAATCGTTACGGGCCTGCTCCAAGCGAAGTGAGAGTTCCTGAGCATTCAGAATTTGAGTCAGGTCACGAACCGCCCATCTAGGTACCGCCATAGTAAGGTACTAAATGCCTTGAGATAGCACTACGGTTCATGCTCGAATTTATAGAAGCGCTGACGCCCTTGTTGGCAATTCGTAAAGATAACGGAGCCGTATATCTTTCCTATGGTACTATAGCAATCATCTCCCTATTTTCACGCATCGCCGCCTTAATTGACAATGGCTCAGCGGACTTTAGATTCTTGTGGGACCAGGTGTCATCGATGATTTGTCAATTTTCGGTGACAGAGCCGGTAGTGTGTCGGGTTTTATTGAAAGCGTCAGCACCGCCCTTTGACAAAAGGTTTAAATCAAACGTGCCACGATGTGAACAGATTCGGCCGCCCCTAGTAAAGTCACAAATGTGCCGCGATTACTCCAATCAGCGAAAATCAAGGAGTGATTGGGACTATTCAAAGGAATGACAAACAATTTCAATAATTGCGGGCACGATTATTAATATATATATTCATAACGAGAGCTATGTGACTTAAGGCGGTCATTAATATTACCATTCCTGAAGTGCGATGGCGAATTATATCGGAAAAGATCTGTCGACCTACGATCTGATCAGCGCCACGGAGCCTCTTCGACCCTCTTGGTGGGTTGGGGTCATGGTGAAAAGGAAATAATGTTTGAAATGACGGTCCGCTACGATCTGAATCATAATTTTTTATGACCACTAATTTAGATTTCGAAAATATCGATCTATGCTTAGCTAAGACTCTTTAAAAATTAAAAGATTTTTTATTTGAATATTTCAATGATATTCACAACCTAACGTTATAATATCAGTTTTATGGGCCTGTATTATTATATCCCATTTATTAACCCACTTTAATAGATTTATATTATTTATGTTAAACATAAATCGAATTTTAAATTATTGATATGAAAGGAATTAGGTAACCCGAATATTTTATTAAATAGAATTATTGATACAAAACGCCCTCACGGAATAGTTCAAAAAGAACGTTACATGCTCGTATTGAAATAACATATTACTATGACGAGTAACTTCATTGGGGTAAAGTTCCAAAAGCCACGATTGGGTAATCCACGGCTGGGCCAGAGCGGCTCCACGTCACGAATTCACCCTCCACAGGTACGAACAAGTCGCTTTTGTATATTGCCGCGTAGTGCGTGAAGCCATTTGCTCTTGCGAACCCTGCCGGCAGTTGATCGGGATAAGTCTCAGAAAGGCCGACCAGTTCCTCGTTCTTTATCACCAAAGTGCCGTTGTGCTCGTTGAGATCATTCTGGAGCGTTCTCGGGCCATAGATGAAATATAACGAACCAGAGTGGATGATTGTCTCACCCCCCCATAGGACAGTGGAACCATAAGTCTCCCTCACCAGAATAGCCTGCTGCCTGAGCATATCTTGAATTTTATTTTTCGCATAACCGCGCAGATCTACCCAAAGAAACGACATTTGTTCTCGTGCTGAACCCAATGCGAAAAGGGACTTAAATAGCTTCAAAGGTGGTTCGAGTTGGAAGAGGATTTACCGACTCTTCTTAAATTATTAAATTTATTGTCCACCGTCCGATCAAACAAAGCATTTTGCTAGCCTAAATACGTAAGCACTTACGTAAGACAAAAAAATATAGATCAAATATTTGAGATACATATTTAATCAACAAGAGAAATTCCACGAAATAAAATAGCTTATCGCCTTAGTAATGATAGTTTATAATTCGTTTGTCAGGGGGTATCACCGCCAATTAAGCCGCCAGCATCTCTAATGTCGCCATAGCGGCATTACATACAGTCTTAATAGTGCCCCTCCACGCATCCAACAGAACGGGCCAGACCTCTTAAATTCAACGAGTATCACTTCGTTTGGCCCACAAAACGCGTGCGTGGTTAAAGTCTTCATCGACTTTTGCACGTAATGCCAAACCGCCCAGCAACCGTACCTAATTCCAAATCCATTGGCTCTCTGAAGTCAAAATGGGCGGGCGAAATTGATGACCGGACGGCGTGACAATATGAGCTGTATCACTGTAACCGCACCAATCATCACAATCACAGACCCCACATGTTGAAAATTGGAACTGAGCCAACTTTTAGGTGGGGCTCCCCATGATACTAATTTCCTATGACAGACGCTAAAAGTCAGATGTTATCGCAAATTTATCTTTCTTCGTGTGAACTTAAGAAATTAAGGAGGCGCCGTTTTTGACTTTTGCGATCCGCTAGGGACTAGAGCTCCTGTGGCGCTTCTATAAATTGGGCAAAAGCCTGCAACAACTTTATAAAATCCTAAATCTCTTCTTTCATCTATCATTTCCCAGATCAAAATGAGTATCCTCATCATCGGCTCTGGCAACGTTGGCAACGCACTTGCCGCTGACCTAAGTTACCGACGCAAATCGGTCTCGATATGGGCTGCCCCCTCCCACCTCGGATATAGTACCCAGATTGCCGAACATGGGTTGAAAGCAATGGGGGAAATCGAGGGCACCTATCGTCCTGTCGTGAAGAGAGAGCTTGCATATGCAGTTTCAACATCAAAATACATCATGGTCACCATCCCGTCACTTAACGGTGCTCGTGAAGAACTGATCGAACAACTGAAGGTCCTTGACCTTAAACAGAAGATCCTGATCTGGATCCCCGGAAATGCTGCCAGTTTGAGCCTGGAAAAGCTTGAGACTCTTGCCAGTCTAGAAACAACCACGTCGCCCTACGGATGCAGAATGGTGGATGATGCAATCTACGTGAAGGCCATCAAGAAGCAGTTGGAGATCACCTTCACCACTCCCCATCCCGAACCCTCCCTGGCCAAAGAAATAGGTGATCTCTTCCCTAATAATCTCGTTTGGCTTGCCAACGGATTGGAAGTGGCCCTCAACTGCACGAACTGTATCTGCCACACTCCCGCAGTGATTTTTAATGCCGCCAAGATAGACATTGAGGAGGACTTCTATTTCTACAAGGAGGGAATGACACCAATTGTCACAGAGGCTATGAAGGCTTTCGACCAAGAGCGCATAGAACTTTTGAAGAAGTTAGGTTTCAAACCCCGCACTGTTCTCGATCTTCTCAATGGCTGGTACGGAAAGGATGCCACAACAATCCATGATTTCGTATCGAAATCCGTTTCCCATAATGCCACCAAGGGAGCACCCAAGAACTTCAAACATCGTTACATCATGGAGGATGGTCGGATGTTGATCCTCTTCAGGGACCTTGGCAAGAAGTTTGGTATCAACGTCAAGAAACTCGAATGGGCTGTTGAGTCACTGAACATACTGGGGGAGATTGACCTTGAGAAAATCGGCATCACCCTGGCGAGTGCTGGCATGGAGGAAATATCGGCCGACGACATTGTTACCAAGTGGGGCAACAGCAAAGCCGAGGAATGAGGAGTCATTTGGTCTATGAAGCCGATTCAATTATGTTTCTTATTATTATGTACTTCCTGATGTAAACTATGCTTGAGGCGTTGATCTAAATATATTTCCAATATAATATTAAATAAATCGAATATTGTATAAATTTGCAGCTGTCCCTTTCATCATTTTAATAATATACATTCATAAATCAATTAACATATACGTATATATGAACGAACTATAAAGCAAATAAATTGCGTAATCATGAAATACATTAAGACTTTGGGATATATTCTGATGTAAAAAACAAAATTATCTGTGCTCATTGCTCTGCATTTGCCGAGCCCGTTAGGGATCGGCAAAGGCGAAAGAGCTGTGAGCACAGATAATTTTGTTTTTTACATCAGAATATATCCTGCCATGCCTTGGCTCAATGCCTTGGCTCAATGCCTTGGCTCAATGCCTTGGCTCAATGCCTTGGCTCAATGCCTTGGCTCAATGCCTTGGCTCAATGCCTTGGCTCAATGCCTTGGCTCAATGCCTTGGCTCAATGCCTTGGCTCAATGCCTTGGCTCAATGCCTTGGCTCAATGCCTTGGCTCAATGCCTTGGCTCAATGCCTTGGCTCAATGCCTTGGCTCAATGCCTTGGCTCAATGCCTTGGCTCAATGCCTTGGCTCAATGCCTTGGCTCAATGCCTTGGCTCAATGCCTTGGCTCAATGCCTTGGCTCAATGCCTTGGCTCAATGCCTTGGCTCAATGCCTTGGCTCAATGCCTTGGCTCAATGCCTTGGCTCAATGCCTTGGCTCAATGCCTTGGCTCAATGCCTTGGCTCAATGCCTTGGCTCAATGCCTTGGCTCAATGCCTTGGCTCAATGCCTTGGCTCAATGCCTTGGCTCAATGCCTTGGCTCAATGCCTTGGCTCAATGCCTTGGCTCAATGCCTTGGCTCAATGCCTTGGCTCAATGCCTTGGCTCAATGCCTTGGCTCAATGCCTTGGCTCAATGCCTTGGCTCAATGCCTTGGCTCAATGCCTTGGCTCAATGCCTTGGCTCAATGCCTTGGCTCAATGCCTTGGCTCAATGCCTTGGCTCAATGCCTTGGCTCAATGCCTTGGCTCAATGCCTTCCTTGGCTCAATGCCTTGGCTCAATGCCTTGGCTCAATGCCTTCCTTGGCTCAATGCCTTGGCGACACTTTCCATTGCTGTTCACGCAGACGAGGAACGAGCAGGACGCGACCTATAAGTGGTGATGGCGCGCTACGCGTATAACCCTAGGGAATACATAAAGCAAAAAAACGACTTTGACACTTATGCGACAAGGATAATATTCCAGTTACAAAAGAAATAAGGAGCGGAACAAATGTTTAAAAAAAGACGGATCGAGTTGATAGGTTTATTCACAGCTTCCATGCTCGCTGGGTGTGGTTATACTGGCGTCGCAAATTCTGCCACTTTGAAGGTTGGCATGGCAGCCGCCGATATTGCCACACTTGATCCCACTAGAGCGACGACCACCCAGGACTTGGCCGTGGTTTCTTGGATTTTCAACGGACTTGTTCGATTTTCCCCTGGGAGTGCCGACCCAACCAAAATTGAACCCGACCTTGCCGAAAGCTGGACGACCTCGCCGGACGGCTTGGTTTGGACTTTCAAACTTCGCAATGATGTCTCATTTCATGGTGACTATGGCAAGTTGACAGCGGAGGACGTGGTGTTCTCTCTTCAACGGGCAAAAAACCCGGACACGTCCTCTTATTCAAGCGACTATACCGCTTTTACGACAATTGAAGCCATTGACCCCTTGACGGTCCGCATCACTTTGGGCCAGCCTGTTGCTGGATTTCTCGGGCTCGTTGCCAATTATCACGGCGGCAACATTGTGAGTAAGAAAGCGGTGGATAAGCTCGGGGCAAATTTCAAAACGCAGCCTATTGGTACCGGTCCTTTCGTGTTCGAAAAAGCTGTCACCCAGCAGGCCGTATATCTAAACGCATTTCCAACATACTTCAGAGGCAAGCCGAAAATCGATGACATCAGGGTCGACCTTATCCCGTCAGACTCAAGTCGTGAGCTGGCCTTCCGATCCGGAGAGCTTGATCTGATCTATGGCAAAAGGGAGCAGCGTTGGGTCGACCAGGCGAAAGGCTGGGAGGGCTCGATTGTCGACATTTTCGCTCCCGGCGAATATCGGACTTTATTTATCAATTCGACGCGCAAACCTTTGAATAACGTCAAGGTACGCCAGGCCATTTCCAAAGCGATCAATGTGGACCAAATTGTTCAGTTCGTCGGTGAAAGTGTAGCTCCCAAAGGCTGTTCTGTGGTTCCCAGCGGCTATCTCGGCGAAGATTGCACCTGGGCTTATAAATACGATCCCGAGGGTGCGAAGGCGCTTCTTGCAGAAACCGGTTACAAGGACGGCCTGACGTTGTCGGCAGTGGTCTCGTCCAGTTCTGCGCAGCAGCCTATCATGGAAGTCATTCAAGCCCAATTGGCAGAAGTCGGGATCGATATGCAGATGCAGGTGGTCGATCACCCGACATATCACGAACAGATCCGAAAGGATTTGAGTGATCTCGTGTTCTACGGTGCGGCACGTTACCCTGTTGCAGACAGCTATCTGAGCCAGTTCTACGAATCCAGCGCCTCTATCGGCAAGCCAACAGCCGTTACGAATTTTTCCCATTGCGATGCAGCCGATGCCGACATCATGGCTGCTCGCAAGGCAACGACGGACACCGAGCGGAATAAATTCTGGTCGTCTGCCCAGAAGAAGATTCTCGATCAGGTATGCGGTGTTCCGCTGTTCAGCCTGATGCAGGTTTGGGCTCGCAGCAAAGCTCTGGACTATGGGTATGAGCTCACCGGATCCTTAAATCTGGCACCGCCGATTACGGAAAAAACAAGCCTTAATCAATAAAACGTTTTTCGCGCCGGGAGTTTGACAGGAAAACGTTGTCATCGGCTTTTCTAATCAGAAACAGCTGAAAAAAAATGAGAGGCCGTCTGGTTCAATATGGACGTGACGGGCTCTCGAATTGAACGAAGGTAAGATGAATTTTTCCGGTCGGCTTTTTCAAGGGATTAGCCTTGGCGTCCGCGCCGCAGCATGAATCTCCTCGATGAAGTCTGCAACGAGACTGCTGTTTCTTGCCCGTGTCGGACGGATGATACCATAGCCGAAATCAATGGTGGGGCGAAAAGGCCGGGTGATGATCCGGTCCGCCACAAACTCAATTGCCAAGGGGTCGGCCACCGTCACGCCCAATCCGGCCGCCACGAGTTCGGCAACGTTCGGCGCTGTGGTCGCCTCGATGACGATCCGGGGCGTGATTGAGAACTGTTCAAACGCTGCATCGACCTTGGTACGCATCGTTCCCGTCGGCGCGAAGGCAATAAACGGTTCGTCCTTGAGGTCATCGGGACAAAGCTCCGCCTTTTTAGCGAGCTTATGACCGAGAGGCAGGGCTGCCACGGCAGCAGAGCAATGCATCCGCTCGACTACCATAGAGGGATGTTCCAGGCCGCTGATAACCAGTGCCAAATCAAGACGACGAAGCAAGACCGCTTCTGTCAAAAACCGGGAGCTACGTGCTTCGATGGAAACGAATACATCTGGATGCCGTATTTTAAAACTCGAAATGACCCGTGTTATGAACGATCCTGACAATGCGGGCATTGCGCCTATGAGCAAATGTCCATGTTCGTCACGCCGAATGGCCTCGACCGCACGGGCGAGTTGGTGGACACCGCCGAAGATACGCTCGACTTCTTCGTATAAGCGCATGCCCCGTCCAGTCGGCACCAGACGTCCGCTTTTGCGCTCGAACAGCTTGAGGCCCGTATCAGCCTCCAGATCCTGGATCAGCTTACTCGCCGCGGGTTGTGAAATCCGCAGTATAGCGGCGGCAACACTCACAGTTCCCGATTCAATAACAGCCATCAGCGCCTCCAGTTGGCGCAAGCTTGGATTTCGCATTCGTCATAACCCTTATGAATATGGACGGGAAAAGAAGACGTTCAAATTTTTACCTTTCATCACAAGCATGAGCAATAACCACCGGAGATCAAAGTGAGCGCGGATGTTCTAGTTATCGGTGCCGGTATCGTCGGCGCGGCGCTTGGCTATGGGCTCGCCCAGACAGGACAACGGGTTGTTGTTCTGGACGGGGAGGACAGGGACATGCGTGCGGCCCGCGCTAATTTCGGGCTGGTCTGGGTGCAAGGAAAGGGCGCGAGCGCGCCAGCCTATCATCATCTCGGACGGCGGAGTGCGGATCTCTGGCCCAACTTTTTGAAAGAATTGACTGGAAACGTCGGGATGAAAGTCGACTATTCGCGCCGGGGTGGATTGATATACTGCCTGGGGCAGAATGAATACGAGGAGCGGGACGCCCTCAACAAGCGTATGCGCAATCAGACCGTTCAGGCCGATACCAGAATGATAGATCGCGCCGAGCTTGAGCGGATGATGCCCGCCGTCGATTTCGGTCCCGACGTGGTGGGTGCGAGCTATTGTGAGGCGGACGGGCACGTCAATCCATTGCAACTTCTTGCCGCCTTACATCGCGGAATCGTTAACCTCGGTGGAACGATCCATTATCGCCGGCGGGCTGAGACAGTTACGCCAAAACAGGACGGTTTTATTGTCAAGGCCGGGTCTACAAGCTTTGCAGCGCCGCGCGTTGTCGTGGCCGCAGGCTTAGCAACGCCCTCCCTTACCGATCCGCTTGGGCTCACCATTCCCTTGAGATCCGAACGTGGCCAACTGCTGGTGACCGAACGGCTTGCGCCGCTCCTCCCCTACCCCGGAAGTGGCCTGCGACAAACAGCGGACGGCACCATCATGATCGGTGCAACCAAGGAGGAAACCGATGATCATGGCGTCAGCGTTTCTTCGGCAACAAGACTGGCTCTTCGGGCAACACGGACAATACCCGCTCTCGCATCTGCAAAGATCGTGCGTCAATGGAGCGGTTTTCGGATTATTCCACCCGATGGCTTGCCGATCTACGCTGAATCCAGCGAGCACCCAGGCCTGTTTGCGGCCGTGTGCCATTCCGGTGTGACGTTGGCCGCCGTTCATGCCGCAATCATTGCGCCCGCTATGCTTGCGGGACGACTGTCCGATGACATGTCAGAGTTTTCAAATGGAAGATTCGATGTTCAAAAGTGTGCTTGAGCGCCTGGGAAAACCCAGTGATATGACCGTGCTGGTGAATGGCCAGGCCGTACCCGCTTGGGAAGGAGAGACCGTTGCCAGCCTATTGCTGCGAGTGCCGGGCGCAGGGCGGAACTCATCCGTCAGCGGAGAACCGAGATTACCGTATTGCCAGATGGGCGTGTGCTTCGAGTGCCTGGCAATTGTTGACGGCGTGGCCTCGACGCAAGGGTGTCTGGTACCCGTTAAAGCAGGCATGAAGATCGACAGCCAACACGGACACCGGGGGATTTCCCGATGAGTTACGATGTAGCAATTGTCGGCGCGGGACCTTCAGGCATGGCTGCCGCAGTAACTCTGCGCCAACTCGGAGCATCGGTTGTAGTGATTGACGAACAGCCGTCTCCTGGCGGGCAGATTTTCAGAGGAATCGAGCGTAATCTCAGCAGTCCGGTTTTCCCGGCGCTGGGCAAGGATTATCAAAAAGGTCGAGCCCTCGTGGAAGCATTCCGTGCATCAGGTGCCGATTATTTCGCATCAACACAGGTCTGGCAGATCGAAGACGGTTGGTCGCTGTTCGTAACATCGCAAGGCAAAGCTTCACGTCTTTCAGCCCGGGCTGTGCTTCTGGCAAACGGCGCGCAGGAAAGGCCTGTTCCATTTCCAGGCTGGACCCTGCCTGGCGTGATGACGGTTGGCGCGGCACAGATTCTGCTGAAATCCGGCGGCATGTTACCCCAGGGAAAGCTATGGATCGCCGGGGCTGGACCGTTGCCACTTCTCTACGCTACTCAGGTTCTGAGCCTTCAAGGCCACATTGCTGGTTATCTTGATACGTCGAGATCGCCAAGTCTTTCTGCGTTGGTGCAGCTTCCAAAAGCTTGGCGTGATTTTGGAAGCCTGCTGAAAGGATTGCAGTGGCTTCACAAAATCAGACGCAGCGGAATATTGGTCAAAGGTTTCACGGATCTGGAGGCTGAGGGAAATCAGCGTCTCGAGCATCTTTCCTGGAAAAGACACGGACAATCTCACCGGGTGGAAGCGGATATATTGCTGGTGCACGAAGGTGTCGTTCCCCGCATTCACGAAACTTTGGCACTGGGTTGTGTACACACATGGAACGATGCTCAAGGCTACCTCGCACCAAAGCTGAACCGTTGGGGAGAGACAAGCCGGGAGGGACTTTTTGTAGCGGGTGATGCCTGCGGTATCGGTGGTTGGCTGGTGGCAACTCTGTCTGGTGAAACCGCCGCTTTAGGATTAGCCAGGCGCCTTGAGATTTCGTCCAACACGGAAGAACTGCGTCGACGAACAGGTCTCGATCAAAGGCGCAGACGCGCGCTTGCCTTGCGACCCTTTCTTGATGTCGCTTACGCCCCGCCGAGACCACGTCTGGCCGATAATCTGATCGTCTGTCGCTGTGAGGAAGTCACAGCTGGGGCCGTCCGCGCGGCAGCAAGCAACAGCCCGGCCGATCCAGGAGCGATCAAGGCAGCTACGCGATGTGGCATGGGCCCCTGTCAGGGACGTCAGTGTGGATATACGGTGCAGGCACTTGTCGCCGAGGCGCACAACATCCCGATAAAAGACGTCAGCTTCTTCAATATTCGTCCGCCGTTGAAACCGGTCACGCTTGGTGAACTGGCGAGCCTCGAGAGCGGGGAGAATGCCGCATGAAAACGGACGTTCTTTTCATTGGCGCAAGATTGTACGGTCTTCGCGCTGCCTTAGAAGCAGTGATAAGGGGCCTTTTTTTCGGCAAGCTTTCTGAGCGCCATTTCTTCGGCCAGGACGCTTCGGACACCACCATTGCCGATGTCAGCATACCGGGGCGGCAATCAGCCAGTGTTAATATCTCAATACCGACAGCCTCAATTGACGTCGCTGTAACTGTTGTTGCCGAACTCAACCACTTCAAAGTGATGGAGAGTCTGGTCAGGCATGGAAGCAGTGATTTCGGATCACCTTGCCGGCATTGGCTTCTCTCATAAAGTCAAAGGGCCCAATGACGTCTCTGCCGTTTCCGGAGCCACATTCCAACTTGTTTCCTTTGTTGGACACATCCTCGCGGACCTGATGTCCGACAGTCAAACCAATCATAACCTGGACGCCTTCCTTGCAAGCCGCGTCTCAAAAGAAAGGATTGCCGCATGATCGGTTATGCGATCCGAAAACTCCTTCTTGCAATTCCGACATTGATCGCCATGCTGACAATGGTGTTCGTGCTGGTGCGTCTGGTACCGGGTGACGCTGCTGTTGCCATGCTTGGCGATCGGGCAAGTGACGCAGCTCTCCAAGACTTGCGCGCGCAGCTCGGCCTCGATCAGCCGATCGGCGTACAGTATCTACATTTTCTCTCCGATATGATCACAGGAAATTTCGGCCGTTCTATGGTCAGCGGCCGTACTGTGTTTGAAGAAGTCGCTCTGGTTCTGCCTTACACACTGGAACTGGCGGTCGCCGCCATGCTGATCGGTGCGATGTTTGGAATTCCCCTGGGAATCATTGCCGCCGTTCGCCGCAACCAGTGGCCGGACTATGTGAGCCGCTTTTTGTCACTGCTCGGCCTGTCGTTTCCCGGTTTCGTTTCGGCAATACTATTGCTGCTTGCTTTTGCCGTATGGTTGCAGTGGCTGCCCGTTATGAGCCGGGCCTCCTCTGATCCGATCAGCCATCTGCGCAATCTACTGCTGCCAGCTATCAACCTTGGGTTGATTATGACGGCATATATCGCGCGCGTCACCCGTTCATCGATGCTGGATGTCATGGGCGAGGACTACATCCGCACCGCACGCGCCAAAGGTGTCCATCCGCGAACGCTCATCCTGCGGCATGCGCTCGGCAACGCGCTCATCCCGATTGTTACGGTGGTTGGTCTGTATTTCGGCACCCTGATCGGAAACTCGGTGTTGACTGAAATCGTCTTCACACGCCCCGGCCTTGGCAAGCTGATCCTCGGTGCGCTGCAATCTCGCGACTATACGATGCTCCAGGCACTCATGGTGGTCTTTGCTACCTTCGTCATCCTGGTGAACACCATCACCGATCTCATTTACGCCTACGTTGATCCAAGAGTGAGTCTCGCCCAATGACCGAAGCCGCCCTTTCTTCCATCTCGCCGCAGCGACAACCGAATGTGGTTTTTGCGGCTTTCCGTCGCAACAGTTATTCATGGATCGGCATAGGCCTGCTCACGTCGATCATTCTCCTTGCTGTTTTGGCTCCTGCCATCGCGCCATATGATCCGTTGAAGCAGAATATTCTTCACCGCCTCAGCGCACCTTCCGCACAATTCTGGATGGGAACGGACAGCTACGGCCGGGATGTTCTCAGCCGGCTATTGTATGGGGCGAGAATTTCGCTCTCGATCGGCTTTCTGTCGGTGATGATCGCCATGGTCGTCGGTTCGATCATCGGTATATTGGCAGGCTATATTGGCGGTATCTTCGACCAGATCATCATGGGGATTGTCGATGTGATGCTCTCCTTTCCGACCCTGCTGCTGGGTCTGATGGTTGCCGCAATGTTAGGTGCCAGTTTCGAGAATCTCATCATCGCCATTGCGATTACGGAAACAGCGCCTTTTGCCAGAGTAGCCCGTGCGCCAACAATCGCGGTCAAACGCCGCGAATTCGTCGAGGCTGGCAAATCGCTCGGTTTTTCGCCAATTCGCATTATGGGCGTTCATATTCTGCCGAACATCCTTTCCGACATCGTCGTTGTAGCATCGCTTTGGATGGCATCGGCCATTCGAACCGAAGCATCCCTGGCGTTCATCGGTCTTGGGGTGCGGCCTCCAACCGCGACATGGGGGGGTATGATACGGGAAGGTTTCGAGAATATTCTTAGCGCCTGGTGGCTCGTACTGTTTCCGTCCCTTGCGATACTCCTGACCGTACTCGCATTGAATATTCTGGGGGACGCGTTGCGCGACGCGATCGATCCGAAAACAAGGAGCGCGCAATGACGATGGCTTTTCAAAACACGCCGGAATCTTCACCAGTCACGCCCGTCGTTTCTGTACAAAACCTGACGACCTCATTTAAGGTCAACGACCAGTGGAAGTCGGTTATCCGAAATATCTCATTCGACATTGCACCGCGCGAAACGGTGGCGATTGTTGGAGAATCCGGATCGGGCAAATCTGTGACGTCGCTTTCTATCATGCGTCTTCTGGCTGCTCAATCGAGCCGAATAGAGGGTACGGTGAGATTGGGCGGCAGAGATCTGCTCTCACTACCTGAAGACGAGATGCGACGAGTACGCGGCAATGAGATTTCCATGATATTTCAGGAACCCATGACATCGCTCAATCCGATTATCCCCATCGGCAAACAAATTGGCGAAGCGTTGAGTGTCCATAAGCAGATCTCCAAGGCTGAAAGCAAGGCTGAGGTTATCAGACTACTGGAGAGGGTGCGTATACCGAATGCCACTGGCCGTTATGACGAATATCCTCATCAGTTTTCGGGTGGCATGCGGCAGCGCGTCATGATTGCCATGGCACTTGCGTCCAGGCCTAAGCTGCTGATTGCCGACGAGCCGACGACAGCGCTCGATGTCACCGTTCAAGGACAGATCCTCGATCTCATCAAGACGCTTCAGGAAGAGGAAGGCACCTCAGTTCTCTTCATTACGCATGATATGGGTGTCGTCGCGGAAGTGGCAGACCGAACCCTCGTCATGTTTCGCGGACACGCGGTGGAAGTCGGGGAGACCGCAGACATATTCCACCGGGGACAACATCCTTACACACGCGCCCTTCTATCAGCCGTACCGCGGCTAGGGTCAATGAACAATCGAGAGTTGCCACTCCGTTTTCCTGTGATCAATCCGGTGAGCGGCGAACAGCAACCTTCTCGCGATGTCGAGGATACAGTTCGCAGAGACAGCAAGCCCATTTTAGAGGTCCAAGACCTCACGATGCGTTTCGATATTCGCCCCGGGCTGTTGGGACGCAAATCTGGAGCTGTCCACGCAGTGGAGAAGGTCTCTTTTGACCTTTTTGAAGGCGAAACTCTCTCACTGGTGGGAGAATCCGGCTGTGGCAAGTCAACCACAGGGCGCTCGATTACAAGGCTTGTTACACCCACAAAAGGCAAGATTTTCGTCGATGGCCATAACGTATTGCAAATGAACAGTAGCTCATTGAGAAAAATGCGCCGCTCGATCCAGATGATTTTTCAGGACCCATACGCCTCTCTCAATCCACGCATGAGCATAGGCTCGGCGATTGTCGAGCCGTATATTCAACATCGTTACGGAACCCATGCGCAGGCACGAGACAAGGCGGCCTCTCTCATGGAAAAGGTGGGGCTTTCTCCCGACATGATGCAACGCTTTCCGCACCAGTTCTCGGGCGGCCAGCGCCAGCGTGTCGCGATTGCCCGCGCCTTGATGCTCGACCCTAAAATCATCGTTGCCGACGAAGCCGTTTCAGCGCTTGACGTATCGATCAAAGCACAGGTCTGCAATCTCTTGCTCGATTTGCAACAGAGCCTCAATCTGGCCTTTCTGTTTATTTCCCACGACATGGCGGTTGTCGAGCGGGTGAGCCATCGTGTGGCTGTGATGTACCTCGGAGAGATTGTAGAGATCGGGCCGCGAAGGGCTGTTTTCGAAAACCCCCAACATCCCTACACCAAGAAGCTTATGTCGGCAGTGCCGATACCGGACCCTTCACGCCGCAGAATGCATCGCGGGATAGTCGCCGACGATCTAAAAAGCCCGGTCCGGCCGATGGGGTATGAGCCTCCAATTCGGGAATATCGCGAGGTTTCCAAAGGTCATCTGATCCGGGTCGAACAATTTGACTAGGGCATTTCCAGGAACAATGGATGCCGGTTTTGCGTAAATGCGTGAAAACAGAGACCAGGGTGCTTCACTGTCCTTAAAGAAACGCGACATGCGACCAAAAGGACCAAGGGCTAACTGCCCGCAAATAATGACCTATCATAAAATTTCACCGGACACAGCCAAAGATGGCTAGTCTCCGGGCTTCTGAGGTATCGCAACATGAATGTAGCAATTGCCGGAGCTGGCGCAATCGCGATCGGGTACGCAGCACTCCTTCACCAAAACGGCCACCATGCGAGAATATGGTCTCCATCTGGCCGACGAACTGAAGCACTCAATCAAGACACGCCGATGCAGGTGAGCGGGGCCTTGTCTGCCAAGTTCAATCCAGGGGTCTGCCAGCGCGCAGAAGAACTTACGGAATGTGATGTCGTCGTGCTGGCCCTCCCCGCTTACGGCCACCGATTTGTTCTCGACAGTCTCGTGCCACATCTCACGTCGAGACACACCGTCATTATCAGCGCCCACCTTTCGTTCGCCGGCTTTTATCTCGCCCAAAAATTGGCGCAACGTGAAATCGAAATTCCCATCGTAGTTTGGAACACCACCGTTCTGACCGGCAAGGCTCAGTCTGGGCACGACATCAAAATTGGTGCGATACGCGGCAAGGTTGATATGGCTTTGGTTCATGCAGCGGACGCGCATAAAGCCCATGAGCTTTGCACAGATCTGTTTGGCGACCGGTTCGATGTGAAAGACGATATCGTCACCATAACGCTCAGCAATATAAACCCGGAAAGTCACCTGGGCACGGCACTTTGCAACCTCACACGCATCGAGCTCGGCGAGACCTGGGGACAAAGAGTCACGATGACCCCTGCCGTTAGCAGATTTATCGAAGCATTGGATTGTGAGCGTCTCGCCATAGCAGCTGCTTTTGGGAAAACAGTGCCCTCCATCCTCGATCATTTCAGCAAATCTTTCGGAATAACGGCCACGAGCCTGGCCGCACTATCCCAAATTCTTGTCGCCAAAGGTAACGATCCGGCTGGACCGCGAGACATCAACACGCGATATGTTCTGGAAGACGTGCCCTTTGGTCTCATACCGATTCTCGAGCTTGCAGCACTTGCGAATGTGGATGCACCTCTGCATCGAAGTGGAGTTGAAATCCTGAGTGCCTGCTATGGCCGGAATTTCGCGACAGACAATGATATATTACCTCAGTTACAGCTTTCCACGCTGGTTCAACCGATGACCCTTAAGTGAGCTTCGATACCGACGCATAAGTCTCGATAAATTCGCTTACCGTGATCGCATGCCAGAGGATTGCCAGGAAAAGTGAGTAGCTGTTTTCCGTCACGAAATGCGTAAAGACACAGAAAACAGATGGCTATTTGTCGAACGGCCCAGAGGACACGACCTACTGAAGGACCCCTGCCCACCCTCCGCCTAGCGGGGAAGAGTTTTTATAGCGAAACGTTTGCGTCGTGTACCGTGCGAACGGCGGTAACATCGAAGGACGGGGCAACCAACTTGTCTGCCAATCAGTAACAAACATTCATCTCTTTTTCTTATCGAGTTTTCACCCCCTGCCACCCCGTTGCTGAAGAGAAATAATCTGGTTGAGGAGTTCGTGCTGGGCCACCAGGGCTGGAGCAGTTTCCGAAGGCTCCTTGGAGTTTGCGGTGTCCACGCTATTGTATCCCTCATCTACCCCGATCGAACCGGGGCGAACTTCTGTCTTCATCACCACGCTTTGCTCTGGATCAGCAACGGGTTTGCTTTGAGCGGCAACGACGTCCACACACTCGCTGTCTTCAATCTGCGCCGGGTTTCGCATTGTTGTATCGGCTGCGCTTTGATCAAGATTGTTGTCAAAGACATTTACGTCTTCCGGCAGCACCAACGATTCCGGCTCTGGAAGAGAACCCTGTTGGCTTTCGAAAATTCGCTTCAATATGAGATCCGAATAATACCTCACTTTTCTTAGTTTGAGAGGAGGCTGGCCTTTAATAAGAACAATTTCATAGTCGTCGTCGAGTAGACGGACTTGTTCGGCGCGCAGAAGTGGTGCCCCTTGTTCAGAGATTTGGATGTTATGGTCAAACATGCGGGCTTGGGTGTACGAGGTTGAGCGAGCCTGAAACGTGTGATCGCCAATCGCCTTAGAAATATAGGTTGGGGTCTCGTCATCAGCAGTCGCCATGAATATCTGCACACCAGTATTACTGAGAAAATTTTGCTTACCAGCTTCATCATAAGTTCCAGTCAAAGCCGAGAGGCTCTGTATAATGAACATGAAGCGGCCCTTATAGCCGGCGATCGTCGTAATCGCCGTCTCCACGGCTTCGAGCTTGCCCAAATGCTTGAACTCATCGAGAAGAAACAAAACCTCGTGACGTTCATCATCATGGGGTAGCGATCTCTGCAGGATTGATACAACCTGCTGGAAGAGAAGCCGCATCAGCGGCGCGATGACTTCGAGATCGTTTGGGCTGACACAAAGGTAAATACAAGTCCTCTTCCGTCGCAAATCGTAGACGGAAAAATCCGAGCGACTTGTGGCTGCTTTTATAAGTGGATCGGCCCAAAGATTGAGTCCTCCGTCGCCGAGCACTGATGTGTATGACGTCAGTATTTTGGTGTCATTTCCCGCCATATTATCGAATATGCGCTGAGCTTCTTTGTTGTGCGTTTCCCCGGCAAGTTGCGCAAATAGTTTATATTTCTCACCCGGCTGAGCGAACAGATCATAAACGGCACCGATCGTTGGTGTTCCACGCTCAATACAACTCAATATACCTGCAACGAAGAGATCGCGAGCCCCATCGATGAAACCCTCCGCACCCTTACCTTTCGCTGTCAGGAGATTTGCAGCAAGGCGGCGTGTTTCAGTGAAGCGCCGTTCAGGCGGCAACGCGGCAATATCAAGCACGGGATTGTAACAGTGCGTTCGCCGCTCTTGATCTAAGGGCGAGAACTTGAAAACCGCGTCTCCGCTTGATTTACGCGCCCTCGATGTGAGTTCAAACAATTCGCCTTTTACGTCCAGAGCAATGACTGAGCCCTTGAAGGTCAGCAACGTCGGGATAACAATACCGACGCCCTTACCAGCACGAGTTGGCGCGACGACAAGACTGTGAGGTTGTTCTCCATTGCTTAGATAGCTACCAAACCAACGTGGTCCACATGTCTTGCCGAAGATCGGACCCGTGATATGCCTGTAGCGCTGGAGGTATCTCGCGTGCCGCATCTCGCCAGAGCCAGCCCAGCGAGCAGTGCCGTGGTGTTCGCGCTCGCGCATCGATGAAAATAGTTGGCATACCAGCACAAGCATCGACGTTACAACGATTATGATAAGTCCACGATAGAACGTAGCGCTTGCGTATCCTGAATAAAGCGGCGTCTCATGCAGGAATGCAAAAACGCTGAATGTCATCATCATTTCGCCCGTAAAGCCATGACGAAATGTGACGTATAAACTTGCCGCACAAAAACCAACGGCCAGTGAAAATACTATGCTTACAGTGAGGCGTAATGGCGTGTACTTGCCTGAATTCATCACGTCACCACGCTTTGTTCACTCTTGGAAAATCCGATTTGTTTACAGACAGCTGAATCTACAGCCCATGACGCTCGCGTTGGCGCGGTTCAAAAATCCTCGCACCACGTTGAGTGTCGAGGTCATTCACGCTCCGGCCCATGGACCGATCTGCTAACCTATGCGTTCTGCTTTCGGGCGCGACAGGTCCGGTCCGGCCAACATTCGTTTCCGATACGATAGTATGCAACCCAGCGTTCTGCTCGGAGGGAACTCTCCGTGAACGGGGTTCCGAGATTGCGTCGATCCGCGCCAGATCCTCATCGGTCAACTCAGGGAAATCATCTAAGTTCGTTTTTGATGGACCTGTGTCATGTCGCCCCCCCTCCTGTTGGACCCCAGCATGGATGGGCCACCCGCCAGGGGCAACGGCAACAGTCTCGGTTGCGGTAACGTCGTCCAAGCCGACCGCACAAGTCGTATTCGCTCCGTCCCGCCCCAAAGTCGAGCGCGGTTTGGAAAGTGCGTCGATCAACGCCAGATCCTCGTCAGTCAGCTCAGGGAAATCGTCGAATTTCGTTTCCGATTGGCCCGGGTTGTGCCGACCTCTTTCCTGTTGGGCCCCAGCATGGGTGGACCAACCGCCGGGGCCAATGCCAATAGTCTCGGTTGAAGTGGCATCGTTCAACCCGACCGCACAAGTCGTATTCGCAATATCCCGCTCCAAAGTCGAGCGGGGTTTGGAAAGCGCGTCTATCAACGCCAGATCCTCATCGGTTAACTCAGGGAAGTCGTCAAAGTGCTCCTCGGGTGAGTTAAGCGATCGAACGGAACCTTCGTGGGCCAACACCAGATTTGTTTGGCTACCGATTACGCTACCGGTATTATCGCTCTCAGTTAGAATTTGGTGGTTTTCGATGCTGGCAGACCCAGCGTTAGTGCTTGAATTTACGCCGGCCATGCCTTTGGGATCCGCGGAAGCCCTGAGCGGTGAACCGCTTTCAGCGAGCAGATCGATTTCATCCAGCCCTGGCCAGGAGAAGCCTTGCGTCGACGCAAGACTGTTGACCCCGAGATCCCTGTTGTCTGCCAACCAATACCGTGCGCTTCCCAAGCTTTCTTCAGGCTGGCCCTCTCCAGCAATGTCCAGATCATGACTTGAATCAAAGGTTCTTGTATCAGTTGGCAGCGTTGCAGTTCCGTGCCGAGATTGCATATCACTTTCTGCCGTTTCGCCGACATTATCAGACCCTATGACCGGTTGGCGCACCCCTTGCGAAGCCGACATCGTGGCAAAGCGATCTCTCTCACCCAAAGACGCGGCAACAGGACCCACCTGCACTTTCGAGCTCATATTTCGCTTCGCCATCGGTTCACTTGCGTCACCGTTTTCCTCGTGTTGGCGCGGTCGTTTTAGTTCCAACTTGTCAGCACGTGACGAAGACGCCGCTTCACAGTCCGCAGTAGTAGTAGACCGTTGATTTTTGGCGGAAGTATCTGGAAGGTCGCGAACGCCATTCAAAACGAATGCTCCTACTCCAGTCGAGAGCTCTCTTCGGTTGTGCCGGACAGCGGCGGCTAAAGATGTGCCCGGGGTTGGTTCACGTCTGGCTATTTCGTTCACTTCATGGTTTGAATTCATCTTTGCAGGACGGCTGACGTCTCTACGGGGTTCTTCGTCCGCCATGATCGATCCCTTCTATCTTCTGTCCTTAAGGTTCTGATTGGATCAGATATTCTTTCTATTCTGCTGATTTGATTTTTCTTTGCGGACAACGGCTTCCAATTTTGGTGAGACTCTAATCCTCACGACTGCGCCCGTCCCTTGAACGCTTTCTAATACTTGGCTCCGCGTCCTCATGATAGGGACGCTTGGAATTTGGCACGTGTTGCCGCCGACGATCTGCCCCCAGAGACAATTCATCTGTAGCGACGTCGGATGGTCCAGCGTCATGCAACGGATTTTCTTCAGTGGGCTGTATCGACGATGTAATCAGATTGTCCTGGGCAACTGACACGTCGGTGATTGTCATACCCGCCCGAGTTGCTTTTACTTTGGTCGGTTTTGAGTCTCTCTGGTCTTGCTCGCCACCACGGGGCCGTTTTCGATGAAGCCGTTGCCGAATGTCATCTTCGCCTGCTGTGTGCAAGATTGGTTCGATTGCCAAACGTTGAATGCTAGCAGCATCTTCAAGATACCGGCCGGAGGTATTCGATCCGATTGGTGCCCGGGAGCTCGCTTCAGACATCGGTCGAAGACTCTCGTTTTGTCGCGAATCTTCTGCCACGTTTCGAGGCGTCCCCCCGTACGAAGGATTGAAAGATTGATCCTGTTCTGGATCGTCTACTCCGGGCGAGACATGTTCGACATCAGGGTTCTCTAGACGAATTTGATTAGCTTGCTGCCGCTCAAGGCGGCGATACTGAGCAAAAGTCATGGGCCGCTCGGTGATGTCGCGCTCAACACGTCTGGTCGCCTCCAGGACGATTCCATGACGAAGCGAAATCTCGGCCATTTTAATGCGCAAGGCGTCGTAATTCAGTTGAGGATGCCGCCGGGATATTTTCAGCCAGCCATGTCCCAAAAGTTCGCGACGATTGATGACGGCATGCAGATGTGGGTGATCGCGATCGGTATGGAAGGCGGTAAGATAGTTGTATCTGCCTCCCCCTGCGCCTGATCCAAACATCTCGGCTACCCACTCCCGGCTGGCCGCATAAGCTGCGACATGGCTTGTACTGGCAGGGAAGCTTACAATAATGTGGGTGGTTAATTCCTGTTGCCTTTCCGAGTCGGACTGACTTTCGTCATAACTCCCGGTCTCTTGAACCCAACTACGGGCGAGATCGCGAATTTCAGCTGGAGGTACGAAAACATCGAGGTGCCGTGCAGAGCGCTGTAGCTCCAGCTTGCCCTTACGAGATAAGTACTCCAACTGATTGATGATCTGTTGGAGTGTCTTGGTCCCACCTCCAGGAACAATGCGGATTATGACTTGAGACCGAGCGGGCATCTGACAAATTCCGTTTTAAGAGCTACGCATGAGTCTGTCAGGTTCAGATTAAACCACACAGCATAACGGTTCTTTGGGTTGAGTTGGTCTTATCGGAAAACCAGGCTTCGCTATCCCCTTACAAACTCTAAAGAATGTTGCGTTTTATTGTCTTCAATGAAACGCATACCTATAGGCGACAGGCTTTAGTGTTGCGAGGCATCCGCCAGCATGGAGCAACCGTCGATCCTTCGCCGTGATACCGACAAAATGGACCGGAGTAAGCTGTCCAGATCAGCAAAAGATTTACCAAAAGCGTTGCGTTCCGCTTGAAGAGCACTCAAATCCGTTGTCGGATTTTCAGCGTAAGCGCATAATAGCACCGCAACATTGTTTGAGAGCGCTCCTATTGATTGGAGTATGGATTCCATTATCTGCCGGGTCTCTGCATCAATCTCGAGAAACCCGGCAATCCGGCGTACTGCAACTCTTATGGCCATGCTGTCAGACAGCCCCAACCGGCGGGCTTGGCGAGAAAAACTCTCATATTCGGCCGATCGCAATCGAGTGCTGACGATCTTGAAACCCTCGGTTTTCTGCTCTTTGCACCGGTCGATAATATCACCTGAGCGGGATTTTGCGCTTTGCGGCATCGCTTGCTCCATAGAAAGCGGAATGATCTAGATTTGTTCCGGAGTGGACATTTCCAGTCAAGAGAACAGAATTCTCTGCCTGACACGAATGTAAATCAATAATAATTCTGTTATTTCCTATTATATAAAGTTACATTTGCAATTAGTTTATAATATATTTGAAATATATAATCATTGCACTATTATATTATTAGCTAGTTTTATGAAATCAAATGCAAATTCACTAAATTCGAATACAAAGAAAACTAGCAATTGATGGAAATTTGCGGCTCCATCAAAACTTCTCCTATTATTTTCCTTCGCGAATACCACTTTGGCACATTGCGATGCCGTCGGGAGGGGGCATCCACTCCCTCCGCCCTCAGTGAAACGTATGGCCCGCCTTGCTTGCAAGTTGCTTTTTGATTTCCTGCGCAGCTGCTTCAACGTATCTGGTCTTACGGTCAGGCCGTAGCCAAGATGGATATCCGCACGTCCAGAGCAAAGTTGAGTAAGCCTCCGGTGAAGGCCACAGGTCAGGCAGCTTGAGCCTGCAGAATGCCGGTGAAGGTCTTCAGGTGGCGCTCCGGATGCTCCTGTCGCCGGTCCCGCGATGCGTAATACAGCGCAGCCGGCGGTGAGAGCCCGCCGAATGTCGGTCGTCCCGGACATAGGTCCATATGCGACCGGTATCGGTCTTTCCCTTTGCCAGAACCGGCACTGTCGGGGGAGTAGGCCGGAGGAATTTCACCTCCAGCCTCTCTCAGAACCGGGCGTGAGGCTCTCAGTATCGCTCCGGCGTGGACCGCCTTGCGAGTTTTGGGCGATATCGTGATTTTGCGCTCTTGAGAGTGGAATTAAGAGCGCAATGAGGACCTATGGCACAGGCCATTTTGCTGACGGGTCAAGAACGGCGTCGTCGTTGGTCACCGGCTGATCGGCTGGAAATTCTGGAGGCAGCATTCGCTCCCGGTGCGAATGTGTCGGAGGTAGCACGTCGTTTTGATGTTTCGACGGGGCTGCTCTACACGTGGCGCCGCCAGGCGCTGTCGGTTGCGGTGGCGGATGGTCCTGCCTTCGTGCCCGCGACGGTCGTGGGTGCCGCGGGCGGTGGCGATGTCGTTGCGGCGACGATCGCTGTGGACTTTGCGAACGGTACCAAGGTGAGGATTGCGTCCGGGGCACCTTGTGATCTTGCCGCAGCAGTAATGCGAGCGCTCAAATGATCCCGATCAGTTCGAGCGTGCGTGTTTGGATTGCGAGCGGCCATTGCGATATGCGCAAAGGGATGCAGGGCTTGGCTCTGATCGTGCAGGAAGGTCTGGGCCGTGATCCGTTCAAGGGGGACGTTTTTGTCTTCCGGGGGGAAAAGTGGCCGGCTGATCAAGGCTCTTTGGCATGACGGAATTGGCCTTTCGCTATACGCAAAGCGGCTTGAGCGCGGCCGTTTCATTTGGCCGGCGACGGAGGGTGGAGCGATTGCGCTGACGGCTGGCCAGATGTCCTATCTGCTTGAGGGAATTGACTGGCGAAACCCGCAGCAGACATGGCGCCCGACGAGCGCGGGATAGCGTTTTTTTGGCGGGATTGCGTGCGGCAGCACCAAAAAAAGCTATACAAATCAGTGGTTATGTGATTCACTTCGAGCATGGAAACCGGCTCGGGAAATCACCGTGATCATGCTGCCCTGGAAGCAGAGCTAGCGATTGCGCGGTCGGAACGGGCTACTGCTTTGGCCGAATTGGCTGTTGCCAAGGCCAAGGAGGCCGACGATCAGGCCATCATTCTTCGCCAGAAAGTCTATATCGAAAAGCTGCAACGGGAACTGCGCGGTCAGAAGTCGGAACGGACAGCGCGGCTGATCGCGCAGATGGAGCTGATGCTTGAGGACGCCGAAGCGGCGGCGACCGAAGATGAGCTTGCCGCCGAAATGGCCGTTGCCGCAGCTGCTGCGATTGCGGTCACCGGCTTTACGCGCAAGCGGCCCGTCAAGAAGCCTTTCCCGGAACATCTTCCGCGTGAGCGTGTCGTGGTGCCTGGTCCGGTTGCCTGCAGCTGCTGTGGCGGTGAACGGCTTCGCAAGCTCGGCGAAGACATCACCGAAACGATGGAGAGCGTACCGCGTAGCTGGAAGGTCATTCAGACGGTGCGGGAAAAGTTCACCTGCCGTGACTGCGAGAAGATCAGCCAGGCACCTGCACCCTTCCATGTCATACCGAGAGGATGGGCGGGTCCGAGCCTTTTGGCGATGATGCTCTGCGACAAGTTCGGCCAGCACATTCCCCTCAATCGCCAGGTCGAACGTTTTGCCCTGGAAGGTGTGCCAGTCAGTCTGTCGACAGCAGCAGACGCGATTGGCGCGTGCTGCCAGGTCCTTGACCCGCTTGTGAGGCGGATTGAAAGCCATACGTTCGCGTCGGAACGGATCCACGGTGATGACACGACCGTGCCGGTTCTCGCTCTCGGCAAGACCGTCACCGGTCGGATATGGAGCTACGTCAAGGACGATGCTCCGTTTGGCGGAACGGCGCCTCCGTCGGCGATGTTCTATTATTCCCGGGACCGGGCCGGCGAACATCCGCAGGCGCATCTGGCCAATTATAGCGGCATTCTGCAGGCGGACGCCTATACGGGCTATGGCCAGCTCTATCTTCCTGATCGAAGTCCGGGCCCGATTCATGAGGCGGCGTGTTGGGCGCATGCGAGGCGACCATTCTTTGCGCAAGCCGATTTGGAGGCCAACGCGCGCCGAAAAGCGCAGGGTAAAAATGCCGCCGTCATCTCGCCGGTCGCCTTGAACATGGTGCAGCGGATCGACGCACTGTTCGAAATCGAGCGCCATATCAATGGCCGTACGGCTGATGAGAGAAAAGCAATCCGCCAGCAGTTGTCAAAACCGCTGATCGACGACATGGAGATATGGATACGCGAACACCGCGCCAGGTTGTCGCGCGACAATGACTTGGCAAAGGCGTTTGACTACATGCTGAACCGCTGGGAATCCTTCATTCGTTTCCTCGACGACGGGCGCATTTGCCTGTCGAACAATTGTGCGGAGCGATCTCTGCGCGGTGTGGCACTCGGACGGAAAGCCTGGCTATTTGCCGGTTCCGATCGAGGGGGCCAGCGGGCGGCGGGCATGTACAGTCTGATCGTCACCGCGAAAATGAATCGCATTGACCCACAGGCCTGGCTTGCCGATGTCCTTGCCCGCATCGCCAACCATCCAGTCAGCCGTCTTGATGAGCTTCTCCCCTGGAATTGGCGGGAAACCACAACATCGCCACTGAGGCAGGCGGCCTGATGGCAGGTCCTCTCGTTCGCTTAAAGATCACGCTCGATGACGTTGATCCCTTGGTGATGCGGCGCGTTGTCGTCCCATTCCGCATTCAGCTTGACCGGCTTCATGAGGTTCTTCAAGAGGCTTTCGGCTGGACGAACAGCCATCTGTATGAGTTCAGGATCCGTGACATCGGGTTCGGCGTGCCTGATGGCGGCTTTGATGGTCCCATCGATGCACGCAAGGAAACGCTTCTTGCTGCCATCGAAGATATCGGCGCGAAATCATTCAAGTATCTCTATGACTTCGGCGACGGCTGGACGCACACCGTGAAAATCGAAAAGGTTTTACCGGCGACCGCCGGCTTCGACGATCCCTTCCTGCTTGACGTTGTCGGACGATGTCCACCGGAGGATGTCGGCGGTCCGTGGGGTTATGAAGAGTTCCGCGAGGCCATTACGGACACCAACCATGAGCGTCACCACGAACTTGTGGAATGGTGGAGCGATGCGCACTACGATCCTGGCGATGTCGACGCCGCCAATCTCCGCAAAAACGTCGAGGCTTTAGCTGCAAAGTGGAAGCGCCGATCGCGAAAGAAAAGCTGAACCTGCGGTCCTCGGCGAATGCATACGGCTCTCACCTCACCCGGCTCCCATCAAGCGAGCTCCATGCCATTACCAAGTCGCCAGTGTACGAACAGCTTCCGGTTTTCACGCGCAATCTTTGCAACAAAGAGACGCGCTTGCCCCAGGCGTTTGCGAAAGGGCTTATATTTCCGTTTAAACCAAACATAGAGCGTTTCGTTGATGTATCTCGCCATCGTATAAAGTGCCGAGCGCCAGTATTGCCCATAGTATGCGATCCATCCCCGAACGATCGGGTTTATCTCGCGGGCAATGTCATCCTAAACGTCACCTCTGTTCGTTTGCGGAGTTTCAGGTTTCGTATCCTCTCCCGCATCGAATTCAGCGATGATATGCTGACGGCCGGGGTAAATCCGCAGAACGTTTTCTGCGTAACTGGACCCCGGACGGATCGCGGACGAAAGCAATACCCGAGAAAGTCGAACTTGACGGTCTCGTGCCGACACCTCCGTCGATCATCTTTGCAGTAGACGATTTTCGTTTTCGCGGGATGCATTTCCAAGCGACATTCCAAAAGACGAGCTGCAAGCGCTTCTCTGACGATCCGCGCTTCACTCTCGCTCCGGCAATGCACCAGTCCATCATCCGCGTAACGACACCATGGCAGGTCAGGGAACTGTCTGCCCATCCACACGTCGAATGCATAATGCAGGAAGAGGTTGGCAAGTATCGGGCTAACGACACCGCCTTGTGGCGTGCCGCAGTTTCGCTCGACGGTTGCCCCATCCTCCTTCCGCATTGGTGCTGTCAGCCATCTTTCGATGTAGAGCAGCGCCCAGGCACACGTTATGTGTTTGCGTACAGCCCGTAGCAGAAGGTCGTGGTCGATATTGTCAAACAGTTCTTTGATATCGAATTCCAGGACCCAATCATATTTCCAGCACCGCTTGCGCGTAACGCCGATGGCATCCAGCGCCGACGTTTCGGGCCGATAGCCATAGGAATCTGCCACAAAGATTGCATCTAGATCCGGCTCAATCATCTGCTTGACCACACTTTGGGCCACGCGATCTGCCACTGTTGGCACCCCGAGGATCCGCTGGCCTCCACTCTTCTTAGGAATGGAAACGGCGCGAACTGGCGGAGGAAAGTAAGTGCCTGAGCTCATCCTGTTCCAGATCTTATAGAGATTCCCCTTCAGATCGGCCTCGAACTGCTCAATCGTTACTCCATCCACACCAGCTGCGCCTCCGTTGGATCGCACCTGCAGATAAGCTTCGTACACCTTCTGCTTACTGATATTGAACGGTTTGCCTTGCGTATCCATCAACGTCCTCCTGTTGCCAGTTGTGTTGATGATACGCCCACCTGATCCGACCTCTTCGCTCCAGCTCCATTACGAGCCTTCATCGCTACTACAGATCGGTCCGTCCCAGTGCTCCGCATCGGTACTCTCGCCTCACGGTTTTCTCCGCTTGTGCTTCTCCCTTTGCATCGGAGCGACTGGTTCCTGCAGTTCCGCGACAATGCCTGCATCCGCTTCACGCCCCCTCAACGCCGGTCGCCGCTTGCCCGGTTACCAGGCATCTGACAAGCTGATCCCAAAGAGACGACACACCTCTGGTTTTGACGACAGGTTCCACGTTACGACGCTTCATCGGAAGGTTCATTTTCATTCGTCTCTCGGATGCGTACCGGTCCAGGGTTTGCCCTAGACTTACCTTTAACGCTCACGACCACGTCTCTTAAACGCAGCCGCTTGGAGTGGTTTGAGCCCAGCTCCTGAAAGCCGAACCCGAGGGGCCAACCCTCATCATTATCGCAGCTTCAAGCACAAAGATTGTCAGGCCATATAGACCATCCTTTCCGAGTGCTCTGCAGCACACTGTCGTCGCCATGAAGTCGCTCAGCAGCCAGAGCATGTGCTTCGATCAACGAATGGATGGGCTTCAGCGCCGCGGCACATGCTCCGACTTGGTCGGCCAATGTCGATAAGCCAAGGTCGACGCCCTAGCGGGCATAGCGTTCGCTCTGGCGATTGAGCGGCTGGTGCTGGGCGAACTTCTCAACAGGATCATCGCCGCGAACAAGCGCCCAACCATCTCATCGAGCGTCACATCCTTACGGTCATCGATCAACGCGATCACGAATTCCTCGTGGGCATCAACGGCCGATGGTCGTCGCCAGCCTTGTGGCCGAGGCCTTAACTCGCCCTGTCGCGCTCTCGCGATCCAGCGGATCGCGGTCGAAATTCCAACGCCGAAACGAGCCGCAGCCTGTCGGGCCGACATGCCCGACGCCGACGCTTTCAATACTCGTATTCGCAGATCATCGCTCAAGGCCTGTCCCATCATCCACCTCTCCGTTGCGGATGTTGAATCAGCTTAGGCCGGCGACGTCACATCACAATCGATTCATTGATCACAGCATGTGCTCTAATTCTTCAAGCCTTACTTATAGCTTATCACTTTCTCGAGACCCGTGGCAGCTTCCAAGAGGTATCGATCTTTCCCACATGCAGCATCAAAGCTTAACCCTACTGGGAGAGCGCCTTTAGGAGCAACCGGGATAGTAATCGACGGAAGCGCCGCGTTACTGGCGAGGTCGGTGTTTCTGATGCACTCAGCAAAGATGTCTGGGTGCGCGGCCTCAGAAACAAGCGGTACCGCTTGGGGGACCGTCGGATAAGCTAGCAGATCAATATCGTCCAAGTCAAAAAGCGCATTAATTTTCCGCCGCAATCGTCCGACATTGGAAATTGCCTCAGCATAATTCGCGGGCGTAATTAGCCCACCACCCAAGTGCGCATGAATTATACCGCGAACGTTCTCGTCGCGAATATCCTCGAAAACCTCAGAAATTTTTTCTTCCCAACCTAGCGAGACTAATGTCCTTGGGAAGTCCAAGAAGAATTCGTAGAGCGGGACCGTAAAGGTGATCGTCCGGCTCAGTTCAAGTATCGAGGTATCGTCTACCTCCAGGCATTGATGTTCGACAGACTTTAAGCTATCAATTGCTGCACGGCAAACCGACTTGACGTCGGCGTCGAGCCCGGTCCATAGTGAAGACGGCAGGCCTATTCGCAAAGGCGACTTATCAGGAGCCGTCATCGGTTCGTCCGATGAGAGATGGCTATAGACAAAAAGGGCATCTGCCGCACTTCGAGTCAGCAAACCGGGCGAATCTTTGGTTCTCGATACCGGAATGATGCCGGACGATGACCATCTCCCGCTTGTGGGCCTGAAACCGGTGATGCCGCAAAAAGATGCAGGTATCCTTACCGAACCACCAGTATCGGTACCAACTGCCAACAACACAATTCCTGCAGCCACAGCGGCGGCACCCCCACCACTGCTACCTCCAGCGCAATAGCCAGGCGCTGCCGGGTTTCCTACGGTTCCCCATTGGGCATTTACCGACGTGATACCAAAACTCAGCTCGTGCATGTTGTTCTTGCCGGAGACCACCGCTCCCAAGGCTTTCAGCTGCCTGACAATTTCAGCATCACGCGGAGCGATGCAGGCCGCCATTGCTGACGTCCCGACGGTGACCGGTTGCCCTTCAACACAGATGTTATCTTTGAAAGAGACCGGTATCCCAAAAAGTGGAGCGTCCACACAGGCCGCATCCGGCTTGGTAAAAGATTGCTCAATGCCACGTTCTTGGATGAAACAATTGAGCTGACTGTGTCGCAGCATCGCTGCTAATGTCGATTCTCTGATTTCCAACACCGAAGTTTCCCTGGCGTGTATTTGATGGCAAATCTTCTCGATATTAGACGTTGCAAACATTTAAGTAGCCTTATTTAAAGGAAGATAAATCTACCGGTTCTCAATATCGATAAGCGGAATCCATCTCATCAATAGGGTTCCCCTGTAAGAGTTGGCCGCCACAGCTGCGTATGACAGCACACGCGGCATTCAAGCCCGTTTGTACTGCGCCCTCAACCCAGCCACCGGTAAAGGAGCATCCACATCCTGCTAGATAAAGGCCCGTGTCTTCTTCCGGTCTTTTTGCGGTAGCAAATTGGAAAAATAGCCGCTGTGAAAAGATGTCTTCCCCAGGATAATTGAGCTTAAAAGCACCTACTGCATAGGGATCCATTAGCCAATCGTGCTGCAGGACGTGACGTTCATAGTCACCTTTCGCCGGAACTAAATGGCGGGCGAAATCACCGCAAACTGTGGCCAGATCATCGACTAGACGCTGGCACCTTTCTTTTTTGTCCAGGATGGAAAGCATTTTGTTTGCATCATCTTCCCATGTGTAGCTTAACAGGACCACGCCCTTACCATCAGGTTTATCTGGCTGATAGTCTAAGCAGTAGACCCCCCTAGCAAGGCCGTCAGACAGGATAGTTGTCGGCAAGCCCTCTTTTAACCAGAACTTGTTTTCCGTAAGCATAAACAGCTTGGAAGATCCGGTAAGGTGGGTCCGTCTGACCGCTCGCAAAACCTCATTGTTAAGAAATGTTTCATCCGTCGTAAGACGATGGGCCAGTTCCATGGTCCGATTGCTTGTGGTGACGATGACGCGGTCAAAGGGCTCGACCTGCCCTCCTGAGCATGTCACAAGTATCTGGCCACCCTGTTTGGAGATACCGCTGACATGACCGTTGCGCACACGCTGCCGCAAACTCAGACCGTGAAATTCCTGTTCAGCAAACCGTTTCACTAAAAGGGAAATCCCTCCAATAATCATGCGCTGGTCGTCCTCGTACCCGTTGATCACCAGACGCAGTATCTCGGTAAAGGCGGCTTGGTACACAGGTAAAAAGCCTCCAGATCCAATCCCCAGAGATCCGAAAAGCTCAAAGTCTTCTGGCCTTTTCCAGGGAACGCGCCCTGGCGGCCGCGGCCCGGTAAAGATGGCGACCAAGGCTGAATAAAAGGAGGCGTCGCGAAACGAATCCAGCCAAGCCTGCCAAGCCTCACGAGCCTCGTCAAAGCGGCGCGACCGAAGCAACTTTGTGATTTTAGCCGGCGCGAGCAGTTGAATACCTTCGTGCACGTAACCGTCGTTTATCAAAGCTTGCCATCCTTGATCAACGCGCCTGAACAAAGGCGGCGGAGGCCCGCCAGCCTGCCATAGGTAACGCTCACCTCGGTAATGTATCTCAGTATCCACGATGCCCGGATCGGGAAATGAAGCTGCGGTATCTATCCTGAATTTGTCCAGATAATAAAACAGACAGGTCGCGCTGGAAGGAAAGCGCATAGCACCCATCTCGGCAATGAGATTCGGTTCGAGCGGGTCGAAGATTTGTGACCAAGCCCTTCCACCCATGCGATCTCGCGCCTCAAACAGCACGAGATCTGTTACCCCGGCCCGCAAAAGTTCAGTCGCCGCCACCAAGCCACTGATGCCAGCGCCCACAATGCCGACTCGGGGACGGCGGCTGTTTTGGGCAACGCTCCCAATACGACCTTCACAATCCCTCAATCGCAAAAACGATCCATAATCATAGAGAAGATCGATACTCGGTAATGAAGCTACTGGGATGGTACTGTTCAGCATATTGCTCTCCGATGATGACAATGTTTTCTCGAAAGCCAGTTTCGCCTCGGAATGCCTGCCCCTTAAATCGGTACGCCGCGGTTACAGCTTAAAGGTGCCTGCTCATACGGCGTCACAATCAGCGACGTGTTTCCAGGAAGAAGCTTGCCCCCTTGCCTACTTAGCGATAGCGGATCTCGCTAACCGAAGTTGCCACAGCGCATGTATTGATCAGTCGCAATCGTAAACGTAGACGTATTCGAACTAGACAATACAGTATATGTGGAATTAAATATAGCAATTTGTCTCTCAGACACCATCTCAGAGGGCGTACTGGATTGCAATACGAATAACGCTATTGATATTTATGCATCATTAATATAATCTTATTGATTTTTATCCTTAATTCAAGAGATTTCCTTTTACAATTTTGTTTCATTTGACATCGGTTCGCCTGCCTGTCGGTCGAAGCGATCGGCAAGGCAGGCAGGCGAACCGATGTCAGAGTCGGACTCGAAAAGTCGTCTATGATCTCGATACCTTGCAAGTGTCTGGGTTATCAGGCGAATGCGGGCAATCAGAATCCATACCTCTGGGGATGCACGGATGCACGGATGCACGGATGCACGGATGCACGGATGCACGGATGCACGGATGCACGGATGCACGGATGCACGGATGCACGGATGCACGGATGCACGGATGCACGGATGCACGGATGCACGGATGCACGGATCTGACATCGGTATATATCCTGTCAAGTCAGGCATTTTGGGGAAATAGCAAATTGAGTTTGGTATTTCCTAATTTAAAAACGTCGACCTTCTCATCTGTTTAAGCCGATACGGCAGTGCAGGATATGTAGTCTAACCAACCTTAAATGAGTAGGCGGTACTTCAGAACTTCAATTGTAACAATTCGGATTAACGCCGCCTGCAAGATCCGCGGGAGCACCTCGTCGACAGCTATTTTCAGAACCGTAGCGTGCCAAACGACAGAGCGGACGCCATAGTCTACTAAACGCTTAAACATGCATTCAAATGCGGATACCGTGTACAATAAAATAAATATTCTTGTCTCAACATTAATTTGCAATTTATACAACATCCCCAAACATACTGAAAATCATCAAATACAAATGATATAAAACCAGCCCAGACTTGGACAAATGCATTTTATTCTAGGCTTCGATTTGAATTGTAGACATTTAGTTTTTAATTTTGGCTGTGATACGATCAATCACAAGACCGAGGAAATCACGATCGGCGAACGACGTCTTGACATAGGCGAACCAAATGAAAAATCTCGCAAGCTTATCAAGATCTCCAATGACAGGATAGCCGGGGTGAGTCTTTGAAATCATTATGCCTCTTTCTAGCACCGTCATGATTGGATTCAAGCCCGAGGGCAATCCACCGGGCTATCGGCCAAGCAGTTTTTTGCTCATTGAAATGGTCCGCAAGATCTTGACCTTCACCGGAAAAATCAGCGATGTGGGATGACTTGATCCGCTTCGCTGCTTTGCGTGCTTCCTTATTCTCCTTCAACTTTTCCTTCAAACGCTCCCAGTTCACGGCGAACTTGATCTGCATAAACAGGCCATCAAAAATTAAATATTGAGAAGGAAAAAATAAAGATTTAAATATCGGTTGAATACGTTCTCGATGTTGTCAAAAATGAATGTAGTAGTTTCAGGACCGATCATTGCTACAATATCAACCGTGTCCGGCGATGAACTTGCGGAAGCCATGATAGCTTGGTTTTTATGATAAGAAGGTTGTACCGGTAAACTGAATTTATAGCGATGTTAGAACGTCTGTATGGTAAGCCTTTACGTCACGCGATAAGACTTGCTGGCAAATCTTATCTGCAAAGCTATATGGTATGGATGTAGGCGATTTAAAAACCCTCCAATTCAAACAACCAAGGCAAATGACTCCAAAAACATCCTGCGACTTAGCTGTACCACATGAATTAATGTTTCAATCAAACGCTATCGAGAACAGAAATTTTCAAAAATTGCTATACCTAAATTTCTCGCTGGGACCGTATGTCCAAGTCATAAAATGACGTAAGCGCATATGTAATCACGTAGAAAAGAGCACCCAGCTGTCTATAAAATGAGTTATTCACGTCTTATTTCTCATCAACTCCCATTATCCGGCCCCATATACAATCTTAAACACTCTTTGATATGGCGTCTCTTCTCACAAGCTGCTTGGGCATGGACTTGCCTGAGATTACGCAGAAGGCCAAGAAGGTGTTTTATTTTATCATTTCGAATTAAATTATGCTTATAGATACGTACTGACTTGGTGTTTTTGACAGCTGGCTTTTGCTCTTGATATCGATGGAACCATAACTCCACCCGGTGCAAATGTTGGCCAGAGAGCCCTTAGAGTTCTCGCAAGGATCCCCGATCAGACTTTTCTTATTACCGCGCAGGCTGAAGATTACGTTCAAAGGATTGGGGTAGGAGACCATCCCAATCTCGTGACCGAGAAGGGCATGATGATAAAGATCAACGACCGGGTCATTCATCGGGCATCTAGCCCTGCTGAAGTCCACAATTTCACCGAGCAGATGGAAAGCCTTATCAGCAGCTTGAGTTATCCTTTTATCCTCAACAAAAAGACTGCTGGTTATGCCGTCGGCTGGAAAGAAGGTGTTGATGAAGCCGAAAATCAGCAGGTTCGTGAACTGATGGACAATCAGGTGTCGGAGAGCGGCCAAAAATTCATTGTGGACGCAACTGCTGCCTTCCTTGATCTCACTCTCAGGGATCTCAGCAAGGCCCAGGCGCTGAAAACTGTGATGGAGAGGGTCCAAGGCAAGACCTGGATCGCTTGTGGCGATAGTGCCAACACTGATGGTCCGATGCTTGTTCAGGCAGGTAGCGGTATCATGGTAGAGAAAAGCTTCCGACAATTTCCAGTCGCTGATGGATATGAAGACATCCTGGAGGTTCTGGAAATAGTTGCAGAAATGGTCGGAAAATGATGTCGCATATCTCAGGCATCCCCTCATTTTGAGATGACGTAGGGCGGGAAAGATGATTCTGCATTTCCGTTCGAACGGAGAGCAGAGTCAGATGAACGGCAAGGCGGAGTTTTCTTCTGAAGCGGTGCATTCCTTTGTTGACGAACTTTTTGGCGAGGGCCTGCACGCGAAGCGGGTAACGTCGCTGGCGAAGGCGACGGTTGGCACGCTGCAGGCGTCGTCGCTGGCGGTGAGCGCGATTGGCCACGGTCTTGCGCTGGCCGAAGGAGGGCTCTCGCGTCATGCGATCAAGCAGGTCGACCGGATGCTGTCGAACGACGGGATCGAAGTCGACGCGCTGATGGCCGACTGGGCCGACTATTGTCTTGGTAGCCGCACCGATATCGTCGTCGCCATGGACTGGACCGACTTCGATGCCGACGGGCACTCGACCCTGATGCTGTCGCTGCTTACCGAACATGGCCGGGCGACGCCACTCCTGTGGTTGACGGTACGCAAGGCGGAGCTGAAAGCGCGGCGCAATCAGTATGAATACTGGATCGTGACCCGGCTTGCCGAGCTGTTGCCAACAGAAGTGAAGGTGCTGCTCGTCGCCGATCGCGGCTTTGGCGACGCCAAGCTCTACGGCGTCCTAAAGGACGAGCTGCACTTCGACTATGTCATCCGCTTTCGCGGCAACATCCAGGTGACGACCGGCGGTGAGAGCCGTCCGGCGAAGGAGTGGATCGGCCCCTCGGGACGTGCCAGGCTGCTGCGCGAGGCGACAGTCACGGCGCAGGGATGCCCCGTCGGTGCGGTCGTGTGCGTCCACGCCAAGGACATGAAAGAGCCATGGTGCCTCGCAACCAGCCTGACCAAGGTGACGGCAAAGATCCTCATTGATCTTTACTCCCGGCGCTGGGGCATCGAATGCGCGTTTCGCGATGCCAAGGATTGGCGGTTCGGGATGGGCATGTCGGCAACCCGCGTCTCCACGCCCGCTCGGCGCGACAGGCTGTGGTTGATCGCCGCTCTTGCCATTGTGCTCCTAACCCTGCTGGGCGCTGCCGGAGAGGCCATCGGCTACGACCGCCATCTGCGCACGAGCACGACATCGCGACGCGTGCATTCACTCTTCCGGCAGGGCGTGATGTACTATCAACTGATCCCCAACATGCCCGAGGAAAGATTACGCCCTCTCATCCTACAGTTCGAGACGCTCTTCCGCGACCATCAAATCCTCAAACGTACTTTCGGGATCATTTGAATGAGGGGATTCCTGAGGTCGCATATCTGCTCCTGTTGTGTGGTTTCGAGCTATGTCTTGTTGTTTTTCTTGTATTCCGATGCGATGTATTTCCCTTTCATATACCAGTCCTTTTATAAATAAAGCTCGATTTTATTCTTTAGTATATGGCTTATTTCGTTGGGTCAATTATTCCATTCTTAGGCTCAGGACTCGTTAAATCAGAGCCAGAAGATAACGGCGGCCGCGATGCATATGCTTGAGAAGAAGGTGTGAGCGCAACGGTCGTATCGGGTGTGAATTCGCCTCCAGTCCTTGAGCCTGCCGAACATGTTTTCGATCTTGTGCCGCTTTTTGTAGAGCGCTGGATCGTGCGGGATCGGCACCTTGCGGTTTGCCCGTGATGGAATGCAGGCCGTTATCTTGCGTTGCGCCAAGGCGTCTCGAAACCAGTCGGCGTCATATCCCTTGTCGGCAAGAAGCGTCTTTGCCTTGGGAAAAGCATGCAGCATCCGCGCGGCACCTTTGTAGTCGCTCATCTGCCCTTCGCTCAAAAGCAGGATCAGTGGCCGACCGTGACCATCGCAAACAGCATGCAGCTTGGAGTTCAACCCGCCTTTGGTGCGTCCGATACGTCGGGGAACATCCCCTTTTTTAGCAGGCTGGCTGCGGTGCGATGGGCTTTCAAATGGGTCGCGTCGATCATCAATTGCTCAGGCTTGCCCCGCTTTGCTGTCAGTTCGGCCAGTATGCGATTGAACACCCCGAGCCTGCTCCACCGGATGAAGCGGTTGTAGATCGTCTTGTGCGGCCCATACTCTTTGGGAGCGTCACGCCATCGCAACCCATTGCGCAGAACGAAGATGATGCCGCTCAAGACACGCCTGTCATCCACGCGCGGAACGCCATGCGATAGCGGAAAATAAGGCTCGATACGGCGCATTTGCGCGTCTGACAAAAACATCAAATCACTCATGGCGGTCCCTCCGTTCGATCCCAGTGAACCAGAACCGAGGAAACCCCGCAAGCTATTTAATAGGTCCTGAGCCTAAATATAATCAATAAATTAATCGATAACCACATAGAAATTTCATGTTTAAAAATTCAAAACAAAATTATATTACTTAAATATTTCCATCCATAAGAAAATAATCTTGTATACCGACATCAAAATTCAATGGCGGGCTCGGCAAATGCGGATCAGCAATGGTGGCAAACATATTTTACATATCAATATATCCTGCCAGTAGAAGCAATTGCTTCTACTGGGGGAAGCAATTGCTGGAGCCCGATGATAGGATCGATTTTTTCTGATCCAAACAGGTGCCAAATTCCATGTGCGTGTGCGTCTGCGTCTGCGTCTGCGACGATTATCACCCTGTCACGCTCATAGCGACGGTCTTTTCGCCAGCTGATTGACCGGTGAAGTCGGGCCGCACCGCCAGGTACTCGAACAGTCGGGCAACGGCCTCTGCTCCGGGATCGACATGACCTTCCAATTGCTTTGCATTGACATATGCAGCACGTCCCGCCTTTGCGTGGATAAGTGTTGCCGTTAGGTCAGCTCCTGCACGTGCTGCTTTAGCTGCGGGGGCGAAACCTTGTTCGAGTGCGTCGAGTGCAGGCAAGAGAGCATCGACCATTGTCCGGTCGCCAAGCCGCGCGCCACCAATCTCCTGCATTCTATAGAGGCCGGCCTTTAATGCATCGCGGATCGTCAGCCCACTTGATGCACCATCACCAGCGGCAGCAAAGAAAATCGCGAGGAGCACACCCGATGATCCGCCCATGGTCTGGCTGAGTTCCTGGCCCATGGCCCGGAAGAGTTGCGTATGATCGGATAGCGGGAGGCGATCGAGCGCACCGATCAGGGCGCGCGCAGCGCTGGACAATGTTGAGCCGGTGTCGCCGTCACCAGACTTGGCGTCCAGGGCATTCAGATCCTTTTCCGCCTCGATGAGAAGCGAGCAGCAATCATGGAGGAACTCACGGGTGGCTTTGTGCTGGGACGGAATAGGTGCGATTGGCGTCAAACCGTCGGGCAGAGCGAGGATAGAGACGGGTTTGACGGCCGCAAGCCCCGGCCATGCTGGAAGGTCCACCGGTGCCTGCAGAAGCGCCAGTTCTGCCGTTTCGGCAGGAAATACCGAGATCGAAAATCCCTGCATGTCGAGTGACGTCATCAACTGCGCCGGACCAATGATGTGAGTAATCTTGCTGCCGATCTTGGATTGGATCAGCTCATAAATCACTACCGACATCTCCAGGATCGAGGTGCCGCCAAGGTTGTTGACGAGGGCCACGTGAGGTTTATCTGACATCGACGCAGCGAGGCGATCGACCATTGCGGCCACAGCGCCCTTTGCACCTGAATATTCGATCTGCTCGACGCCGGCTTCGCCGTGAATCCCAAGACCGAGCTCGGCGTGCCCTTCGGGGATCCGATTCTCCTTGGGAGAGCCAGGGACTGTGCAGGTGTCGAGCGATATGCCGATCGAGCTCGTGTTCTGGATTACACGGCGTGCGGCCTTGATAACCGCGTCTAGATCCGCACCGCTTTCCGCCACGGCACCCGCGATCTTGTGGACGAGAAGTGTTCCTGCCACACCCCGAGCCTGAGGGAGTTCCGGCAGCGCGATGTCGTCGTCGACGATCACCATGCTGACGTTCAAGCCGTATGCGCGCGCGCGTTCGGCTGCAAGCCCGAAGTTAAGGCGGTCACCGGTATAGTTCTTTACGATGAGCAAGCAGCCCGCTGGTCCTGTGACAGCCAGGATACCGGCAAGGATCGCGTCAACGCTGGGCGATGCAAAAACATCACCGCAAACGGCGGCGGTCAGCATTCCCCTGCCAACGAAGCCGGCATGTGCGGGCTCATGGCCTGATCCACCGCCGGAGACGAGCGCCACCTTGCTCTTGTCCCAATCGGATCGGACGATGACACGGATGTGCGGATATCCGTCCAGACGGACGAGTGCACCGCCAGATGCCGCGAGCACTCCCTCCAGCGCTTCCGTGACCGCATTTTCCCTGCTGTTGAGGAACTGTGACATTATTGTCTCCCTTAAACTAAGCGCATGCCGTCCACATCGAAGTAGAGCGGCTTGTTTGGCTTGATCTTGATGGTTTCGCCGCCCTTGAGTTCGGTATGGGCGTCGGTGACGGTGATAAGGTTGTGCGTCTTGAACATGAGATGGAGGCGGGTCTGATCGCCCAGATGTTCGACGCGGGTTACTGTCGCATCCTGACCATCACACTGACCGATATGTTCCGGCCGCAAGCCAATGGATTTGGCCTTTGCCGGCGCACCGGGAAAGAGTTCCGCAGGGACGACATTAATGCGTGGCTGCCCGAGGCGGGTCGCCGCATACAGGCTGACGGGTTGTTCGTAGATCTCGCGTGGAGAGCCGAACTGGACAAGCTTGCCGTTCTGGAGGACGCCGACATGGGTTGCCATCGTCATCGCTTCGACCTGATCGTGGGTGACATAGAGCAAAGTCGCACCCGATTTGGCCTGGATGCTCTTGAGCTCGATGCGAAGATCGGATCGGAGCTTGGCGTCGAGCGAACTTAAAGGCTCATCCATCAGGTAGATTTGCGGGTTTCTGACCAACGCGCGTCCGATGGACACACGTTGCATTTCGCCACCCGAAAGGGCTGTCGCCTTGTTATCGAGCTTGTGTGAGATCTGCAGGATTTCTGCAATCGCCTTCACTTTCTCGTTTATGACATTTTGCGGTGTCTTCAGCAGCGGCGACTTCAATGGGAATTCCAGGTTCTGGCGCACCGAGAGATGCGGATAGAGGGAATACTGCTGGAAGACCATTGCGACATTGCGCTGCGCGGGCGTGAGACCGCGCATTGAGCGTCCGCCAATGATAACATCACCGCTGTCGGGCGTGTCCAGCCCGGAAACCATTCGCAATGTCGTTGTCTTGCCGGCACCTGTCGGGCCGAGAAGAACGACAAACGATCCATCCGGGACGACCATCGAAACGCCGTCGAGGGCGCGATGGCCGGCGAATGACTTGTTTATGCTTTTGAGGATGACTTCAGCCACGACGCAGCACTCCTTCATTGGCCTCGGAGATAAGGGCGTTTCCGCTTGCCGAGTCGAAGATGGTCAAGGTTTTGGTATCGAAATCGAGACCAATCAGTTCATCGACACGGGCGGACTGGTTCGAGCGGGTTCGAGCCTTGATTGCTCCGTGTGCGGTATCGATTGTGACGATCTGGGTCGTACCGAGATATTCGGTGGCGACCACACGGCCCCGAAACGATGAATCATCCCTGAACCTGACATGTTCGGGTCTCACACCAAGCGCGAGCTTCCCTTGGCGTTCGTCTCGGGAGGCTGGAACCTTCACGTCGTACCCGCAGAGGCTAACCTGATTACCACCGGCTGCCATTACGCCTTCAAATTCCAAGAAATTCATGGGTGGCGAGCCGATGAACTTGGCGACGAACTTCGTCGCCGGCCAGTCATAGATCTGTTGAGGTTTGCCGAATTGCTCGACGACCCCGTGGTTCATCACAACGATCTTGTCGCCCATCTGCATGGCTTCCAGCTGATCATGTGTCACGTAAACAGTGGTGGCGCCCATGCGATCATGCAGAGCGCGCAGCTCTTCCGCCATGTGCTCACGAAATTCAGCGTCGAGTGCGCCGAGCGGCTCGTCCATAAAGAATGCTTTCGGGTTGCGCACGATGGCACGGCCGAGTGCGACGCGCTGGCGATCGCCGCCGGATAGGCGGCCGACGGGTTTGTCGAGGATGCTCTCGATTTGCAGAATCTTCGCCACCTCGGCGACACGCTTGGTGACCTCCGCCTCGCGCATGCCCTGGCTGACCAGGGGATAGGAAATATTCCTGCGGACGTTCATATGGGGATAAAGAGCGAACATCTGGAAGACGAAGGCGATATCCCGCTCGCCTGCCCTTTTCATGCCGACCTCTTCGCCGCCGATGTAGATTTCGCCGCTGGTTGGAAGCTCAAGGCCGGCCATCATTCGCAAAGTGGTCGTCTTGCCGCATCCGGAAGGGCCGAGAAGCATGAAGAACTCTCCGTCCTCCACGGTGAAGGTGGAAGACTTTACCGCGTTGAATGCCCCAAAATCCTTGCGCACATTCTGAATTCTGATCTGTGCCATGGGTTCACTCCGGGAAATGGCTGACGATGATGAACATCACTGTGCCCACAAGCGTCACGATGAATGAGTAGGAGTAGAGCGATAGGGACAGTGGCTGCATCAACATGACGACGCCAAGCGCAATCAGGATGGATGCCAGCATTTCCCATGCGTCGCGCCGAAGACGAAACAGGCGATTGAGAAAGATCGTCATTTGCGAACCGCTCCGAAGGTGATGCCGCGCAAAAGATGTTTGCGAAGCAGGATGGTGAAGACCATGACCGGAACCAGGAAGATCGTTGCTCCGGCGGCCACTGCCGGCCAATCCTGGCCGCTGACGCCGATGATGGTCGGGATGAACGGCGGTGCTGTCTGCGCATTGCCTGAGGTCAGGAGAACGGCAAAGGCATATTCGTTCCATGCGAAGATCAGGCAGAAGATTGCGGTTGAGGCGATGCCGGTAACGGCCTGCGGCAGCGCGACTTTGTAAAAGGCCTGGAAGCGCGTGTAGCCATCGATGAGGGCAGCTTCTTCGTATTCGATCGGGATCTCGTCGATGAAGCCCTTGAGCAGCCACACGGACAGGGACAGGTTGACCGCTGTATAGAGAAGGATCATGCCAGCATGCGTGTCGCTGAGGCCCATGGAGCGGAACATCAGGAAAATTGGGATGGCGACGGCGATCGGCGGCATCATGCGTGTCGAAAGAATGAAGAACAGCAGGTCGTCCTTAAACGGTACCTTGAACCGCGAGAAGGCATAGGCAGCGGCCGTGCCGAGAGCGATACAAAGTACGGTCGAACTAAACGCGATGATGACGGAGTTCGTGAACCGCTCGGCAAAACGGGACGCACCCGTAATGACCACACCTTCTTTACGAACCAGTTTGTCGTACCAGGTCGTCGGCTCTCCGAGCGCCTTGAGTTGCTCCTCAGGCACACGGGTACGCGTGGTGAAGAGGTTGACATATCCTTCGACCGTCGGTTCGAAGATCATTTTGGGGGGATAGGCGATCGCGTCTGCAGGCGATTTGAACCCCGTGCCGATGATCCACAAAAGCGGAAGGAGTGTGATTGCGGCGTAGAGGATAACCAGAATACCGGCGAACCACTTCTGACGCCCCGAAGGCTCGGTTACGGAATAGCTGCTCATCTCTGTTTCACCTTGTTCAGAGCTTTGACGTAGATCGACGCCAGGCCGAATACGGTAACGAATAAAATGACGGCATAGGCGGATGCATAGCCAGTTCGCCACTGCTCGAAAGCAGCGCGCTTCAGGTTGATCGAGGTCAGTTCGGTGATCGAACCGGGACCGCCGCCCGTCAACTGGACCACCAGATCGAACATCTTGAAATTTTCGATGCCGCGGAAGAGAACCGCCAGCATCAGGAACGGCAGCACCATTGGAATGGTGATCGTCCAGAACTGGCGCCACTTGCTCGCACGGTCGCATTCGGCCGCCTCATAGATGCTGGCCGGTATGGAACGCAGGCCGGCAAGGCAGATCAGCATCACGAAGGGCGTCCACATCCAGGTATCGACGATGACGATCGCCCAGGGCGCCAAAGACGTACTTGCAATCATCGAGAAGCTGGAGGGTTCGTTCCCTGTGAGGAAGCCAACCACGTAATTGAACAAGCCTATTTGCGGCTGATAAAGGAAAGTCCAGAAGTTGCCGACAACCGCGGGACTCAGCATCATCGGAAGCACGATGATCGTCGTCCAGAGGTCATTGCCGCGGAATTTCTTGTTGATCAGATAGGCAAGCGAAAAGCCGATCAGCACCTGCAGGACGATGGTCCAGATCAGGAAATGCGCGGTCGCCTGCATGCTCTGCCAGATATCGTTGTCCGTCAGAATGCTGATGTAATTGCGCAAGCCGACGAACTCGACAGGTGCGTTGGGCCGGTTGACCCTGATATTCGTGAAACTAAGCCTGATCGTCCAAATCAATGGAAAGATGTTGATGGCGAGTAGCAAGACGATCGAGGGCGCTACAAAAATCCAGGCTATGGCGCGATCAGAAAGACCTTTGACGCGTGCCGCGATTGCGGGCGGAGTCGCGCTGGCGACCCGGTCGATCGGTGAATGGAGCATGTCCGTCTCCTTGGCATAGATATGAGTGGTGGGCAGGACCGGCACGCTCCGCGTGGCCGGCCCTGCAGTGACGCTTACCGCTGGGAGGAAGCGTGTATAAGCGTCAGTATTTGCCTTCGTCCTCGAAGACGGCCTTCCAATCCTTGGCCAGGCCATCCAGGGCTTCCTTCGCGGTACCTTGGTTTGCAACCACATAGTCGTGGAAGCGCTTCTGCGATGCCTGGAGAAGAGAAGCAAGACGGTTCGGCCCAGAAATCCTTCACGATCGCCATCGAATCAAGGAACGGCTTTGCATAAGGCTGGCTGGAGGCGAAGCTGGGATCCTCAACCACCGCCTGCAGGGCGGAATAGCCGCCGAGCTTCCACCATGTCTGCTGGATGTTGGGCTGGCCGAACCACTTGATGTAATCGAGAGCTTCCTTCTGTTTTTCGGAGGCCGCGACGACAGAAATGCCCTGGCCGCCGAGCTGGGCAAACTGCCCGCCCTTCGGGCCGGCCGGGTTGGGGAAGTAGCCCGACTTGTCGCCGCCGACATTGGCGTCAGCGTTGATGCCCGGCCATGTAAAGGTGAAGTTCATCTGCAGCGCCACCTGACCGGACCGGTAGGCGTCGACGTCCTGGGTCATGTACGCGTCGGAGTGGCCCGGCGGCGTGCAGCAATCGTAGAGCTTTTTGTATTCTTCAAGGCCGGCAACCGCGTCCGGTGAGTTCACGAAGCCGTCGAGATCATAAGGCTTGTTCGGATTCTGATATTCGAAACCGTAGCTGTAAAGCGCGTTCGTGGCGCCCATCGTAATACCTTCGGAACCACGTTCCGTGTAGATCGCTGCGCCATAGACCTTCTTACCGTCGATCTCACGGCCTTGGAAGAATGTCGCGATGTCGACCAAATCGTTCCAGTTCTTCGGAACCGCAAGATCGCGTCCATATCTCTGCTTGAAGTCGGCCTGGATGTCGGGGCGCTCGAACCAATCCTTGCGGTAGGTCCAGCCGACCACGTCACCGAACGCCGGCATTGCCCAATAGTGGGGTGAGTTCTTCGGCCATTCCGCGTAACCAACGACGGTCGCGGGGATGAAGTCCTCCATCTTGATTCCTTCCTTTTCGAAGAAATCATTGAGCTTGACGTATTGGCCATTCTCGGCAGCGCCGCCAATCCACTGGCTGTCGCCGATCAGGAGGTCACAGAGTTTTCCGCCGGAATTCAACTCGTTGAGCATACGGTCGGCAAAGTTGGGCCATGGCACGAATTCGAAGTGCATCTTGTTGCCGCTCTTCTCCTCGAATTCCTTACTGAGCTCCACCAGAGCGTTGGCGGGATCCCATGCCGCCCAACACAAAGTAAGATCAGCGGCCTGCGCGTCAGAAGCCGATGCCATAACCACAGCGGTATACATCCCGGCAGCAAGTGCCGAGCACGAGAAAAGGGACTTCATTGGTATCCTACCGTTGACCTCTCGACCTCCATCGAGAGGAATAGAAACGTTACGACAAGGGCGCAGCGGTTTAAAAAGCGCTGTAGCCGAGTTAGTCGACTTTCCGTTCAGGTTTGGCCATTTGGGCCAACACGAAACCTTAATAACTGAGGTGCGCACCTCAGCGCAAGAAGATTTTGAGGTCCGCACATCAATTCTTGCATTTCTCGTCAATTCAGAGGAAATGGAAGTGATCAAATCGTTTTAGGAGTTGGCATGCGGCCGACAGCAAAAGACCTCGCAGAGGCTGCGGGCGTCAGCCTCGCGACGGTCGACCGCGTATTGAACGGTCGGCCTAACGTGAGCAAGAAAGCCGTAAGGCAAGTCAACGAAGCCATCCATCGGATTGGCTTTGTTCCTAACCCCGCAGCCGTGAGCCTCGCACGCAATAAAAGCTATCGATTTCGTTTTGTCCTGCCAAACTCGGGCGATCTGTACCTCCGAGAGCTTATAAGGCGCGTAGAGGAATTGAAATCAGCGCTACAGGGCGATCTCACTTACCTCGATTACATCCAGATCGCGACTGACGACGCACATGGCGTTGCGAAGTATCTTAGCAGAGCCGAGGAAGAAGATATTGACGGCTTAGCACTGATGGCGCCGGAGTCGCCCCAGGTCCGCGATGCGGTCGCTCGTCTCCTTAAGCGTAACATCAAGGTCATTCAGTTCCTATCCGGGCAAGAGAAACTCGCCACGGCCGATTTTGTCGGTGTGGACAACTTTGCAGCGGGAGCCACGGCCGGAAAATTGATTGGCAGGCTTTCCTTTCACAGGCAGGGCAAGGTGATGGTTGTCGCTGAGAGGATGCAATCTCTGGACAGCATCCAGCGGCGCCACGGCTTCGACAGCGTCATAAATCAGCATTTCCCCGATATCAGAGCTCTTCCGTCCATCGAAACGCACGCCGATGAACGTCGCGCAAACCAGATCATCGAGCGCGTCCTCGAGAACAACAAGGACATTATCGCGGTCTACGTATTGAGTGCTGAGGCCCGGGTGCCGCTTTCGGCGATCGCCGCACATTCAGATCTTTCTAACCTCACGGTAGTGGTCCACGAACGCACGATCTTCACTGAAGAGGCACTGCGCGACGACCGCATTGACGCGGTCATCGCGCAGGATCCGGGCCACGCAGTTCGCAGCGCAGTACGCATCATGCGAGCACGCGCCGATGCCAAGGAGCCGTTGGCGGCGCAAGAGAAGATCAGAATCGAAATTCTTTTAAAAGAAAACCTTTAAATTCTGCCTACTCGGTTCGCGATTTCCTTTAATTGAGGTGCGCACGTCAATTACACAGATTTGAAAGTCTTCGGATTTGAAACGCTTACTGTAAGCGCCGTCTCCGCCCCATTGGATTGGGTGTATTTTGAGGCTTGCTGCATATGCGAGAAGGTTTCCAGTTGTATCTGGAGATTTTCATGGCAGATGATGGATTTGTTGGTCGCTACGAAGTTGTCGAGCCGCGCCGCGGAAACCGGCGTTGGCCGGATGATGTGAAGGCGCGGATCGTGGCGGAAAGCTTTGAGCCTGGTGTTCGCGTTGTGGATGTCGCGCGCCGTCACGGCGTTATAGCAAACCAGCTTTCCGATTGGCGACGTCAGGTGCGCGACGGCATTCTGGTGCTGCCGTTTGCGGCGGCAACGACGCCGTCGGAGCACGATGGTATCGAGCCGGCATTCGTGCCTCTGGCAATCGCTGCGGATGCGCCTGAGCCTGTCAATCGGTTGCCGCTGCCGAAGCTGGCCTCCGACGGGCCGAAGGTGCAGGTTTTGACGTTGGAGATTGGCTCAGACGTTGTGATGCGGGTTCCGAACGATGTGCCCGTTGAACGGGTCGCCGCTCTGGTTCGCGCTGTGCGAGGAGCGCCATGATTGTCGCGGGCCAACGACTGCCGATCCTGATCGCAACGCGTCCGGTGGACTTCCGCTGTGGGCATCAGGCGCTGGCTCTGATGGTGCAGACCGAGTTGAAGCTCGATCCACATTCCCGGATTACGGTCATCTTCCGGTCGAAGCGCGGAGATCGTCTGAAGATCCTGGTGTGGGATGGCAGCGGAATGGTGTTAATATATAAAATTCTGGAACAAGGCAGCTTTGCTTGGCCCAAGGTTCAGGATGGAACGATGCGTCTTTCCAGGGGTCAGTATGAGGCCATGTTCGAAGGTCTGGACTGGCGACGGGTGATGGCGCAACGGGTGAGTGCGCCGTCTGCAGCGGGGTAAATTCTGGCGGCTCTCGCATTGTTTTATTTGGATTTTTGATGCCATTTTGCTATAAAGCGGCATGTCGCAATCCTTTGATCTCAGCTTGTATCCGGACCTTCCACCAGAGGTCGCCAAAGCCTTCGCGGAGATGCAGTTCGAGCTGTCGGTCGAGCGTGCAGCACGTCAGCACGAGCAGGCAGTTGTGGCCGAAAAGGATGTGTTCATCGCCGAGTTGAAGGAGCTGATCGAGACACTCGAGGGTCAGGTTCATGAATATCGGCGCGCGAAGTTCGGGCCGAAATCGGAAAAGCTTGATCCGGGGCAGATGGAACTGGCACTGGAAGACCTTGAAACGGCGATTGCCGAAACACAGGCGCGGATCGCCGCCGTCGAGAAGAAGATCGAAGCCAGCGCAATCAATCCTGGAGAGGTTGGCGATCCGGACAAGGCCGTTTCTCGCAAGGAGCGTAAGGCCCGTGCACTGCCTGAACACCTGCCTCGGGTCGAGCGCGTGATCGAGCCCGAGAGCATTGTTTGCCCCTGCGGTTGCGGCAACATGGTGCGGATCGGCGAGGATCGGACGGAACGGCTCGACCGGGTCCCGGCACGCTACGAGGTGATCGTCACGATCCGCCCGAAATACGCATGTCCCAAGGGGCGAACTGGCGTTGTCCAGGCCAAAGCGCCTGCACATTTGCTGGAAGGGAGCTGGCCGACCGAAGCCCTTCTGGCGGAGATTGCCGTCTCCAAGCATTCCGAACATATGCCGCTCAACCGGCAGGCCGAGGTCATGGCACGACACGGGGTGCCGATAGACCGCACGGTCCTGGCCGATTGGATGGGGCGCACGGGCAGCGAAATCCGGCCGGTGGTCGACCATATGGCTAAACAGCTCCTGTGGGAAAGCACGCGGCTCTATGTCGATGAGACGACCGCCCCGGTTCTTGATCCGGGGCGAGGCAAGACGAAGACGGGTTATCTCTGGGCCGTGCTGCGTGACGACCGCGGCTGGAAGGCTCTGCGCCATCAGGCGTGGTGTTCCATTATCGGCCTGGGCGTAAAGGCGAATATGCCGCTGAAATCCTCGACGGGTTCAACGGCACGATCCAGGTCGATGTGTGTGGACGCCCCGGTAAATGCAAGCAAAATCTTTCTTCGGTACGGGCATGTGGTCGGGTGCTGACGTGTGTTCGGCCTCGTAAAGCGACTTCAACACGTCGCGGGCCCTTATGGAATACGTGGATCAGATCCAATTCGCTTAGGCGTGCTCTGGGCACTCATCGACCTAATGATTCTTCCGATCCTGCTTCTGACCGATTGCCCATAATCCTCCGTTGACCTCACCACATTCCCGACGTCTCGCGGTTCTGTTCTGCCCTAGACAGTACCAGATGCCGGAGCTTGGTAGACGCCGCCGCGAGCCATCAGAGCCCAGGCGGTCCGCGCCAATTTATTCGCCAGAGCCACGGCAACAAGCTTCGGCGGCTTCTTCAAAAGCATTCTTGCCAACCATGAACCGGCAGGCGCTTCGTATCGTCTTGCCCAGCGGACAACCGCCGTTGCTCCGAGAACGAGGAGACGGCGAAGATCGCGCTGCCCCATCTTGGAAACTTTGCCGAGACGGTCCTTGCCGCCGGAGGAGTTTTGTTTAGGCGTAAGGCCGATCCATGCTGCAAAATCTCGCCCCCTTGAGAAGGTCTCCGCGGCCGGTGCCAATGCTTCGATCGCGGTGGCGCAAATCGGGCCGACTCCCGGAATAGTCATCAGCCGCGAGGCAAGTTCATCCTGCCGGGCGCGTGTGCGGAGCTCCTTTTCCAGGACGGCGATCTGTTCGGAGAGGAACACCACTTGTTCCAACAAACCTTTGCAAAGTACCCGCGCAACCTCAGGCAGATCGGAATTCGTTGTGATCTGTTCATGTAGGAGGGGAATGTGCTTGATGCCCTGAGGAATGATCAGGCCATATTCCATAAGATGACCGCGTAACGCATTTATCGTCTGCGTCCGCTGTCGGACCAACAGGTCGCGAACCTTGAACGCCATGGATGAAGCCTGCTTCTCGGCACTTTTGACGCTCACGAACCGCATCGTCGGTCGCGAAGCCGCCTCTGCGATAGCTTCGGCGTCGGCGGCATCATTCTTTTGGCGTTTGATGAAGGGCTTCACGTAAGACGGGTTGATAAGTGTAACCTCATGACCGAATTTGCCGATTTCTCGTCCCCAATAATGGGCGCTGGCGCAGGCTTCCATTGCGACAACACAGATAGGAAGCTGGGCGAAGAACTCAAGCAATCTTCCACGGTTCAGCTTCTTACGAAGAGCGACGCTCCCGTCGGAACCTGAGCCGTGGATCTGGAACACGTTCTTTGCCAGATCCAGGCCGATGATGCTAATCTCATTCATGGACGTCCTCCTTGTAGGTCTAAGCACCCGCACTATGGCACATTTGATGCCGTCGGGGGGCGTCCACTCCACCGCCTACGGTGGTTACTCTCACCTTGCCACGTCGGAGCGTGTGGGCGGCGATCCCTTGAAACTGGCTTTCTGTTGGGCACACGGGCGCAGAAAGCTGATCAAGGCCACGCCGAGGAGCGGATCACCCATCGTTGATGAGGCGCTCATTCGCATCGCCGCGCTCTACAAGATCGAAGACAGTATTCGAGGCAATGAGCCCGAACATCGTCGGGCAGTCCGACAGGAGTTGTCGCTCCCGCTGGTGGACAAGTTCTTCACATGGATCGCGGCTCAGGCTGCACGTGTCTCACGCAAGTCAGATCTTGGAAAAGCCTTGGCATACATGCTGACGCGGCAAGACGGCTTCAGATTGTTCTTAGACGACGGCCATGTCGATATTGACTCCAACCTGGTGGAAAACGCGATCCGTCGCCCGGCCATGAACCGCCGCAATGCGCTCTTCGCCGGCCACGATGAAGGGGGCCGAAATTGGGCCCGGTTTGCCAGCTTGATCGGCACATGTAAAATGAATGGAATTGAGCCTTACGCCTATCTGTGCGACCTCTTCACCCGCCTCGCAAACGGCCACCTCGCCAAAGACATCGATGCCCTAATGCCTTGGGCCTATGCCGCCCGCATCAAGTCCTCACAATGAGCTCGTCAGATACTCGTCGGTGAGCTCACATCCGGACCCAAAGGCAATACCATCAAGCCGCTGCAACTGAAAAATCAATGGGGCGTGGACGCCGCATACCGCTTACTGTATTACAGATGAATTGATTTTTGTGATGAACGCTCAATCGTTGGGATTGCCTAATGCGATGAAAGGCGCAAAATCGACGGAATAGAACCTCTTTGCAGTGGATATGCACCGTGCGCAAGTCCGAGCTGGAAGCATCAGCGATTACATATCTGACGGACTCCATCCGCAGCAGAATTCCTGCCTATGCAGGTGGTAGATTAAATGGTCCACCGCCCTCTGGCTCAAGGACAGAAAATTTACAATCAGACGCCGGTTCGCTCGGCCGCCAAGTGGACGCGATCCTGAGCCGCTCCATTCCTGCCCTGCCGCAGTTCAACAGACAGCGCTTGGGCACCTTGCGGCTCATCAGCGACGCCGGAATAATCGGTACTTCCGATTTGGCGACGATAAACAATGCGGCGAAAGTAGATGAAGTCATCCGCACCATCGACTCAATGAAACCGCGCTTTGCCAATCCAGTCCAGGCAGCTACGATCGGTCATCTGTCGGAGTACCTGCAGCGACACGGACAGATTCCACACTGGGTCAGCCCCGTCGAATTCCCTAAGACTGCTGTTGTTGGGCATCGCGCTGATCTCAGATTACCGGAAAAGCACACCTCCGTTTACACTAGTGGTAATATCAAACACAGAGATCGGTATAACGCCGACCTGCGTGAAATTAACAAGCTCCTCGACACGATAATCCCAGATGGTGCCAGCTACAATGAGGTGCGTCAGCGGGTCATTGATGAGATCGTAACGCATTCCAGTTCTATTCAGAATTGGCTCAAGAGGCAAAGGACCATTGCCGAGACGCGCGGTGCTGAAACCCGGGATTTCATTCCAAATCAATTTCATTATCGCATGAAGGAAGTGACGGACGCCGTAGAGAAAATAATTCGTCCAGAACGGCAAAAGCTGCTGCAGCTAGCTGATAATAAGAATGTGCGCAAACTTGCGCCCGACGAAGTTAAAGATATTGCTCGTTTAATAGCGCAATACCGTTTCAGCTCGGATTCTTCCTATGCTGCAAATGGGGCCACAGAAGCAGCCCACCGCCCAATATCCTATCAACCTCACCCGTATCTAGCATACGACATGCTTGCGGCCGTCCTCTATGACAACCCGCATCGAGCAAGGACAAATCCCATTGCAGCAGAAATGGCAGGTTACGTCGCAAAATCCCTTGATGCAGTTATTCCTCCTAGCCGCGGTAACTTCTACAGCCGTATTTGTTTTCTTAAAACCGTCTCCGACAACAGAGACTTCTGGTTGGCTCCGGGGATGGTGGATATAAATGATCGCCCGGAACTCGCGGCGTTTGTCGGCAGCGGCCAGCTACACACGCTTAAGACAAACAGTCCTGACCAATTCAACGATCTTGTGCGCGATCTGCACGATTTTCATGAAGCATGGACGTGCCGGCTTCTCACAGTGCCCCAGCGGCACTTGGTGCTGGCGGGAGCGAGTAAAGCAGATAAATCTACCGGATTGAAAAAGCCTCAAATATCGGCTGTTCGTCGAGGAATCGAGAGGGCGGGATGTGCGGCTGGCCAGACCAAACTCACATTCAAACCAACGGGGACGAAATCGCTGGCTAACGATAAAAGACGTTCGGATGCGCGTAGGTCATCGATCTCCGATCCTAGTCCTTTCTTTAGGCATGAAATTGGGCAGCGGAACCGCGCCACCGGATCGGACGTGTCAAACATAAGGGAGACGCCACGCGATGCGCTTTCAAAACGAAAGCGTGACGATTCTATCGAACGTTAACATCGAGATTTTTTCAAATATTCTGTAGATGAGATTCCGCTCTCTAACACGCTATTTATCATCAATTATGCAAATTTCATCTCCACTGAAAGTGAGATTGATTACCGCGTGCTCAAACGTGCTCCGAAGAGCGGCCGTCTCGATGGGGATAGTCATTGCGGCACCGTCCTGTCACCCGGGCAACTGTAGCTAAAGCGTGTCGCATTTAATCGCACTCATATCCTGCTGCCTTGAAGTAGTTTTTACATTCTGTGACGGAGAAGAGGTCACAGATTTCGCCAAGCGCGTTGGAGATGGCATCGAAGCTGCGGGCCGCCCGCTTTCGCAGCAGCGTCTTGAGTTTTGAGAAGGCCATCTCGATGGGATTGAGGTCGGGACTATAGGGTGGCAGGAACAGCAGCCAGGCTCCCTTTGCGCGGACCAGCTTTTCGGCCCGCTCGCTCTTGTGGAAGGCGACATTGTCTAGGATGACGACGTCTCCATGCGACAGGGTCGGCGCGAGTTGGGTCTCTATCCAAGCCTCGAAGCTGCGGCTATTCAGTACGCGTCCGAGGAGGGCCGCCTTGCTAAGAAGTGAGGCGAACTGGATGTTCTGTCTATATGGACGTCAATATAGACAGTGTGAGAACCGTGGATTTAACGATAGAGAAGCGGCCGCAAGTTAGCCGTATGGAGATTGTCGATAGCGGGCGGCGTCGCCGTTTCAGCAACGAGGCCAAACTTGCGATCGTGGCGGAGAGTTATTCCGCCCCGCGTCAGGTCACGGCAACAGCACGTCGCCATGGGATCACACGCTTTCAGTTGAACGATTGGCGTAAAGCAGCTCGCGAGGGACGGCTCGGCAGTGGCCGTGGGAGTGAAGGGTTTATTCCTGCACTGTTGGTCCCGGAGCCAGGCATTCCGGTTGTTGCGCCGACCAATTCTTCGACGGCACATAGTGGGCTTATGGAGGTTGTCAGCGCCAATGGTCGCCGTGTGATTGTGGGACGCGATGTCGACGTTGAAGCGCTGCTTCGGATCCTGCGCGGACTGGAGGCGCTGAGGTGAATCCGTTTCCGATGGGAACAGGGGTCAAGGTCTGGCTTTCGACAGGGTATACTGACATGCGCTGTGGCTTTCCTTCTCTGGCGCTTCGGGTGCAGGAGGTTCTGAAGCATGATCCGTTGTCAGGGCATCTCTTCGTCTTCAGGGGTCGCAGATCGGATATTTTGAAGATCATCTGGCACGATGGTCTGGGCGCCTGCCTTTTTACCCGGCGGCTGGAGAAGGGCCGGTTTATCTGGCCGAATATGGAGGGCGGCGCGGTCGCGATCTCACCGGCACAATTGTCTTATTTGTTGTCCGGGATCGACTGGCGCAATCCGCAGGAAACCTGGCGTCCGACACGGATCGGATAGCATTATTGCATTGAAAATATTGAATGAATCTGATCGAATGGCTTCATGACTTCGAAGCCTGTGGACCTTCCTGCGGACCTTGCGAGCGCCTATCTGGCGCTGCTTTCCGAGCGTGAGATGTTACAGGCTGAACGTGATGTCGTTGTTGCCGAGCGCGACACCGTCGTCACTGAACGGGACATTGCGGTGGCGCAAGCCGCCAATGCGCAGGCCATGCTGTCGGACAGTGAGGCCTTGATTGCCAGTCTGGAGCTGGCGATCGAAAAGCTGAGACGCGAACTGCGCGGAAAGCGATCTGAGCGCACGGCGCGCCTGATCGACCAGATGGAATTGCAGCTCGAAGAACTGGTGATGGCGGCGACGGAGGATGAAGCCGCAGCGCAGGCGGCTTCCGCCAAGACCTCGAGCGTGCGTTCGTTCACGCGCAAACGGCCGGTCCGAAAGCCGTGGCCGGAGGATATCGAGCGCGAGCGCGTGGTCATCGATCCCCCGGCCACTTGCGCATGCTGCGGTGGATCACGGCTTTCCAAGCTGGGCGAAGACGTCACCGAGACGCTGGAAGAGATTCCGCGTCGGTTCAAAGTGATCGAGACGGTGCGGGAGAAATTTACCTGCCGTGACTGCGAAGCGATCAGCCAGCCGCCGGCGCCGTTCCATGCGACGCCGCGCGGCTTCATCGGTCCTCATCTGCTGGCGACGATCCTCTTTGACAAGTTTGGAATGCATAGCCCGCTGAACCGCCAGAGCACCCGGTTCAAATGCGAGGGCATCGAGCTTTCGACCTCGACGCTGGCCGACCAGGTCGGGTATGGAACGGCCGCGCTCCTGCCGATCTTTGATCTGATCGAGGCGCATGTCTTCGCGGCCGAGCGCCTTTTTGGCGACGACACCACTATTCCCATCCAGGCCAAAGACAAATGCACGACCGGGCGAATATGGACCTACGTATGCGATGACCGTCCCTACGGCGGCGCGGCGGCGCCGAGCATCCGCAGAAGCACCTGGCCGGGTATGGCGGCATTCTGCAGAGCGATTGCTACAATGGCTTCGAGCCGCTCAGTGTCGCCGAAAAGAAGGTGGTACCGATCACCTTTGCCTTTTGTCATGCGCACGCGCGGCGCAAATTCTTTGAACTGGCTGACATCCAGAAAAATGCCCGCGACCGCAAACGTAAAGGCAAGCCGATCTCGCCGATCGCGCTTGAGGCCGTCCAACGGTACGAGGCGCTGTTTGAGATCGAACGCGAGATCAATGGATTGAGTGCCGAAGAACGGTTGGCCGCGCGGCAGGAAAAGAGCAAGCCGCTGTTTGACGACATGCACGAGTGGCTGAAACGCGAGCGCGCCACGCTCAGCAAATCGTCCGAGGTGATCGAGCCGATCGATTACATGCTGAAGCGATGGGATGGTTTTGCGCGTTTCCTCGACGATGGCCGGATTTGTCTCACGAACAATACGGCCGAGCGCGCTCTGAGAGGAATTGCACTCGGGCGTCGAAACTGGACCTTCGCCGGTTCCCAGCGTGGGGCCGATCGTGCCGCCATCATGCTCTCCGTTATCACGACCTGCCGTCTCAACGACGTCGACCCAAAGGCGTGGCTCGCCGATGTGTTCGCCCGCATCGCCGATCTTCCTGTCTCCCGCCTGCACGAACTGCTGCCTTGGCACTGGAAGTCACACAAAGGAACGGCTATTGCGGCCGCCGCGTAAACAGCTCCCGGAACAATGCTTCCGAACGCTCCAGGCCTTCATCGGTCAGGATCAATGACTTCGACTTGTTGACTGGGTCGCCGATCATGCCCTTCTTGTGAAGCCGATCCGTCGTCGCCCAGTCGAAACCCTTCCAGGCCCAACGCTCGTTATGCAGCGTCAGCCATAACAGCGCCAAAACCGCCTCGTCGATCTTGTCCTCATCGATCTCCATCAACCGACATTACCACGCGCGCTGCTCAAAATCCTGCGGCCCTGCTCGGATGGATACGCTATTCATCGGCCTATCGACAATCCAGGGGGCAACCATTCCATAGGATCGTAGCCCAGCGATGAACGTTTGGGATTTCCACGACCCGAAGGGGGCGTGCGTTCGATATCGCTGGCCTCGGGGAGACCAGCCCGTCCGCTTTGTCAGCTTTGTGTTCGTCGACGTCTCGTCAATAAAAACCAGTCGTGCCAATGCTTTGTTGAAGAAAGGCTTTCGCCGCCCGGTCCACAGTTCACGCGCCCGCGCGATCTCCAGGCGCTGCTGCTCGCTTGCCATCAGGCTTTTTTTTATGGCTCAGCCCCAGCCTGTGAAGAAGCCGTCCGACACTGGAGCGATGGACGATGACGCCACGTCCGCAGAGTTCCACGCAAAGCTCGTCCAGTGTCAGTTCGCCATTCTGCATCATCCGCTCTTCAACCCACGCGTGATGCGCTGAAAGCTTGCCGCCGCCAACATGCCCCTGCCGGCGCGGGACAAGCGAATTTGTCTCGCGTTTGAGGATCACCAGATCGTTCACGAAACGTGGCGAGACCCGAAAATGCCGGGCCGCCTCGCGATGGCCATGGCCTTCCTCAACAAACCCTATCACACGCTCACGCAACGCAATCGGATGTGACTTACCCATGACGGCCTCCCTTCAAAGCGAAAGAGAATCACCGATAAGCTGATTTGAGAAGATTGAATCGTAAAAACGGCGACAGGCTTTAAAATGTAGATTGAGACCCGTCGCTGATCGGCTGATCGTCAAGCGTGTGTCGACAATAGTCGACCTCAACCGTTGACCAAGCTTTCCCTTCTCGATCTTCGGTAAGCATTCGCCGAGGACCGCAGGTTCAGCTTTTCTTTCGCGATCGGCGCTTCCACTTTGCAGCTAAAGCCTCGACGTTTTTGCGGAGATTGCCGGCGTCGACATCGCCAGGATCGTAGTGCGCATCGCCCCACCATTCCACAAGTTCGTGGTGACGCTCATGGTTGGTGTCCGCAATGGCCTCGCGGAACTCTTCATAACCCCACGGACCGCCGACATCCTCCGGTGGACATCGTCCGACAACGTCAAGCAGGAAGGGATCGTCGAAGCCGGCGGTCGCCGGTAAAACCTTTTCGATTTTCACGGTGTGCGTCCAGCCGTCGCCGAAGTCATAGAGATACTTGAATGATTTCGCGCCGATATCTTCTATGGCAGCAAGAAGCGTTTCTTTGCGTGCATCGATGGGACCATCAAAGCCGCCATCAGGCACGCCGAACCCGATGTCACGGATCCTGAACTCATACAGATGGCTGTTCGTCCAGCCGAAAGCCTCCTGAAGAACCTCATGAAGCCGGTCAAGCCGAATGCGGAATGGGACGACAACGCGCCGCATCACCAAGGGATCAACGTCATCGAGCATGATCTTTAAGCGAACGAGAGGACCTGCCATCAGGCCGCCTGCCTCAGTGGCGATGTTGTGGTTTCCCGCCAATTCCAGGGGAGAAGCTCATCAAGACGGCTGACTGGATGGTCGGCGATGCGGGCAAGGACATCGGCAAGCCAGGCCTGTGGGTCAATGCGATTCATTTTCGCGGTGACGATCAGGCTGTACATGGCCGCCGCCCGCTGGCCCCCTCGATCGGAACCGGCAAATAGCCAGGCTTTCCGACCGAGCGCCACACCGCGCAGAGATCGCTCCGCACAATTGTTCGACAGGCAAATGCGCCCGTCGTCGAGGAAACGAATGAAGGATTCCCAGCGGTTCAGCATGTAGTCAAACGCCTTTGCCAAGTCATTGTCGCGCGACAACCTGGCGCGGTGTTCGCGTATCCATATCTCCATGTCGTCGATCAGCGGTTTTGACAACTGCTGGCGGATTGCTTTTCTCTCATCGGCCGTACGGCCATTGATATGGCGCTCGATTTCGAACAGTGCGTCGATCCGCTGCACCATGTTCAAGGCGACCGGCGAGATGACGGCGGCATTTTTACCCTGCGCTTTTCGGCGCGCGTTGGCCTCCAAATCGGCTTGCGCAAAGAATGGTCGCCTCGCATGCGCCCAACACGCCGCCTCATGAATCGGGCCCGGACTTCGATCAGGAAGATAGAGCTGGCCATAGCCCGTATAGGCATCCGCCTGAAGGATGCCGCTATAATTGGCCAGATGCGCCTGTGGATGTTCGCCGGCCCGGTCCCGGGAATAATAGAACATCGCCGACGGAGGCGCCGTTCCGCCAAACGGAGCATCGTCCTTGACGTAGCTCCATATCCGACCGGTGACGGTCTTGCCGAGAGCGAGAACCGGCACGGTCGTATCATCACCGTGGATCCGTTCAGACGCGAACGTATGGCTTTCAATCCGCCTCACAAGCGGGGCAAGGACCTGGCAGCACGCGCCAATCGCGTCTGCTGCTGTCGACAGACTGACTGGCACACCTTCCAGGGCAAAACGTTCGACCTGGCGATTGAGGGGAATGTGCTGGCCGAACTTGTCGCAGAGCATCATCGCCAAAAGGCTCGGACCCGCCCATCCTCTCGGTATGACATGGAAGGGTGCAGGTGCCTGACTGATCTTCTCGCAGTCACGGCAGGTGAACTTTTCCCGCACCGTCTGAATGACCTTCCAGCTACGCGGTACGCTCTCCATCGTTTCGGTGATGTCTTCGCCGAGCTTGCGAAGCCGTTCACCGCCACAGCAGCTGCAGGCAACCGGACCAGGCACCACGACACGCTCACGCGGAAGATGTTCCGGGAAAGGCTTCTTGACGGGCCGCTTGCGCGTAAAGCCGGTGACCGCAATCGCAGCAGCTGCAGCAACGGCCATTTCGGCGGCAAGCTCATCTTCAGTCGCCGCCGCTTCGGCGTCCTCAAGCATCAGCTCCATCTGCGCGATCAGCCGCGCTGTCCGTTCCGACTTCTGACCGCGCAGTTCCCGTTGCAGCTTTTCGATATAGACTTTCTGGCGAAGAATGATGGCCTGATCGTCGGCCTCCTTGGCCTTGGCAACAGCCAATTCGGCCAAAGCAGTAGCCCGTTCCGACCGCGCAATCGCTAGCTCTGCTTCCAGGGCTGCAGCATGATCACGGTGATTTCCCGAGCCGGTTTCCATGCTCGAAGTGAATCACAAAACCACTGATTTGTATAGCTTTTCTTGGTGCTGCCGCACGCAATCCCGCCAAAAAAACGCTATCCCGCGCTCGTCGGGCGCCATGTCTGCTGCGGGTTTCGCCAGTCAATTCCCTCAAGCAGATAGGACATCTGGCCAGCCGTCAGCGCAATCGCTCCACCCTCCGTCGCCGGCCAAATGAAACGGCCGCGCTCAAGCCGCTTTGCGTATAGCGAAAGGCCAATTCCGTCATGCCAAAGAGCCTTGATCAGCCGGCCACTTTTCCCCCCGGAAGACAAAAACGTCCCCCTTGAACGGATCACGGCCCAGACCTTCCTGCACGATCAGAGCCAAGCCCTGCATCCCTTTGCGCATATCGCAATGGCCGCTCGCAATCCAAACACGCACGCTCGAACTGATCGGGATCATTTGAGCGCTCGCATTACTGCTGCGGCAAGATCACAAGGTGCCCCGGACGCAATCCTCACCTTGGTACCGTTCGCAAAGTCCACAGCGATCGTCGCCGCAACGACATCGCCACCGCCCGCGGCACCCACGACCGTCGCGGGCACGAAGGCAGGACCATCCGCCACCGCAACCGACAGCGCCTGGCGGCGCCACGTGTAGAGCAGCCCCGTCGAAACATCAAAACGACGTGCTACCTCCGACACATTCGCACCGGGAGCGAATGCTGCCTCCAGAATTTCCAGCCGATCAGCCGGTGACCAACGACGACGCCGTTCTTGACCCGTCAGCAAAATGGCCTGTGCCATAGGTCCTCATTGCGCTCTTAATTCCACTCTCAAGAGCGCAAAATCACGATATCGCCCAAAACTCGCAAGGCGGTCCACGCCGGAGCGATACGATCTTCGGCACTCAATCCCTCTTACAATTGTAAGGCAAAATTGGTTGAAATTCGTACTTCGGTCGATAACCATGCCTGTCTCTAAAATCAAAGTTCACGTGTGCTTCCGGTGACGCAGCTCGGAAAGGAAATATGACGATGAAGCGATTGAATGCGGAAAATCCCGGTAAGATCGATAGTAGCGAAAGTTCCGGACTCCATAAGAATATGAACACAGATTCAGTCGCAGATATATTCTCCAGGCTGGTTACTCCCGATCCAGTAAAAACAGCCGCCGAGCTCGGAAGGTTCGAAAAGGCTGGCCGTGAAGCGAGGCAAATGCTGAAAGATGGGCCTACCGGCGACTTTAAACATAAGCTTAATCGTCTCGGGACGTCTGCAAGCAGGCTGTTTGAAAACGTCGTGCCGCGCGATGACCAGGCTGTGACGCCGCCACGGCTCAAGAGTGTCATTCCGATCATCGATTTCCAGACGTCACAGCGTAGAACGAAACTCGTTGACCAAGTCCTCCATCTCCCCGAACAGCAAAAGCAAGCTGAGGCTCTGCAATTACTCAAAGAGAAGCTCGGCTTATTCGATGCGAATGATAAAAATCGTTTAATTGATCACGCGCTCCATCTGTTTGACAGAGCTGACCATTCTGACGATCAGGGAAGTGCCGCCGAATTTCTCGTGTGTGCGCAGAATTTCCTCTCAGATGTACATCGTAGTCGTATTGATGAGCTTCGAAGTGGTGATGGCAACCACGAAGACTTGTATTGGAACATAGAACACGATTTCAAAAATTCTCAATCACAAGAGACACGTTCATCGAACAATCCGGCAACTCGAAATGACACCGAGTTAGGTGAACTCGAAGCAGCCGTATTACGCATAACATCATCAAATATCGTATCCGACGGTAAGTTGGGCGAGGTGGAAAAAGTAAGCGAGAGACTAGCAGAAAGCTATCAACGTTTGCGCCAGGAACTCTATTCAACCGATCGCTCGAGAAACAATAGCTCCAGAGCTGGATAGAATCGAAGCGCCAATGGAGCTATTGGACCGCACCATGCGTGTCATCACCACGAAGCTTCGCGCGCTGCACCACTAGCAGCCAGTGTGGGTGGACCCTGACAACTATTTCTCGCGTGCGACGGTAGTCGGAGGTCTCGCCGCCCGTCAGGACGAAGCATGGAGGGCGTCCCTTACATCGCTCTAGGTGGCTTTTCCTGACTGATGGGCGCATCGAGATCAACAATAACAGCGTCGAGCGGACCATCCGGCCGATAGTCGTCAATCGCAATTATGCGAAGCTCGGGATTATGTGTAGGCTTTCTGGATCCTCGGTAAAAAACCATTGTTTTACAGCGATTGCGAAAGCAGCGTGACGATTCCAACTGCGCATAATTTCATTCTCCCTGCTCCAATCACTGGAAGGGGAGATTTCCATGAAGCCCATCATTTTGCAGCCTGGACCTCAAGCATGGCTATCGTCCAGCACTCTATCATCCTATCAGGACCGCTATGTCGCTCGTCTTCGGGAAGACCGGTACGCGCACAATGTGATCCGCGTCTATCTCGCGAGCGTCGCCCATTTCGCACGCTGGCTCGGCGAGCAGGGCATTGGTCTTTCATCGCTGAGCGCGGCGGTGCTGGATCGCTTTCTTAACGATCACCTGCCGATCTGCAGTTGTCCTGAGCCAGTTCGCCGGACGCGGTATGAACTGCGAACCGCCATTCGTCACCTGCTGAGACTGCTTGAGGCCGAGGGGGCCATTTGGCCGGATGACGAGCAGGATGGGCTAAGCAAGGAGCTGGCCACGTTCGATGCCTATATGCGTGACGTCGCAGGCTTAGCGGAGACCACACGGCGGCAACGTGGTTTAATTGTCGGCAGATTCCTCGCTCAAACTTTCGGCGCGGGCTCTGTCGACATCACGAAGATCGATACCGGAGCAATGAGGCGGTTCGTCCTGGGTGAAGGTCGCGATTGGGGCGCCGGGGCAGTGCGCGTCGCGGGTAGTTCGATAGGCGGCTATCTGAAGTACCGACAGATGTGCGGCGACAAGGTCAGCAAACTTCTGCCGGCCATCCCGCGCGCGGCGCACTGGCGTCTGGCGTCACTACCCGAGACATTGTCACCAGCCCAGATTGACGCGCTTCTGGCATCGTTCGATGCGAATCTACCATCTGGTCGACGGGCCTATGCCATGGTCAGATGCGTCACCGATCTTGGCCTTCGCTGTGCGGAAGTGGTCAAGCTGCGCATCGAGGACATTGATTGGCGGAACGGAACAGTCAGGATCGCTCGCTCCAAGACGCATTTCATGGACTGCCTGCCGTTGCCCAGGGCAACCGGCGAGGCAATCGCCGAATACCTCAGGCACGAGCGGCCCGAGACGGTGAGCCGGGCGATCTTCGTTCGCCATGTCGCGCCCTATGATCGTCCGGTCCAGACAGGAGTAGCCAAGCGTGCAGTCATCGCCGCGTTTCGCCGGTGCGGTTGGGATCGGTGCGACCCGCATGTTCTGCGCCACAGCGTGGCAAGCCGACTGCTACGCGAGGGCACACCGATGAAGCACATTGCCGATATCCTGCGCCATCGCAGCCTCACACATCAAAGATCTACACCAAGATCGATTTCGAGCGGCTGTCGGCTGTCGCTCTTCCCTGGCCAGGGAGGGCGTGATGGCGATGAAGACAACAATGACGGAACATGTCGCAGCCTACCTGGCGGAACGCTCTCTGCTAGGCTTCAACGTCAGCGGCCCCGACGCTCGGCTGCTGAGGTCCTTTGCCGGTTTCGCCGACGAGCAGAACTGCGGCACACTGACCAACGACCTTGTCATCCGCTGGGCAAAGGACCGGTCGCGGATCAGTCACCCCTTCACCTGGGCTGGACGGCTGGCAGTTGTGAAGCCGTTTGCAGCATACATGACGCGCCTGGATCCCGTGACAGAGTTTCCAACAGCGCCGATATTCCGCAAGTCGCGGCGGAGGTTGACGCCCCATATCTATACCGATGACGAGATCCTCGGCTTAGATGGCCGCGGCACGCGCCCTCCAACCGCAGGGCGGGCTGCCATCGGTCGTGTTCGAGGCGTTGATCGGATTGATCGCCGCGACCGGGCTGCGCATTTCGGAGGCGATCAACCTGCGCTGCCGCGATGTCGATATCGAAGCCTGCTGTGCAACGGTGCGTATGACCAAGTTCCGAAAGTCTCGGCATGTGCCGCTTCATCAGTCGGTCGCCAGCGCGCTTGATTCATATCTGCTGGTCCGAGAGCGTTTCGCCAGGAAGGAAGAGGAGCAAGCCTTCTTCACCATCGCAGGCGGGCAACGCCTCAACAAGCGAACCGTCCACGGCGTCTTTCAACGGCTGCGCCTCGCAGCCGGAATCATGCCGCGCGGTTCCTATCCCCACGTTCGCATTCATGATTTGAGGCACACCTTCATTTGTCGACGGCTGGAGCGCTGGCAAGCAGACGGATGCGACATCGACAACGCCATCGCGGCGCTCTCGACCTATGTCGGCCACGCCAAGGTATCGGACACCTATTGGTACATGACCGGCATCCCCGATCTGATGGCCACCGCCGGATCACGCTTCGAAGGCTTCGCACTCCGGGAGAACGACTATGTCTGATCGCAACGCGCCGTCCCTCTCTAACCTTGTTCAGCGCTTCTTTCTTGAACATCTTGGCCAACACCGCGCCGTCAGTCGTCAGACGGTTGCCGCCTATCGCGACACGCTGAGGCTGCTCCTGGGATTTGCCGCACAGCGACTGCACCGAACACCAAGCGCGGATGACATAACGTGTCATGAAACTTCCCTTTGACTAAAACGCTCTACCCGGTCCTATTTGGCGACTGAGTTAGATCGATGTTTGTACGCGATGCGAAGCGCAACGGCATTATGCGCCTTGCTACTGTTGCGGTGTGTCGTTTGTTATTGGGAAATGTTGCACCGATTTTACGGATGAACTGAGCCGGGACTTTCTTCAGAAAAGTGGAGAAGCTTTCTTGAGTTGAAGGGAAACCGGAATGCCAAAGCAGAAGAAATCTACCAAGGAATTTGGAAAGGAAGCGGTGCGCTTGGCGTAGACGAGCGGACGACATTGTGCCGGGCTCGCGTCTTCCCCGGCGCTTGCCACGCGAGATTTTTTCTGCGTTGGCAGAGTCGAAACGATAGCTCCTCGTTGAAAACGACTGAGGCATTGGCGGTATGCGACCAAAAGCTGCGGGCTAAATTATGAGACGCGTCATCGCATTGTCATGTAGAAAATTAGTTCCGAGCCTGGCGGGGCCTTAGATTGCGTTAAGGCCCGTGAAGTTGAACTTAGCATTCCGGATTGGTAGGAAAATGAAACAAGCGATATCGCCATTATCGCCGGCTCCCTCGTCGCGAAACAGTGCCTCCCTGAATTCGCCGTCACGCGTTCTGCTGGCAAGCCTGATCGGCACCACCATCGAATTCTTCGACTTTTACGTTTACGCGACGGCTGCCGTCCTCGTTTTCCCGACGCTGTTCTTTCCGACCAGCGATCCGACCACCGGCGTCCTGCAATCATTCGCGACTTTTTCAATCGCCTTCTTCGCCCGTCCTATCGGCGCCATCGTGTTCGGCCATTTTGGTGACCGCATCGGCCGCAAGGTGACGCTCGTTGCAGCCCTCATGACCATGGGCATCTCGACGGTACTGATCGGCTTCCTGCCCTCCTACGCCTCGATCGGCGTGGCCGCGCCTCTGCTGCTGGCGATCTGCCGCTTTGGCCAGGGCTTCGGTCTCGGGGGCGAGTGGGGCGGCGCGGTGCTGCTGGCGACGGAGAATGCGCCGGAGGGCAAGCGCTCCTGGTACGGCATGTTCCCGCAACTCGGTGCACCCGTCGGCCTGTTCCTGTCGTCGGCCGTCTTCTGGCTGCTGCTGCACTTCATCTCCCAGGAAGACTTCATCACCTGGGGCTGGCGCGTGCCGTTCATCGCCTCGATCATCCTGATCGGCATCGGCCTCTGGGTCCGTCTGTCGATCACCGAGACCCCGGAGTTCAGCGAAGCCGTCGCCCGCAAGGAGCGTGTTGCCGTTCCCGTGGTCGAAATCCTGAAGAACCACAAGCGCAGCCTTGTCCTCGGCACCTTCGTGGCGCTGGCAACCTTCGTGCTCTTCTACATCGGCACGGCCTACCTGCTGTCCTACAACGTCAAGGTCCTGAAGATCAGCTTCCTCGACGCGCTTCTCGTGCAGATCGTCGCCTCGGTGTTCTTCGGCATCTTCTGCCCGATCGCCGGCAAGCTGTCGGACCGCTTTGGCCGCCGCACCGTGCTCGTCGCCACGACGGTCGCGATCGGTGTCTTCTCGTTCTTCCTGCAGACCCTGCTCACCGGTGGCCTCACCGAGATCTATATCTTCGCCGCTGTCAGCATGGCATTGGCGGGGATGACCTATGGTCCGATCGGAACTGCGCTGGCAGCCCCGTTCCCGGTGGCAGTGCGCTATACCGGCGCCTCCATCACCTCCAACTTTGCCGGGATCTTCGGCGCCTCGCTGGCACCCTTTATCGCCACCTGGCTCGCCAGCAACTACGGCCTTGCCTATGTCGGCTACTACATGGCAATCGCCGCCTTCATCACGCTTGTCTGCATCATGCTGTCAGGCAACGAAGAGATCTGATCCAAACGATCGCATCAAAAAAGGCCGCGAAACACATGTTTCGCGGCCTTTTTTTCTAAATACACATCAGCCATTCACCGGGGTACAGACGCATATTGTGCCGTCATCGCTTCAACGCGAGGCCCAGGCGCCCCGTTGTTTAGCTACTCTGTCGTCGCACCATGAAACGGGCGAACCTCGCGGCCATCCATGAAGGTTCCGAGCCCCGTGCTTAAGCGAGAGCGGACCTTGGACAACGATAGCGTCGGTAACCCGTCGGAAGTCTATTGAACGCTTTCTCGCGGACAGTCGCATTGAGATCGACGTAAAGCACGCCCTCTTGGGCGCGGCGAGGCTTGGGCATTTTCGGCCGCCTTGCCGTCATCAGCGCGGATTTCATAATGTCCCTTTCATCTCCCAGTGCTGAGGCCATAAATTCAATGCTGAGGCATCGCCACGGCGGGTCCGCGCTGAATTGGTCTTAGGATAAACACTAGGGGGAAAATGACCAGAAGGGCGATGGCAAAAAAATAGAACATGTCGTTGAATGCCATGACGGCGGCCTCACGCTTAATAACCTGAAAGATGTTCACAATGGCGAGCTGAACAGACTGCGGATCGCTGCCGGACTGGTGGATGCGTTCCTGAGCAATAACTGAATTGGCGGTGACCCTCTCCATTAGACGTTGCGTATGAACCGAAGTCTGACGGTCGAGCATGAGTCCTATCACGGCCAGCCCGATAGACCCGCCTAGGTTACGGGCAGCCGTGTAGATTCCGGCTGCGTCCTGCGCCTGCTCGCGAGGTACGGAGCTCGTCATCGCCTGGTTCAGGAAGACAAGGGTGAACGTCTGCCCGAGCCCTCGCAGTAGCTGCGAGAAACCGAAGTCTCCGCCATTGGTAGCTGCGGTGAGGCTCGTGTCCAGGTAACAGCTGACCGAATAGCAGGCCAGCCCGAATGCGATTGCGATCCTGAGGTCAAGGGTTCTGATCAGAAGCGGGAAGAACGGAATGATCGCCAGCATTGGCAGGCCGCTGATAAGAACGACCATTCCCGATTGAAGCGCGTTGTATCCACTAATACGGGCAAGGAATTGAGGGATGAGATAGGTTATTCCATAGAGCGATGCCCCCGTGACGACCGCCATGAGGACGACACTTCCAAACGATCTTTGAAACAGGATGCTCAGGCGGATTACAGGCCTATCGGCAGTAAGCTGGCCCAAGACAAGCATACAAAAACCTCCCAGCGCGACGCCAGTCAGGAGGACAATCAACGACGACTCGTTAACAGAGCGGAATCCCCGCCGCTCTGTCTGATACTTCCGGTGCTGGTGTGGACAGGATGACCTAAACTCTGGCGCATGCAGCGCTTAAAACGGACGTTTGCTGGGTCAGTCTGTCGTGTTGGCAACAAACCGGGAAAAGGAGCATATCTTGAACACACAAGAAATTTCATACAGACGGATTGTGCCCGGGGAAGGCTCTATCTTCAAACAGATATGGCTGCAGGCCTTAAGGTCCACACCATCGTCCTACGCCAGCATTCTTGATGACTGGGAGTCTCTTTCCGAGGATGAATGGAATAGGCGGCTAACTGATCCAGTCTTCGGCGCTTTCCATAGTGGTATCCCTGTGGGATTGATGGGGCTTATTCGCAGGCATCCAGCAAAACTGAAGCACCGGGCTATTATCGTAATGGCTTACGTCCACGCCGACTTTCGGCGAACTGGGACGGCTTCGGCTTTGCTGAACCATGTCATTTCATTCGCAAAAGACGAGAGTATTTCGAAACTGGAGCTATGCGTCAGCGGCGAAAATGTATCTGCCATTGCATTCTATCGTAGTCAGCTTTTTTCTGATCTCTGCGTGATGCCTGGCGGAATTATCGAGAATGGCAAGCCGGTTGAAGAAGTTCAGATGATACGCTCCATCGGTGGTTTAGGGTAACGGCTTCCCTCGCAACGCAATTGCACTGCGTCAAGTTACGCGATGCCAATCCATTTGACGGCGCTTTTGAGCGATGCGCCGAGAGTTCCAAGGAGTACTGCATGAAGCGCGTCTTCACTATTCTCCTCGCGGCATTGCTACCCGCCGCAGGGAGTGCAACCGAGAACCGCCAGGGCCCCCTCGCCCTGCCAGCTGTAATTCATATGCTTGGCAAGGGGCAGCCGGTCGCCGTCACCGTTGATCTCAGTCTTTGCAGCGCGGTACCAAACGATGCAAAGCCGAGCAAAACACGCGGTGGACTACGGATTAACGCATTCAGATTGACGGACGATGGGACGCTTGCCTTTGCTGACGAGCATATGACCATCGATCTCGATGGAAAGCCGATCGTTCAGTTTTTACGATACAAAGTCCACCCAGATAACAGCGCTCAATTTTCTATGACTGTGTTCAGCCTGCCCGCGTACGAACAAAAGGGTAAGACACTCGAATTCAACTGTGCGATGGACCGTGGATTAAGTTTCTTCCCAGCGCGCTAATGTGGCTGCACGTAGATGTTGATGGCGTGACAGGCAGACCTAACGACGCGGGGAAATTCGCGCCGATTCCGTTGCGCACATTATTCAACGGGGATCTGCCACCACTGTTACCAGCACACAATGCAGGCCGGCTGTCGCCGCTAAAGACCGCTACCGCCCTGCCTGACGCGTCGGTTGTGTTTCGGCAGCTGGCCGGAAATTTAGGCGGCCGATGAGCCGAATTAAAGGATATTGATGAATGACCCTAGACAACTCCGCAGAGCGGTCTACGAACTTTCGAGTTCCGGTGCTACCCATTTCAACCCTGAGCGCCGACCCTCATCGCGTCTACCGGCACTACCGAAAGGAGATTCCGTTCATCTTGTCGGAAGCGGGGGTATATCTCATCTTGCGTGCCAACGACGTTCTCAGCCTGTGCAGCGATGCCAAGACACGTCAGGTAGAAACAGAATTGGTCACCCTGCGCGGCGTTGAGAATGGGCCGATCTGGGAATTCGTGCGAAACGGGATGCTGACGTCGAATGGCGATGTCCATTTGCGCAGACGATCTCGCCTGACCAGGACATTCGCCTTCAAGATGATTGATGCGTTGCGACCTCTCATTAGAGAGACCGTTGCGCAGATCGCCGATACCGCAGCGCCCGATGGTGGCATGGACTTGCTTGAGGACTTTGCCGCTCTTATTCCGGCCAGGATCATTGCGTCGATCTTGGGCCTCCCCCAGGACGATGTGAATAGATTTACAGAGATCGTATACCGCTTCAGTCCGCTCCTGGGCGGATCTTGGCGTGCGCAAGATGTACCGCAGCTTCAACGAGCAGCCGGCGAGCTGAGATCATATGTTGCTGACGTAGTGGCAAAGCGCAGCTATGAGAAAAACAATGACTCTGTGAGCAAACTTCTCTCCGATGTGGAAAGCGACGGATCCTTGTCCGCCGAGGAAGTGATTACCCAAATCATGACTTTGATTGTCGGTGGCAGCGACACGACGCGATCTGCCATCGTCATTCAGCTGGCAGTGCTTCTCCAGCATCCTGAGCAATGGAATGCAGTTTTAGACAATCACGACCTGGTTCCAAAGGCCGTCCTGGAATGCCTTCGTTATGAGCCCGCGATAGGCTCGGTTCCGCGCTTTACCACAACCGATATCGAGTTGGACGGGATGCTCCTCCCTGCCAATAAAGCTTGCTCCCTTGTGACCATGTCCGCCCTCCGAGACGAGCATCTCTACAACGACCCTGATCGGCTGGATATTACAAGAGAGCAATTGAAATGGCATCCGGTATTTGGCGCTGGAGCGCACCGTTGTCTGGGCGAAGCACTGGCGAAAGCTGAGCTGGAAGAGGCATTGACCGTGTTAGCGGAGCGTTTTCCGACCATCAGAGCCGCAGGTCCCTTTCCAAAAGTCACCGGCTTTTCGGGCATCCGAACGGTTCAAAACTTTCCGGTCACTTGGGACGCAGATCAGGCTCGATAGCATCTACCAAATGATCAGCAAAATGACACCTGCCACCTTTGAAAAGGAAACAACAATGCGGCCCACTGACTGCGCAGCGCCATCCCCAGAGTTCAACGTGCAGGATGTTTTAATTCGTGGTACTCGCACGCAAGATGCCGAAGGAATTACGGAAATTCTTAACCTGCCCGGGTTTCGTTATGGGACTTTACGCCAACCGTTCCATAGCGCGGATAGAACTCGAAAATATATCGAAGCTATGTCGCCTACAGATATATTTATTTGTGCTGAATGGCATGGCAAGGTCATCGGCAATGCCGGGCTACACCGCAAAACCGGCCGTCAGCTTCATAGTGCGACTTTGGCTATTGGCGTTCATGACGATTTTGTCGGTAAAGGTGTCGGAGCGAAGCTCCTCAGCACGTTGATTGAGACGGCCGACAGGTGGCATGACATCCGGCGTATCGAACTTGATGTGTTCGTAGATAACGGCCCTGCCATCCGGCTTTACGAGAAATCTGGTTTTGTTCGTGAGGGAATACTACGACAGAACGCGTATCGTGACGGCGAATATGTAGATGCATATCTAATGGCCCGACTGCGCTGAGGTCCATTCAACTGAGCCCTTTGGGTGACCCTTGAAGCCCTTGCCGTCGTCCGAATTGGATCGACGAAGCTCAAATTAAGCGCACGATCCACCGAAGGTATTCGAAGGTCCTCGTATGAGTCGATCTCAGCCAAGCGTTCGACCGGTAACGTTTTGACGCCTACAATCGCGTCGGCGCCGGCCACAGACTGCCTGGCGGATTGTATATAATTGCGAGCTTGATCAAGACCTCACCGGCGCGGTGGGTTCGGCCTGCTGACCGTAGCAGACTGCTTATAAGTACTGAAGGATACGGTCGCGCCTTAAACAATTCTAATCGGGCACCCTCTTCTCCGGCGGCCTAGGGTCCGTTCCACGAGATTGCGTTGACGGTAGACCCAGCAGTTGAAGCTGAATGTCTGCTTTCGATTGGCCTTTGCAGGGATATTCGCCCAACACTTGCGTTGCTTGGCAAAGTTACGAATTGCATCCGTATCATATGCCTTGTCGGCGAGGATCGACGCGCCGGGCCGCAGGTCGCTCAACAGCTTTTCAGCCATCGGTGCATCGCCGGCTTGGCCGGCGGTGAGTTCGAGCCGAACCGGTCTGCCATCTGCATCGACAAGAGCGTGGATCTTTGTCGTCAGGCCGCCGCGCGAACGTCCCATGCAAGGATCGGCAGATCCCCCTTTTTAGCGTTGGCACCATGCTGGTGAACGCGAACACAAGAACTGTCGATCATCACGATGTCTCCATCGTAACGCTTTGAAACGGCATCCAGAAGACGATCCCAGACGCCCGCCTTGCGCCATCGGGAGAACCGATTGTAAAGCGTCGTGCGCGGGCCATAACGCTCCGGCACATCTCGCCAAGACGAACCAGTCCTGAAACGCCAGAGGATGCCGTTGATCACCCGGCGGTCATCGACACGTTCAATTCCACGGCTATTGTTTGGCAAAAGAGGTGCAATGATAGCCCATTCTTCGTCGCTCAATTCGTGACGGCGCATAGCAATCTCCTTTCAAGGAGATTGAATCATACACCGTCAATAAGATGAACCCCGTTTATGGGGACACTGCCTAGTCCCGCTTCGCCTTAGACCTGTTCGAAAGGAGAGATGATGGCCAGGAAGACCATCGATGAACGCCTCGCCCAGATCGAGGCCCAGCGCAGAACCCTCAAAGCCCGCCTCGGCCAACAAGAGCGCAAGGAAGATACAAGACGCAAGGTGCTGCTTGGCGCCCTCGTTCTCCACCGTCTGGAAAACAGCGGCGATGCCGAGTTTTCGAAACGTCTCGCCGAATGGTTACGCCGCGAACTGCCGGGCTTCCTCACCCGCGATGCCGACAGGCAGCTGTTTGCCGACCTGCTGCAGCCCTCCCCTTCGTCCTCGAAAGGTGCCTCGGCGGAAGGAGCGGAATAATGATCCAGGCAAGGCTCGTAGGCCGCGTTTAACAACATGCTGCGGACCGCAGCCCGTGCTTCGCTGGTGAAAGATAAATATCTCTCGACGATTCTTCGATCGCCCCATGATCAAAACGTTGACGTTCCCTGGGTGATGTCGGCCGAAAAGCCTCGTTGGTGTGAACCGACTGCCGCAAACGCACCAAGTGATGTTGCAAGGATATGAAAAAGACGATATTATATATGCTTCAAAGGATATGCTGATCATGCCTCTCTACATCAAGGATCCGGAAGTCGACGAGCTCGCGGATGAGTTCGTAGGCCTTACCAAAACCTCCAAGGTCGACGCCGTGAAGGCGGCACTGAAACGCGAGATCGCCAGCCGCAGAAGCAGCCTGCCGATCCGCGACCGCCTCGCAAAATATCTGCGATGGCCCGCGCAGCGGGACCTTATGCACCCGGCGACCACAAGCGTGAGACCGATGAAATGTGGGGCGAGGACTGATGCTGTTCCTCGACGCATCCGTGATTGTCGCGATCCTCGCGTATGAAGAAGACCGCGAGGAGCTTTTAGACCGTCTTGGGCAGGACGAAGGTCCATTCTATGTGTCGTCAGTTGCTCGCATGGAAGCTTCGCTAGCGCTCGCCCGCCGCATGGCTGAGCGCGTCGGCCGAAACAAGCCTGCAACGCCCGAAATGCTGCGGGAGTCTCGCCGAATAGTAGATCAGTTTCTCATCGACCTGGAGGCGAGAGACGTCATGATTTCTGGCGATGTGGGCACAAACGCCCTCGACGCCGCGCAGCGGTACGGCAAGATCGTCAGCCACCCTGCAAAGCTCAATATGGGCGATTGTTTCGCCTACGCTTGTGCTCGCGCCTACGGGACCAAGGTCGCCTACAAAGGCAACGACTTTTCCCTGATCGATATAGGCTTGGTAGCGCCTAGGCGCTTCAATGCCGGGGCAGCTTCAGAGGTAACCCCTCACCCTTTCCCACTCGGAGCGGCTTAGACCCATGGCAGTCCAATCCATGAGCACCACCATGGACTGGCCGATGTGAACGCTATAGGATCGAAATCCTCCCGTGTACGGTTCGAATCTGAAATGAGTTTTCCAGTCATTTGAAAACAAAAGATTGCTCGCCCACGGTTGGAGAGCGCCCAATCGGCTAGACTGCATCCATCAGGGAACCACGGGCAGGTCGAAACCACAGATTATGCGGCACTTGGCTTTTCACGCCTAGTTTGTCAGGTGCAGACGCGCACGCTCTCAACATGGTACCCGTCATCGTATCGATTCTGAACCGTCTGACGCTGATACCAGCACTCTGGCGGGCGCGGCGGTGGTGCATAGTACCGAGGACCGCTGTTTTCGATAGCCGTGCCGATAAGCCCGCCGACCAAGCCTGCAGCAAGTCCTCCGGCGATGACGCCGCCATAATCATGGTGATAGTGGGCCTCTCAGGCGGAGGCCCTTCCCAGCCGCGATTGTCATGCCAGGGCCGGCCGTAATACTCTTGCGCATCAGCGACGCCAGCAGTCAGTGCCAGAGGAGTGGCGATGGTGGCAAGAACGAGCGCCGAAAGGATAGTTTTCCTGAACATTGTTATGCTCCAGAAACCGGGTCGGACAACGCGAGATGCGAAGATCACTCCGGATTGACGGGCATCATGGCGCTCGGCCCTGAATGCTGGCTGAATGGACCCTTCAGACTATCCGCAGGTTGGGGATCTCTCAGCAGCGAACGGATCCCAGATCAGGGCCCTTCCCGCAGGCCCCGCAAACTTCAACACGCCGCATGTGAACCTACATGAAACCATGAACAGACAACTACAGCAGTTGCCGCGCGTGTCGATATATAGCCTACGATCGCTTGATTTTTTATACGAAACGTATTATTCCACGTACCAGCATAAGGAGGCCGGCATGGCGTACGCGGAATTCAAAGGATCAATTACGACGACGGGACGTTCGGAAGCGTTGCGCCTCGACAAGGCGCTTTTCAAGGCGCATCCGGAGTTCAAGCAGCGGGCAAAGATTCGCGCCCATGTCATTGGCCCGGGCAGTATGCTAGTGACGCTGGATACGTCCGAGCCTGGGGACGGGGCAAATGATAACCCAGAACGCGATCCCGTTGTCTCGGCCTATCTTGCGTTTCTGGAACGCGACATGGTCGAACATCCCGACCGTCTGCGTCCTTTCACCGACCTGGATGTCGCTCGCATTCGGACGCTCACGGCAAATGTCACCGTTGCTGACACCGATGTAATCCCGGATGATGTCACGCTGTGACGCCGGCGAAGACCCAATTTGCCGAACGGCATGGCTGGAAACTCTATCGTTCCAGCGCCTTTGCCGAAGCGTTCGACATGCTTGAACGGGATGTGACACGACTGGCATCCGAGAAACCTGATGACTATACATCCCATCCCAAGGCGAAACTTCTTGCCCGGATACAAGCCCTCATCTTCGATGAGATTCCGCGCGATCCCAACGCTTATATCTTTGGCTTGGGAAACACACTCGGCTCAGCGCACCGACACTGGCGGCGCGCAAAGTTTCTCTCGCGTTTCAGGCTATTCTATCGTTTCGACAGCGCCAGCCGAGTTATAATCTATGCTTGGATGAACGACGAAAATACATTGCGCAAGGCGGGATCTAGAACTGATCCTTACACCGTCTTTGCCAAACGGCTAGATGATGGCGATCCGCCCGATGATTGGAACGACCTTTTGCGGAACGCCCAATCAACTACTCCCAAAAGCTAGGCCGACGTTCATACACTCATACTCATATGGGTTGCTCGAAATTTTTACGCTGTTTGAACTACTGCTCCACCTTGGGTGATCAAGGCGGCAGCCGGGCATTGAAAGTGGCCGGCCCTCCGGTCAATGCCGACATGCACTCGTGATCAGCCGCGCCTCCGCATTCGAGTAGGCTCAAACTTAGGGCTGCCTTCTCAATTTTGGCGCTCACAGCGGACTATTCGGGGCCGCCCATACCGTCGAGCCTGACGTGCCACGGTATGACTCGACGGCAAAGTGTTGGTACACGGAGCAGGAGGACGCCATGATTCTATTCGTAATCATCAGATCCGTTCGCCCTGGCTAGGACTTGGGGTCAGTGACAAATCGGAGCAACATTTCATTGATCTATACCGTAGCGCCTTTAGACAGCGCGTCCTGTTCGGCCAAAACTATGATTGCCTCCGTCGCTTCTATTGGGCTCCACTCCGCATCAACGGCGTCGGCAATCAATTTCAGCACCAATGGCGAGAGCGCCCCCTGGCAATCCAGGAACCGCTGTGGGTCGGTTAGCGGCCTTATGGGTTTTGCGATAGCCATACCATGCTCCAGAGAGGAGCTTAGCACAACTCATGATAAGCTACAAATATAGATCTAAACCTGAAGAGGTTACAGGCCTTCGACCAACACAATCAAGAGTTCAGTGGACGTACAGCACTCCTCTCTGAAATCACGGCAGAACCTCTCAAAGGAAAAAGCCCTAGAGGCATCTGGCTTGAGACCGAGCGCGAGTTACGCCTCGATGCGGATCGGTTTTGGCGCATTGCTGAGGAAAATGGTTCGGAACCTGCGCCTAGGCAGGCCCCCTGCCTCGGCCGAAAGATCATCAATCCAGTAACTCACACGGGTCGCAGGCCCCATTCGCGCTCAAATTCGTCGTCAGTGCCCAGCGACTTTTGTACGTCTTCGCCCTTTGCTTTGCTGGGCAATATTTCAACAGCGACCGATGAGACGATGCTGAGATTGTCGGCAAATTTCCGTCCCCTGCTCTCAGTTACGGCGTAGTTCAGGGTCATGCCTGTTTCGAGCCGTGGTAATTTTGCTGCCTCGACGCTCTTAAGAGGAAGATAGATGTCGGCCCCACCTTCATCGGGAATGATGAAACCAAAGCCCTTTGCGACGTTGAACCATTTTACCTTTCCAGTCGGCAAATCCATACTCCTGTAAATTAGCATTACAGTTGCGTATTTTTACAAGTTCTGAATCTATAGGCCTCCATGATTCGGAGGTCATGGATGATGGGTGCATCGATCGAGACAACGTTGGAACTTTGGGCATCGTCGCTGCGTGAAGTTAAGGCGCGTATGCGCGGATTGTTTACGCAGGAGCGCGTTGCAGCATCTGCGAACCTTTTCCTGGACGGCTTGTTAGGTGATGAGCGCCGTAAGACAGGTTGGATGCGCGCTGAGGCGGCTGGCGATCCTGGTCCGTGGCGACAGCAAGCCATCTTGGGTCGTGGACGCTGGGACGCAGACGGACTTCGCGACATTGTGCGCGAGTATGTTGTGGAGCACCTTGCCACAGATGATGCGGTCCTGGTCATTGATGAGACCGGCTTCCTCAAGCAGGGCAAGACATCTTGCGGTGTTTCACGTCAATATACAGGGTCAGCGGGCAAGGTAACGAACTGCCAAATCGGTGTGTTCACCGCCTATGTTTCCGATCGTGGTCATGCCTTTATCGATCGAGCCTTGTACTTGCCAAAGAGTTGGACCAGCGATCCGGCAAGGCTTGCCGCCGCTCATGTTCCTGAAGCTGTAGCCTTCGCTACCAAGCCTGCCCTCGCTGTCGATATGATTCGGCGGGCGCTGACAGCCAAAGTGCCGTTTTCATGGGTGGCAGCAGATGCGGTGTATGGCGTCGGAGACGTCGAAGGAGCGCTGCGCCGAGCCTGCAAAGGTTACGTTCTTGGGGTTAAATCCGACCATCATTTTGGCGCTTGGTCTGGTAAGCCTTTCGTCGCAGGAACCGCTCTTGAGATTGCCCGTGATCTCGATCCGGCTGCATGGCATCGCCTTTCCGCTGGCGATGGCACAAAAGGCGCGCGGCTTCATGACTGGGCCTACTGCGAACTGGCCGATATCGATGCCGACGAATACAGTGATACGCAAACCGGGCTTTGGACGCGTGGCTTGTTGATCCGGCGCAATATCAGCGATGGCGACCTCGCATTCTTCACGACTTGGTGCCCGGCCGGAACAGGCATTCAGACGCTCGTATCCGTCGAAGGTCACCGTTGGGCAATCGAAGATAGCTTCGAGACAGCCAAGAACGAACTCGGCCTCGATCATAACGAGACCCGCTCGTGGCATGGCTGGCATCGCCATGTCTCGCTCGTCATGCTCGCCTTCGCAATGATGGCTGTGATCCGATATCGCGCCAATAATGCGGCACCCCAAAAAAGACCGAGGATGCCGACCATTACGATCTGATCCGCTGGTCCATCCAAGAGGTCCGACGCATTGCGAATAAGCTTGCCCAGCGGCGTATAAAGCCCGCCCACATCATCGCATGGTCATGTTGGAGACGAGCGCATCAAGCTGCCGCACGACGCGCTCATTTGAAACTAAAACTGCAACTGTAATGTTAGGCTCAGGACTCGTTAAATCAGAGCCAGAAGATAACGGCGGCCGCGATGCATATGCTTGAGAAGAAGGTGTGAGCGCAACGGTCGTATCGGGTGTGAATTCGCCTCCAGTCCTTGAGCCTGCCGAACATGTTTTCGATCTTGTGCCGCTTTTTGTAGAGCGCTGGATCGTGCGGGATCGGCACCTTGCGGTTTGCCCGTGATGGAATGCAGGCCGTTATCTTGCGTTGCGCCAAGGCGTCTCGAAACCAGTCGGCGTCATATCCCTTGTCGGCAAGAAGCGTCTTTGCCTTGGGAAAAGCATGCAGCATCCGCGCGGCACCTTTGTAGTCGCTCATCTGCCCTTCGCTCAAAAGCAGGATCAGTGGCCGACCGTGACCATCGCAAACAGCATGCAGCTTGGAGTTCAACCCGCCTTTGGTGCGTCCGATACGTCGGGGAACATCCCCTTTTTTAGCAGGCTGGCTGCGGTGCGATGGGCTTTCAAATGGGTCGCGTCGATCATCAATTGCTCAGGCTTGCCCCGCTTTGCTGTCAGTTCGGCCAGTATGCGATTGAACACCCCGAGCCTGCTCCACCGGATGAAGCGGTTGTAGATCGTCTTGTGCGGCCCATACTCTTTGGGAGCGTCACGCCATCGCAACCCATTGCGCAGAACGAAGATGATGCCGCTCAAGACACGCCTGTCATCCACGCGCGGAACGCCATGCGATAGCGGAAAATAAGGCTCGATACGGCGCATTTGCGCGTCTGACAAAAACATCAAATCACTCATGGCGGTCCCTCCGTTCGATCCCAGTGAACCAGAACCGAGGAAACCCCGCAAGCTATTTAATAGGTCCTGAGCCTAGCATTACAGTTGCAGTTTTAGTTTCAAATGAGCGCGTCGTGCGGCAGCTTGATGCGCTCGTCTCCAACATGACCATGCGATGATGTGGGCGGGCTTTATACGCCGCTGGGCAAGCTTATTCGCAATGCGTCGGACCTCTTGGATGGACCAGCGGATCAGATCGTAATGGTCGGCATCCTCGGTCTTTTTTGGGGTGCCGCATTATTGGCGCGATATCGGATCACAGCCATCATTGCGAAGGCGAGCATGACGAGCGAGACATGGCGATGCCAGCCATGCCACGAGCGGGTCTCGTTATGATCGAGGCCGAGTTCGTTCTTGGCTGTCTCGAAGCTATCTTCGATTGCCCAACGGTGACCTTCGACGGATACGAGCGTCTGAATGCCTGTTCCGGCCGGGCACCAAGTCGTGAAGAATGCGAGGTCGCCATCGCTGATATTGCGCCGGATCAACAAGCCACGCGTCCAAAGCCCGGTTTGCGTATCACTGTATTCGTCGGCATCGATATCGGCCAGTTCGCAGTAGGCCCAGTCATGAAGCCGCGCGCCTTTTGTGCCATCGCCAGCGGAAAGGCGATGCCATGCAGCCGGATCGAGATCACGGGCAATCTCAAGAGCGGTTCCTGCGACGAAAGGCTTACCAGACCAAGCGCCAAAATGATGGTCGGATTTAACCCCAAGAACGTAACCTTTGCAGGCTCGGCGCAGCGCTCCTTCGACGTCTCCGACGCCATACACCGCATCTGCTGCCACCCATGAAAACGGCACTTTGGCTGTCAGCGCCCGCCGAATCATATCGACAGCGAGGGCAGGCTTGGTAGCGAAGGCTACAGCTTCAGGAACATGAGCGGCGGCAAGCCTTGCCGGATCGCTGGTCCAACTCTTTGGCAAGTACAAGGCTCGATCGATAAAGGCATGACCACGATCGGAAACATAGGCGGTGAACACACCGATTTGGCAGTTCGTTACCTTGCCCGCTGACCCTGTATATTGACGTGAAACACCGCAAGATGTCTTGCCCTGCTTGAGGAAGCCGGTCTCATCAATGACCAGGACCGCATCATCTGTGGCAAGGTGCTCCACAACATACTCGCGCACAATGTCGCGAAGTCCGTCTGCGTCCCAGCGTCCACGACCCAAGATGGCTTGCTGTCGCCACGGACCAGGATCGCCAGCCGCCTCAGCGCGCATCCAACCTGTCTTACGGCGCTCATCACCTAACAAGCCGTCCAGGAAAAGGTTCGCAGATGCTGCAACGCGCTCCTGCGTAAACAATCCGCGCATACGCGCCTTAACTTCACGCAGCGACGATGCCCAAAGTTCCAACGTTGTCTCGATCGATGCACCCATCATCCATGACCTCCGAATCATGGAGGCCTATAGATTCAGAACTTGTAAAAATACGCAACTGTAATGCTAGGGAATTTCCACGATCATGTCTCAATGCAGCGGGCTCAAAGGAGTTGTTGGAGCCGCAATCTACAGCGATGGGAAGCCCGTTCGCCTCCAGGTCTGGAGCCAGCAGCAAATGCGCTGACGGAAAGCTTGTAACGGTGACATTCCCTTGACCGGTTTGTCACCTGCCTGATCATCGGCAGCACCGCAGTTTTCCGCCCATTTTGACCGCTTGCGTCTCAAGCAACCGCGAGCGTCAGATGCCCGACTGGATCGGCAGTCGGCTTCACGGTAATTTCGATGTCATATCCAAGCCGGCTCAAACATTCCATAAGTTTGCGCTCCGACAGGTTTGCGAAATCGCCTCGAAGCAGCAAGGATACTTTCGGTTGCGGAAGTCCCATGCGATGGCCCGCCTGTTCTTGCGTCAAATCAAGTCGGCGCACCGCTTTCGCAATCTCGATGACAAGACCGGATTTTATTTTCAGCTTCTCAGCATCGGCAAGCCCCAGATCCGCAAATACATTGCCGGAACCGCTTTCGACCTCAATGCCATTAATGATGCGAGGTGCCATTGCTTATCTCCTTTGCAAGAATCTCCGCAACCTTGAGGCAGGCTCGGATGATATCCATATCCTCTTTCGGTGTAGCGATCCCGCTTTTGCTCTTTTTCTGAAAGCAATGAAGGACGAATACAGCCTCTTCAAACCTAACCGTGTAAACGGCGCGGTAGGTACCGCCTTCATCGTTCTAAACCACTTCCAGCACACCGGCTCCACCGAAGCCCTTCAGTACCCTGGGCGCATGGTGCTGGCCGCCGTGCTGGGGCAAAATGCAAGGCATAACCGAACTACTTGCGCACATCTGCTGGAAGTTTTAGCAGGTCTTTTCGGCTACTGCCTATCCATTCAAGCGGGCGTTCGTTTTGGTTCATATTCATTTTATATCTGAACTGGTATAACTTGCAACGGACCTATCTGGATATTTCATCATGCTTAAATCCGATCCTCCATCACGCGCGTTCTCTCTCGCTTCCGGATAATACGGTTCGGACAAACGTTCAGAGCCTCGGCCACAAGCCGATCCTGTGAAAACAGGCTGCCCTTGAATTCGCTTCTCAAGTTGAATTCTACTAAAACACTTCAGATGCGGGATTCGTGTCAAGGCTTGTGCCGAGTTCCTGAACATCGGTAAAACGCGATGGCGCGACCCTAATTGTCCCCACGGCTCATCACCGCGACGGGCGAATGGTCGCCTTCCAGAAGGCTGATCCTTACGCTTGCGTTTTTTCCGGCGGCGTCCCAGAATCGATCTGTCGTAAGTGCGACGTCCAAAGAAAATTTCATGAGGCCATTTTTTTGATCTTCCCCGAGCAACTTGATCATCTCCCCGACAGAAAACGCCGCGAGCTGTCTCAGGTCGTGAAGATCATATTTGAGGAGTTCGAGGACGCCCAGAAGACCAAGCTTTCCGAAAAAGCTCGGGCTGGACGGATCCTGAAGTTGATCCTGTTTGGCTCCTACGCTCGTGGTGACTGGGTCGAAGACCACGACAGTGGTTATCGCTCCGACTACGACCTTCTGGCCATCGTCAACACCAACAGATTTGCTGAGGAAAACGAAGTCTGGCTTAAGATAGACGAACACCTCACACAGGAATTTACCGTCACACAGCGCCTCCAGACGCCGGCTAAAGTCATCGTTCATAGCTTGCCGGACGTGAATGATAAACTTGCCCGCGGCCTGCCCTTCTTTGTCGACATCGCCCGTGATGGCATCATGCTATACGAAGCCCCGGGGCATCCGCTAACCGAGCCCAAGTCACTGGCGCCAGAAGCTGAGCGGCAAGAGGCGCAGCGGCATTTCGATCAGTGGTTTCCGGATGCAGTAGAATTTATCGCAATAGCGGAGTTTTGTCTCAGCCGGAAAAATTTCAAGCTTGCCGCGTTCAATTTGCATCAGGCGACCGAACGCTTTTATCACTGCGCGCTTCTCGTACTGACGCTTTACAGCCCGAAATCGCACCGCCTTAACATGCTCAGAACCCATGCCGAGCGCGTCGATCAACGCTTAATTGAGGCGTGGGCACGTGACACAAAGTTTGCGACGCGATCATTCACAAGGCTTGATCGTGCCTATGTGGATGCCCGTTATTCGGCTCACTACGAAATCACCAAGGAAGAACTCGATTGGCTTGTCGACCACATCAAGCAACTTCAGGACATCGTCGCAAAAATTTGCCCTGAGCGGCTCAATGGCTAACACTGGCGCCATCCCTAGCTTGAGAAGCGTCTTCTCCAGTTTAGCCCGAAGCGTTACGGATGGGTTCTGAGCGACGATCCGCTACATCCGCCCAGTCATTCCATCCCTCCCTCACCCGGTCCGATCACGTCTGGCGGCATTGGCCTTGGCGAGTGACATCAGCATCGGACCGATGGCGAACTCGCCGCGCTCCGTCCTACGGGTGAGGTCCCGCAGATAATCGGGGTCAACTCTGAAGTAGTATGTTGCAGCAGCTTGCACCCGTCGCGGTCTCAAGGAGTGCCATGTCTCGCTCCCAGCTGCGCAGTGATGGCCGCGCGCGGCCGCGCAGGGCACCTGTCTCGGCCGCAAGGAGCGTGTACATGTGGGCCGGGATGACGCGTGCCAGGTCTGGATCGGCGGCCAAACCCGCAACCATGTCGAAGGGACGCTGCTCGGCCTTTCCGATATCGAGTAGTGACGCAACCGCTTCTCGCAACAGCACTCGACTATGTTCGAAAACGTCCGTTTGCTCAAATCTGGCAGCTCTTGAGAGCTGGAATATCCTTCGCGACCGATTCAAACACGGGTTTCGAGAACAGATATCCTTGCATGAGTTCGACACCGAGGTCTTCCAGCGCGGATTTCTCCCCGCGAGTTTCAATCCCTTCGCATAGGGGAATGACGCCCATGTCCTTTAGCATGGTGACCGAATGGCGCACGATCGTTCGCTTGGCGGCATTCGTGTCGATATCGCGAATAAGCTCCATATCGAGCTTGACGATGTCCGGCTGAAACTTGGCGAGCAACCCAAGACCGGCGTAGCCAGCCCCGAAGTCATCGATCGCCGTCATGAAACCAATTTCTCGATAGGTTGCCAGGATCTTCAGGACGTGGTCGATGTCGAGCTTCTCCGTCTCTGTGAACTCGAAAATGATCCGGTCGGCTGGAAAGCCGGTTTTCGCGGCCGTTGCCAACGTTAGCCTAATGCAGGCACGCGGCTCATAAACGGCCTTCGGCATGAAATTGATGGCCAGCCGCGGTAGCTCGGCCGGCGGAAAGAGTTTCGATGCAAGCTCGATGGCTTTAACCCGACACTGCTGATCGAAGAGGTATCGGTTCTCAGCATCCACCGCTGACAAAATACTCATCGCCCCCTCCCCGTTAGCCCCACGGACAAGTGCCTCGTGTGCGTAGACGGTTTGGTCTGCGACGTTGACGATCGGTTGGAAGGCCATCGAAAATTGAAGCGGAAAGTCTTGGCCGTCTTTGCAGCCCCGACATTGCATGTTCATAGCGCGCTCCTCAGTTTCTCAAAGAATAGAGACGAGAGCTTAATATTGGCTGTAAGATCAGAGTTAGCGGGCAAACTTGCTGCATTTACCGTCATTTGGTAGAGTTTAAAACTTTTACGGTAGATTGTCTAGCATTACAGTTGCGTATTTTTACAAGTTCTGAATCTATAGGCCTCCATGATTCGGAGGTCATGGATGATGGGTGCATCGATCGAGACAACGTTGGAACTTTGGGCATCGTCGCTGCGTGAAGTTAAGGCGCGTATGCGCGGATTGTTTACGCAGGAGCGCGTTGCAGCATCTGCGAACCTTTTCCTGGACGGCTTGTTAGGTGATGAGCGCCGTAAGACAGGTTGGATGCGCGCTGAGGCGGCTGGCGATCCTGGTCCGTGGCGACAGCAAGCCATCTTGGGTCGTGGACGCTGGGACGCAGACGGACTTCGCGACATTGTGCGCGAGTATGTTGTGGAGCACCTTGCCACAGATGATGCGGTCCTGGTCATTGATGAGACCGGCTTCCTCAAGCAGGGCAAGACATCTTGCGGTGTTTCACGTCAATATACAGGGTCAGCGGGCAAGGTAACGAACTGCCAAATCGGTGTGTTCACCGCCTATGTTTCCGATCGTGGTCATGCCTTTATCGATCGAGCCTTGTACTTGCCAAAGAGTTGGACCAGCGATCCGGCAAGGCTTGCCGCCGCTCATGTTCCTGAAGCTGTAGCCTTCGCTACCAAGCCTGCCCTCGCTGTCGATATGATTCGGCGGGCGCTGACAGCCAAAGTGCCGTTTTCATGGGTGGCAGCAGATGCGGTGTATGGCGTCGGAGACGTCGAAGGAGCGCTGCGCCGAGCCTGCAAAGGTTACGTTCTTGGGGTTAAATCCGACCATCATTTTGGCGCTTGGTCTGGTAAGCCTTTCGTCGCAGGAACCGCTCTTGAGATTGCCCGTGATCTCGATCCGGCTGCATGGCATCGCCTTTCCGCTGGCGATGGCACAAAAGGCGCGCGGCTTCATGACTGGGCCTACTGCGAACTGGCCGATATCGATGCCGACGAATACAGTGATACGCAAACCGGGCTTTGGACGCGTGGCTTGTTGATCCGGCGCAATATCAGCGATGGCGACCTCGCATTCTTCACGACTTGGTGCCCGGCCGGAACAGGCATTCAGACGCTCGTATCCGTCGAAGGTCACCGTTGGGCAATCGAAGATAGCTTCGAGACAGCCAAGAACGAACTCGGCCTCGATCATAACGAGACCCGCTCGTGGCATGGCTGGCATCGCCATGTCTCGCTCGTCATGCTCGCCTTCGCAATGATGGCTGTGATCCGATATCGCGCCAATAATGCGGCACCCCAAAAAAGACCGAGGATGCCGACCATTACGATCTGATCCGCTGGTCCATCCAAGAGGTCCGACGCATTGCGAATAAGCTTGCCCAGCGGCGTATAAAGCCCGCCCACATCATCGCATGGTCATGTTGGAGACGAGCGCATCAAGCTGCCGCACGACGCGCTCATTTGAAACTAAAACTGCAACTGTAATGCTAGGCTCAGGACCTATTAAATAGCTTGCGGGGTTTCCTCGGTTCTGGTTCACTGGGATCGAACGGAGGGACCGCCATGAGTGATTTGATGTTTTTGTCAGACGCGCAAATGCGCCGTATCGAGCCTTATTTTCCGCTATCGCATGGCGTTCCGCGCGTGGATGACAGGCGTGTCTTGAGCGGCATCATCTTCGTTCTGCGCAATGGGTTGCGATGGCGTGACGCTCCCAAAGAGTATGGGCCGCACAAGACGATCTACAACCGCTTCATCCGGTGGAGCAGGCTCGGGGTGTTCAATCGCATACTGGCCGAACTGACAGCAAAGCGGGGCAAGCCTGAGCAATTGATGATCGACGCGACCCATTTGAAAGCCCATCGCACCGCAGCCAGCCTGCTAAAAAAGGGGATGTTCCCCGACGTATCGGACGCACCAAAGGCGGGTTGAACTCCAAGCTGCATGCTGTTTGCGATGGTCACGGTCGGCCACTGATCCTGCTTTTGAGCGAAGGGCAGATGAGCGACTACAAAGGTGCCGCGCGGATGCTGCATGCTTTTCCCAAGGCAAAGACGCTTCTTGCCGACAAGGGATATGACGCCGACTGGTTTCGAGACGCCTTGGCGCAACGCAAGATAACGGCCTGCATTCCATCACGGGCAAACCGCAAGGTGCCGATCCCGCACGATCCAGCGCTCTACAAAAAGCGGCACAAGATCGAAAACATGTTCGGCAGGCTCAAGGACTGGAGGCGAATTCACACCCGATACGACCGTTGCGCTCACACCTTCTTCTCAAGCATATGCATCGCGGCCGCCGTTATCTTCTGGCTCTGATTTAACGAGTCCTGAGCCTAAAGTCCTGATGCCGAAACATGATAAAAGCTTTCTATTTCTCAGGTTGGTACGGGCATTTCTGTATGCTAATCACAATCAACAGATCGGTGCAGTTAATGCGGTGAAGGGCATCTTCCACGGAAGAGCAAGGCTGATTTCGTCGAGATGCTGCTGCATGGCGTCTGTGTCGCAATAGGGAAGAACGAGACCTGCCCCCTTGCCTTTCTTGGGGCAGATTGCGCCGAAGATATACGCCCACATGGTGCGCTGATCGTGCGGTGCAGAAGGTCGGGTTCCCCGACGTGCCCAACGGCGCGTGATCTTGTTTTTCTGTCCTATGCGAGCTTCATCGGCCCTCCAGATTTCGAGATCCGTGCCGGGCGGGCATTTGGCCCGGATCTCTGCAAGCGCGGCTGCAAAGTCTTTTTAAAAGCGTCGCCCTCCAGCTCATTCTGCGCATAATGGCGGGGACGAGCAGAGATCTTGGCAAAGCCCAGAGCCTTCAACTCTCGTCCGACCGTCGTATCGTCCATGGAGACACGGAATTCTTCGAAGATCCACTGCGCCAGATCTCTGCGCCGCCATCGCACGACGCCATCGACGGCCGGAATCGGTCCCCGTTCCACGATCTTTGCTAATGCCTGCCGCTGGGTATCATTCAGTTTCGCCCGCCCACCTGGAGCCTTGCCGTTGATCAGCCCATCGGGGCCGCGGGCATTGAAACGCACCACCCAGTCGCGCACGATTTGGACCGTCACGCTGCCAAGCCGGGCCGCATCCGCGCGCGAGCCGCCATCATAGATCGAGGCCAGCGGCAATAGGCGTCGTGCCTGATTGGCATCCTTCGTCTGCCGCGCCAGTAGACGCAGACCCGTACCATCGAAATCCTGCCGCAACGAAAGCGCTGAACCCATTGCAAACCTCCTGTTTGCGCCATCGAGTCAGATTCGTCGACTTTTGGGAACCCCAACAGAGTCACACATCGCGCTCGTTGGTATAATCTATCTAACGATAAGCACGATGGTAATGTAGCAAGCGCGCGCGACAACCAGGAAAATAATGCCATGGGAACTAGCCCAGTCGCTTAGCGCCTCAAAGCGACGTGATTACGTATTTCGCCTATAACCGAGAGAACCACTTTCTTAAAGATGTTGCCAATCGAAATGAGGACGAAAAAGGCAGTGATAACTAACCCCGCGGTCGAAGCCGCGCCGATTGCCAATATCATGATGATGCAACCTCCACAAAGAAGCAGCTCCCGCTTCAAAGCTGCATTTTGAAACTCATCCACCGTGGACATCCAGAGACGAGGTTTCTCCCGAGCAATCGTAAACGGACTCTTCTCCGCTTCAAGCGATTGGTCTATTTTGCTGTTTGTATCACTGGCCTCATCTAGCCCAAGGCTCTTCTGCCTAACGACGTTCATTTTTAACAACTCGCATCGCAGGAAGCCGGTTGTTATAAAATGAAATGCTAGCATTCAACAACGTAGAGAAGAGCCCAACTTTTTGGCAGTGCTCTGAGGAAGGATTGTCATATTTGCTAAATCCGCGCGTTAGCCTCGGAACGTTCAAGATTCTGAGGCGCTCCATGAAAGCATTGCCATCAAATCGCCTTGGCCAAGCGGTGGAATCTGTTTGATCAATGTGGCCATCATAAAAAAACACTTCAAGGTTCAAGACGGGAATGAGCTTTATGTTTCGAACCGTAGCGATACCTGGCCGGGTTGTTACTGCCAGGGTATAAGTTCCTGAGCGGAGTGCATCGAACAATGCAGGGACAGTGTAGACAGCGACTGCTGTATATCCATGCTTCTCAAGCTGCGAGATCACCACATCAGCTGCGCGCTTTGTAAGAAAGACGAGGATTGGGCTGCGGTGCTCAATTTCGGACTGCTGCGTCACAATAATTACTCCTGGTTATAAACAGAACTACCTCATGTCTTTGCAGCAGTGTGTGTAGAAATATTCGATTTTGTTGCAGCTCTATCACCTTTAAAAGGGATCGTATCGATCTCTGCAGGCAACTCCTCGATCAACCATCACTAGTAGAGGGGGTACCGCAGGCCGGCGAGTCACATCACGGGAAGACCTGAGAATACCCCGACTGCCAGCGCCCATGCGTAGCTTAACGCCTTCGAGATCCAGACGTCCGAAACGAGGCTTACAATTTTTAAGATATTTACCGTCGTTTTCCACGGCTCGACAGCAATCTTCGTGCGAAAGCACAAAGCTGCACGCAAAATTGGTCGTCACAAAAACCTTTCTCCCGGGCGCTCCATCGCTATCACCAACTTATAATACAAGTCATCCACGATCTTCCGCTGAGCGATCCCAAGCGAAGCGTAGTGGTCCAGTCCAGGCGCAGAATTGATTTCAATAATCCGGTGCGGACTAGCCGACGGGGTGTCTTCGATCAACCCGTCGATCATCAAATCGACACCCGCCAAACGGAGGCCCATATCCCTCGAAACATCCCTTGCGAGTCTCGTGAAACCCTCACTTATTCGGTCGGTGACGTCAATCGCTGTACCTCCTGACGAAAGGTTAGCATTTTCTAACATCTTCAGTGATTTGCCACTCTCAAGGACGCTTTCAAATGTTAGCCCCTCTGCTTCCAAAGTGCGCCTGATCCGAAAGTCCGCTAAATCAATGGTTTCGCCACGGCCGTTCCGGCGGAACTCTTGCTGAACGCCATCGACTAGTTCACGAAGTGACAACTGGCCGTCCCCTGTGACTGTTAACGGGAGGCGATGGTATGCTGAGATGACTTTGCCGTCCAGCACGACTACGCGGTAGTCATTGCCGACGGCCGGGCGTTCGACGAGGATAACCTTATCCTCTTGCAAAGCGATCCTTGCAGATTCGTTAAACTCGCCTTCATTGCGGACCAAGCTTACGCCCACCCCCCGACTCTTACTGTTTGGCTTAACGAAGACGGGGAATCCAATCTGCCGGGCGTATGCTAATGCTGCGATATATCCCCGGTCCGAAGCCTTCACTTTCCTAGCCCACGTCTCTGAAAAGAAGCTTTCCCCCTCGGTAGCCGGATAACCCATAGAGTGAAGAAAGAATCGCGAATATTGCTTGTCACGAGCAATTGACGATGCGCCCATAGTGTTTAGATCGAACGTCGACGTCCGAAAATAGCGACGAACTCCGCTTTTGTAGGTTATCTGCCCGACGCAATTCCACGTCTCTTCGACCAGGATTTTTGCATCAATTTGCACGCACACCCTTTTAAGAGTGTCAACGATAGACGAACTAACGTGCATCGTGTCACACTTTTCGATCTTCGACATTCTCAAACTCCTATTGGTTGGCGGCGCCACGACGCGCGAGATCCGGTAGGATTTGCGAAACCCTGTTCTGGCTTTGATCGTAAGCGCCAGGCCGGCAGTAAATTCCGCCTACCACAACAAATCATTTGCAATACCATTGTAATGAAATATCATTACACTGACAAGCACCGCCCCGACGAGCAGAAGTTCTTCTATGCACCTACGCGCGAGGTGATTCAGCGGCCTTCCGCGTACGGATACCCCCTATCTCTCTCGCGTCGCCGGTGGAAGGAGAAATAGGGGTATCCCAATGTTCATGCCGACACCCGCAGTTAAGTCGCTTGGCGGCTTTTTCTCCGCGAGATTGACAATAACCCGATGGCGGCTTGAGTTCGTCCGCCTGGCAATATGAACAGGCGTCGTAGGTTTGGCCGCTTCTCATCGCCTTGCTGGTGTACGAGCTCATGAATGCTCAGTCCCGATCGGATTAGAACTTGTAGCTCGCGCCGATGAGGACTTTATTTTGCGTAGCGCTGAAGTCGCCGATGCTGGACCCAAAATCTTTCTTGCCAAAATCAGAGTATCGGTACTCGCCACGAACGAGAATGTTATCTGTTAAAGCGTGTTCGAGGCCACCGCCTGCCGTCCACCCGATAAGAATATCGTCCTTCTTTCCAGCCGCTGGCACCTCAACCTTGCCACTGGCTGCGGCGATGCCCGCGGTGGCGAAGACCAAGGTACGATCGAAAGCAAAGCCAACGCGGCCCCGTCCGGATGCGTCCCACTCCAAATCTGTTCCCTTGTTCTTTTCAAAATTGTAGTTGAAGTCGTTTTCGATACCGTAGACGATGTTGCCGGATTGAAAGTTGTATCCGGCATGTACGCCTGCCGAACCGCTGTCTAGTTTTTGCGCCTCACCGAACAATTTGGCGTCATTCCAGTTGTAGCCGCCCTGCCCACCGATGTAAAATCCGGACCAGTCGTAGTCAGAACTTACCGTTGCTTCGGGCTGAGGGGCGGCCTGCTCCACCATATCAGCCGCGCAAACCGGCGCCGCGATGGCCGACCCAGCTGCTAGGGTAGCTATCATTACAAATTTGATATGCATAAAATACCTCGTTTTTCTCCAAGTGGAACCGCTTGAGAAGTGATCGGCGGCCTCAATCGCTACTATGCCGCAACGCGATATTGCGGAGTGTTTTTTCATGTTGAGATATGTTGCGCTTATCGTATGTGCCGTCTTCATCCCATTGAAACAGGATATTTTGAAATGGGCGATGGCCAGGCAGATCGAAGACCTCCTATGCGACCTTAACAGCGACCTAGCTTATTCGACGCGGGAGGAATGTCTGGAGTTGCTTAAACAGATTGCCGAAACGACGGTTCGCATCGATGCCCGTACAGCGAAAATCAAAGCTCAGTCGACTGACAATGACACGGCGCGGCGGATGCAGACGATGCCAGGAATTGGACCAATGACAGCCCTGGCCGTTGAAGCATTTGCGCCTCCTATGAACTGTTTCTGGCGCGGTCGCGACTTCGCAGTCTGGCTCGGGCTCGGCCACGGCAATTTTCGACAGGCATAAAGGAGCGGCTCGGCCGCCTGTCGACTGATGATTATTGGTGCGATGTCGCGTCTGAAATGGATGGGCCGGAAGTTCGTTCCGCAACGCTCGTGGCTAGAACGCATGGCGGCGCAAAAGCCGAAAATGCTCGTGGCGATCGCATTCGCGAACAAGATGGCGCGAGTGATATGGGCGATGTTGACGAAGACTGAGGATTATCGACATTCAACGCACGCGTTCGTTGCATGCACGACTTGCAGCACAGACTATCCAAGGCCGGATAAAGGGGGCGTGAGAAGGCGACGATCCGAATGGGCGAACTGATCGGGGTGAAGGAAGCCAGTAGATCGCTTTGAGCTTTGGAGCTCGAATGCAAGATCCGGACCTGATCCGCAGATCACCATAACGGACAGCGGCTTCTGAACATGCCGCATTCGCAGGCCTCACAGAAGACCGCACTCGATCATATGCGCATCCGATCAAAAACGTTGCATTCCGGGTGTCAACCAAAGAAGTGATCTGACAGACAGGGGGTGGTCGCTGATTGCTCCGTTTATTCCCACGCCCTGCCGGTTCAGTCGACCGCGCAAGACGGAATTGCGCGAGGTTTTAAATGCATTGCTTTTATATCGCGTCGAGCTGATGCCAATGCCGTATGCTACCAATGGATTTCCACCCTATTCAGCCGTACACAGTTATTTCTACGATTGGTGCGCGACGGGCTTGTGGCAGCGGATCAAGCATCATCTCGTTATGGGGACGTGAGAGCTGTAGGGAAAGGGAAGCCTCGCCGATCGACAGTCGAAGCGTCAAAACGACCGAAAGCGGCGGGATTGTATTGGCAAAGTCCTTTCGTATTTAAAAGCGACGTTGTATTTTAAATGCAACCTTGCATATGGAGTCAGAAATCTGTTTCTCCTTTCTCCCCTCCCTGCCCAACAGCGACTCTCGCGACTAGACGCCTCATACCTTCATCCCACAACAGGCGCGTGCCCACTTTCCGATTAATCGGCTCGGAAGCTGGGGGAGAACAGCATAGTCCCTTTCACCGAAAGATGCGGCAAGAGTGGGCAGTGCCGCTGTTCTAGTCATAGCGGCAGAATAGCGACGATGGTGCGCTTCGGCAAAAGCGGTGATGGTCACTGGCCTGTCGATCGTCCGCATCTTGCCGACGAGTAATCTCGTCGCGGCGCGCTTCCTGACGCTGCCAGGCCTCACGAGCACGATCACGGCTCGCCGGTGTGCCGTTGAAATCTCGGTAATAAATTGAGGGTTGTCCATAGCCGTCTTCGTCGCTGACGCAACCAGCTAGCAGTGGCGTTGTAAGCAGCAAGGTTAAGAATAGGCCATTGTGATAATTTGACATATGCTTCTCTTCTAGGGATATGTTGTTTGGGAAATGTGGTAGTAGCTTTGGATCGCGTCGAGATGAATGCACAGCGTGTGGTCGCGTGACCGAGCAGGCCAGCATTCCGCGCGCGAGCGTCCTGCTATGGGAACGCGTGCCGCTCTGAAGCAGCCGAAAAGCCTATTTGGGAAAGCCATTATGCAAGGCTTCTCCTACATTGAGCCGCTTTAATCCACGGATACCAAACGGCCCTGATAGATGTGATGGAGATCGTGGCCGACGGGCGGCAGGCCATCCGCTTTCACTTGAGAGCTGGGGGATGCGCGCGACCAAAAATAATCAACTTCAGTGCCTTCAGCAGCCGTCCGAGCGGATGGCCCGAGACATTCTTGTGTGTCACGTCGCAGACGGCACCGTGGCGTTGTCCGTCAGCGTCGACCAGTAGACTTATTCGGTTCAAGAAACCGGCTTGGTCGAACGTCGATCTCTGATTGGACAAGACGAAATAAACATTGGCATCCATTACCCTTATCGAGCCGATCGCGAGGACGAGGGCTATAGACGTGTCCGAAGTGACCACAGCTGCGCATTGGCCCGACCGAATAGCGTCGAAAAGCTCTGGTACAGACCATACTTCCGCAACGTGGAATCCATTCGTTACTAGCGTCGAAACCACAACCCCTGACCTGCTTTCTGGCAAGAACACGATAACCGGGCGGCGGCGCTTTAATTTGAAGGCTTTCGCCATGCGATACTCCTAACTGCATGTTCTGAAGAAGGCCGTTTGCTCTTGCGGCGTGTTCGAATGCATGCGCTGTGTTGGGCGGCGCCGATCAACGCCAATTCAATTCAAACCGGCCATCTTTCCCAGAGCATCTCGACCCACTCTAAGGGCCGTAAGAGGCGCGACAGCGGTTTGAACCAGAACGAAACGAGCATCATCAAAGACCGCAGATGGCATGGGTTGTTTTTCCTCGGTCTGAGTGTTTATCGTGACGGCGACTGGGTTCTTCTTTGAAGACGAGGAGCTCGAGATCAATGGATGCTGGGCCTCGCACCGCGGCTTGCATTGATCGAAGCGAGCCACGCCTGCCGTTAACTCTGCTTTTGAACCTGTCGCGCCGCCTGCCCCGGCCGCGCGTTTTACTGCCGGAACGGGACGCCGAGTTGGGATAGCAACGACGGGAAGAGATGCAAGTTCGGACTTGATTTCTCCAGACGAGGCGGGCGCCACATCGACGGCCCCCTGTAGTTTCGTTGAACCGACCGTGACAACGGATGTCGTTGCTGGCATCGCTAGCTTTTCGTCATTTAAGGTAACAGCAGGAGTGGAGATCGGCTGGGCATAGAGAAACGCGCAGAGCAGGCATGCAAATGTCCCGGCCGCCAGAACCCGGCGGCGATTTGACCGCGGCCTGAAATTGATAACGTCAATCTCGTGACGGTGCTGCCACAACCTACGGGCGCGGATGACTTCACCAGTTGGGACGTTGGAGGCCAACAGCAAGTCGCCATTAAGATGATTAGGCATGTCATTTCCTTTCTCGAAGGGAGGTGGGACTTCTGATACAATGTGAAGAGTCGCGGCACCCAAACTGTGCTGCTTTGCGGCACAAATGTTGCCTCTGGCTTCACGCTGAATGGTTTTTAGATGACCGCAGATCAAATCATGAACCCCAGAGTTGATCGCCGACCTCAACGCCGATCATGCACTACACCCATGATGTCGCCGCTGCGCGACACGCTCACGAGCAGATCATCGCCACCGCGCGAAGCTTGTACAAGATACCGCATCCCTACATCTTCGACGTTTCTGACACTATAGCCGCGAGCCTCAAGCAATCGAATGACATCCTGGGGCCCGAAACTCGTCCGGCGTTCTTGCCATCTATTTCTCGTGTCGTGCTCGTGGTTCCAGGTCCTAAGAAACCTGTACTCGGTTTCGCCCTCATCCGAGTTGGGATCGGCATAAGGATCGTTGTTGATGACCACCTGCGAGAGGGCGGGAGCGACCCCGGCAACTGTGATGAATGCGGCCATACTAAGCGCAGAGACTATGCTTTTCATTGACGTCCTCCTTTGGTCTGGTGATGCTTTAAGCATCTGAGCGTCACTCGGATTGTACTTCGTGCCGTCCGAGCTTGAAGCTGCCAAACACGCACAATGTTCAAATTCGGTAAGTGTCGCGATGGGGTCGAAACCTTCAATGCACGACGTCATCTTTATGCGCCCCTTCGCTATTGCGGTGTGTCCTTTGATATTGAGAAATGTTGCAGGCTCGATCAAAACCTTCGAAGGGTGTGAAGTTTTCGGTATTCTTTTTGCATCTCTGCAAATCATGCGACAAAGGCGATAGCGTCGCGCCGAGCGTTGCGTGCTCGACCGATGCGCTGGTCTCTATCGACATTGCTACTTTGGTGCGGCATGGGCGCGAGGCCGACATAACTTGCCAACTGTTTTGTGTTTCCAGGTGCAGTTGGCCAATGCCACTTAGCAAGCAGATAACCAACCACATCAACCGGCATTTTTGTGATCTTGATGCTCTAACGTTCAAGCTATCTATAATTGGCGGCAACCGGTGGAAACACTAAAATCGGTTGCGTACCACAATGTGATGTTATAACATTGTGGTGGTTAAGTGATGCGCTCTAAGATTTGTCGGCTATAGGCCGTGGTGCCCTAGCGAGTTGGATTCTTCGTACAACCATTAACAAGGACTAAAATGACTACCCAAGTTGATGAGATCTCGATTACTTTGACCGCAGAGCTCACCGCCGACATCGTTTCAGCCTATGTTGGGAACCACGTTGTTCCCGTCGGCGAGCTTTCAAAGCTAATAAAGGATATTCATTTCGCGCTCCGTCGCGCCAGCGGTGAGCTGCCAAAGCAAGTTACTCCAATCAAGCTGGTACTGCCAGTCACGATCAAAAAGTCAATTCAAAACAACTTTCTAATCTGCCTTGAAGATGGGCAGAAATTCAAATCGTTGAAGCGCCATCTGATGACGCATTACAAAATGAGCCCCGATCAATACAGACAAAAATGGGGGTTACCGGCCGACTATCCCATGGTCGCCCCTGCTTACTCTGAAGCAAGATCTCGCCTCGCTAAAGAGATGGGATTTGGCCACCGTCTGACAAAACGAGGTAATTTTTCAAATTAGATGACCCCTGCCGCTTTTATAGAAATAACATTGACGAGGACATTAGATGGAAAATGAAAAAAACGATCCTCTGGAACGGTGGTCTCTCAAGGAGCCAACAGATCTCCGCGTAGTTCACTCGTTGCTTGCATACCTTGAAACTGTGCGGTGACAGCGATTCTGTCGCCGCATAATCCATTTCATCGTCATTCAGAATGATCAGCTGCTGTCTCTGGGTTGAAGCCGTCGGAGTTAGCGAAGACGTCCATGAAGCCCGGTACCGTTGCCTCGCGCGACCAGTCACGTTGGAGTTCGCAATACATCTGGACGCGGCTGATTAGCTTAGCGCCAGCCTGTTCGACACGACGCAGTGCCGCCTCGTGCGCGGCGAGCGAGGTGCCGCCGACAGCATCGACCGGCACATAAACTTCATAGCCTTCCTGTAGAGCGTCGAGTGCAGGGAACGCCAGGCAAGCTTCTGTCCAAAGCGCCGTCATTATAAGCTTCTTGCGGCCGATCGCCTTTACGGCTTGCTTGAACTCCGTGTCTTCCCAACTGTTGATCGAAGTGCGGTCGTAGGTCGGCAGGTGGCCAAGAACGTCTTGCAATTGCTGAATTGGCGGCTTGTTGCGTCCCGACACGACGTTAACGGTCGAGTGGATAATCGGTAGGTTGTAATTCACAGCGGCTTTGGCAGTGCTCACAATGTTGAAAACCAATTCGTCGCGTGACATTGAGCGGATCGACGAGACTTGGATCGGCTGGTAGTCGATAATGATAAATGCCGCATTCTCCGGGGTGAGGAGATGATCAGTCTTGGCATTGCGTATTGCTTCACTAGTCATGAAAAATTTCCTTTATTAGATATTTCGCTGAAGTCGGGCCAGGGCCCTTTATCGATTGGAAGGGTAAGCTAACGCTTTTTCACAGAGAAAAGGTAGCCGGCGCATAGCTCAAGTAGGTCTCAATAATACAATTCCTGTTGCAGTGAGGCCGGTTGTTAAATCTTGGGCGGTTCGGATTGAACGACCACTTGACAGGTTCAATATCTTAATTCCTCCATCCTGAACTTGCGATCAAAAGAGCACTGTCTTAACCTTGCTTGGCTTTTGTCCGTCTCGAACGGTTACTCCGTCAGCACCACAATCGCGGTCGAATGGCCTGCTGGCAGATCGGCGTCGGACTTCATAGGCAGTCTTTGTATAAGCGCCCGCTATCTGTTCTTCGCTGACAAAAATCGTTGCGGAAATTTAATACCAGTGCAACGATAGCGTTGAAAGCTTGCCCAACGCGACGCAGCGTCCTATAGAGGGGACGATGAAAGACTTAAACGATCTGTACTACTTCGCGGTTGTCGTCGACCACGGCGGGTTCTCGCCAGCAGGGCGCGCGCTCGGAATTCAAAAATCTCGATTGAGCCGCCGCGTGCTTCTCCTAGAGCAACGCTTGGGCGTCCGTCTCATCAACCGTTCATCCCGCCACTTCTCTGTAACCGACGTGGGGCGCGCTTTCCATGAGCGATGCGCTGCGATGCTGATCGAAGCGGAAGAAGCCGAACAGATTGTGGCAGCGGTTAAATCAGAACCGCGCGGTGTAGTGCGCATGAGTTGCCCCTCAGGACTACTTTCATTGCAGTTCAGCGAAATAATTGCGCGTTTCATGATGCAAAACCCTAACATCCAAGTGCAGTTGGACGGGACAAACCGTCGCGTTGATGTGATTGCAGAGGGGTTCGACCTGTCTATCCGCGTTCGTTTTCCTCCACTTGAGCCGACCGGTCTTGTTATGAAAAAGCTTGACGAGAGTTTACAGTGTCTTGTTGCGGCGCCTAACCTATTGAGTTGTCAAATCAAATCGCCCGTCGACTTAAAGAGCCTATCCAGCCTTGATTTGGGACGACGACAAAGAGAGTACGCTTGGAAACTGCACCACGCCAACGGTGAAGTTGCAATTATTCCCCATTCACCAAGATTGGTGACAGATGACATGTCGACCCTTCGTGATGCAGCTCTTTCGGGTGTTGGTGCCGTACAACTTCCGACCGTCTTCATTTGCGATGATATAAAAGCAGGGCGCCTAATACATCTTTTGCCTGATTGGAGGCCAGAGGCAGGTATAGTTCACGCTGTCTTCCCCTCGCGGCGCGGGCTCCTTCCATCGGTTCGGACGCTTGTCGATTTCCTTGCTCATGAATGTGCAGTCCGTCGAACGCACGCCAATAAGATAGTACCCCCTTAACGGTTCCAAGCCGTGGGAAGCTGCCGAGATCAAAACGTCAGAATTCTTCCCAGGTGTCCTCGACCGCGACATCGCCGCCGAACGCCTTCGCGACCTTCCCCATCATCCGTGTAGTCTAGGCGGTGTTCCCATAAACGGGGTTCATCTTATTGACGATGTGTGGTTCAATTTCCTTGAAAGGAGATTGCCACGCGCCGTTACGAATTGAGCGACGAAGAATGGGCTATCATTGCACCTCTTTTGCCGAACAATAGCCTTGGAATTGAACGTGTCGATGACCGCCGGGTGATCAACGGCATCCTCTGGCGTTTCAGGACTGGTTCGTCTTGGCGAGATGTGCCGGAGCATTATGGCCCGCGCACGACGCTTTGCAATCGGTTCTCCCGATGGCGCAAGGCGGGTGTCTGGGATCGTCTTCTGGACGCCGTTTCAAAGCGTTACGATGAAAATATCGTGATGATCTACAGTTCTTGTGTTCGCGTTCACCAGCATGGTGCCAACGCTAAAAAGGGGGATCTGCCGATCCTTGCGTGGGACGTTCGCGCGGCGGCCTGACGACAAAGATCCACGCTCTTGTCGATGCAGATGGCAGATCGGTTCGGCTTAAACTCACCGCTGGCCAAGCCGCCGATGTACCGATGGCTGAAAAGCTGTTGAGCGACCTGCGGCACGGCGCGACGATCCTCGCCGACAAAGCACATGACACCGACGCATAGGTGTTTAAGTCCCTCGCCGAGACCTGCGGTCGCTTCAGCCATGGTCTCATCCTTTACACGACCAGCTTCGGCATTTCGACAGCGCTCGTCGTCCGTCATACTGCGTTGGGTGAAAGCCTCTTGTTCAAGACGCGATTTGGCAATGGCGTTTGTCCGAAATACCTCGACGGCCGTCGCCATTTCACTGATCTCGTCGGCACGACCGGAATATGGAATCGGCGACGCGGCATCGCCATAGCAGATGTGATTTGTTCGATTGGCCGGGCCAGGCCGGCAAACGCAAAAATGCCGTTATTACCATTCATCTTCGTTGTTTGAGCGAATGAGCCAAGTTATTGATCTTATATAAATGGGCATTGATCGTGCCCGATGGCCCCGATCGCGTAATCCGATTGACATGATCTTCCTTGGTTGATGGCTGAGCTTATTCCAAGCCTTGCAGCAGTGATCGACGATATCGTCATACTATGTGAAAACCGGTTGGCAGCCATTGTAGCGCCTGAATTGCCATACGTTCTAATGGGTTGAGTTCAGGGGAACGCGGCTACAAGAATAGCAAGGTGATGTTTTTCGGCACGATCAGCTTGGCCAATGAGTGCCAGCCCGCCTGATCAAGGATCAGCACCGCGTGCGCATCGGGATCGACCTCGGCAATGATTTACGAAAGATGTTCGATATTATCCTGCATGTCGCACCAGGGCATGACAATGCCTGCTCCCTTGCACTTCTTTGGGCAGATCGTACACCGCGGGGCATCAGTGGATTGAGCATCTGCTTGGACACTGGCAGGTAGACGCAATTGACGTCCTTACTGCGGCATTCGTGGTGTCAGTCTCCCGGAATCGCTGGTAAAAGAAGATCCGAAGTTAACCGGCCGGCTCACGGTAGCTTGAATATTTCCTCCGGATCGAATTTTTAAACTTAACCGCTGTTTTGGAACTCTGTCGCCTCCAGTGGTGTTCGTTGAAAACCGTAGTTACGGAAGTGTTTACGACCCAATTTTAGCATTTAGTGCCCGAGCATTGCTTGAGACGATCGATCATCCAGCGGCCTGCGGGGCCAGGCGGTGTGTCGACCCGGTAGACAGCAGACATCGGCAGCTTCAGGCCACCTAGCGGTATGTCCTGGATGGAGAGTTGCACAAGGCGTCCCTCCTCGATGTCCTTCCGCACGGCATGCAGGGGCATGCCACCCCATCCGAGGCCGCTGATGAGGAATGCGTGCTTGGCAAACAGATCGGCGAGGCGCCAAGTTAAAGGCGACATGACGCCGAACTCACGGCCTGCTGACAGGTCGGTCCGATCCGTCAGCACCAGTTGGACATGTCGTGCCAGATCTTCCCGGGGGATCAAGCCTTCATACGCGGCGAGTGGATGGGTTGAGGCGGCGACCATGACAAATTCAACGCTGGCGAGACCCTCTCCAACTAACCCTGAGGGCAATGTCGGCAGCGAAACTACCAGCCCGAAACTGGCGCGACCATCGATCAACGGCTGCACAGCCCCGCCGAGGGCCTCGACATAAAGCCGCAGCGGAGTAGCGGGAAACTCCCTCCGAAACTCGTGCGACACATCGGCGATCACCGAAATGGGGAAGAAAACGTCGATGACGGCAGAAAGCTCCGGTTCAAGCCCACCTGCTATGCCTTTCGCCCGCGCCTTCATGCCGTCGACGGCGCTGACGACGGATCGCGCGTCGACCAGCAAAGCGTTGCCCTGCGCCGTCAGCCGCGGATAACGGCCGGTCCGATCGAACAGCATGACTGCCAGCTGGGCCTCGAGGTTGGCGATCGTTTCACTGACCGCCGACTGCGTCCGGCGCAGCCGGCGGCCTGCTGCAGAAAAGCTCCCTTCGTCGGCGGCCGCCACAAAAGTCCGCAATTGGTCGAGCGATAGGCCATCGAGCATGCCATCCTCCATTATAGGCTGAACCGATAGGTCTTATCGAATGATACCGGCCAGCTCCTCCAGTGCAAGTCTGGCGCCGATCGCTTACCGTTGGCAAACATATCGAATTTACCGATGGATACCATCGAGACGTCATGGCTTCTCAGATGTAGAGCTGCGTGACATGGATCTCTGATGATAAAGACGCTCAGACATTTTTTCACACGCACAGCCAAGGCCGATCAATCCGGGCAAATGGAGACTTTTCCCATGACAACCATCCTCCACATCGATTCCAGCATTCTCGGCGGCTACTCGGTGAGCCGAACGCTCACAGCTGAAATCGTCGCCAAGCAGGAAGCGCTGCATCCGGGCGCGCGGGTTATCCGTCGCGATCTGGTCGTCGACGCGGCAATGCATTTATCGGATGCCCATCTCGCTGTATTCCAAGGTGGCGAAGTCGGCAATCCCGCCCTCGGCCAGGATCTTGCCACCGGCGGCGCCTATATCGACGATCTGTTTGCTGCGGATATCATCGTCATCGGCGCACCGATGTATAACTTCACCATTCCGACGCAGCTGAAGGGCTGGATCGACCGCGTCTGCGTTGCCGGCCGCACCTTCCAATATGGCGCTAACGGCCCCGAAGGACTGGTCAAGGGCAAAAAGGTCTACCTGGCGTCGGCCCGTGGCGGTGTCTACTCGGTTGGCAGCCCTGCCGCTGGTCTAGATCATCAGGAAACCTATCTACGCGGCGTGCTCGGCTTTATCGGCCTCACCGACGTGACTATCATTCGCGCGGAAGGCCTTGCCTTGGGTGAAGATGCCAAGGCAGCAGCGGTATCCGCCGCCAAAGCCCAAATCGAAGCGCTCGCCGCCTGATCCTGTGTCGATTGCCGGCAGCCCCTTCGGGAACCGAGGAGCTGCCGGCTGGTCTCGACGGTGATAATGTGAAAAAATCGGGCAGCTTTGGCTGCCCGATCGCGTGTCAGGAATGGACAGCCGATCATCAGCTTGAAGGTCTGTCATGGTTGGTTACCGCCTGCCGGATGTTCCGGTTCAACAGCGAGAGTTTCTCTCGGATGTTTTGGTAGGCTTTTTAGCGGTGAAGCTTCACAGATAGTCGAGACGTAGCTCATGCCTGCGCGGAAGGCCGCACGACAATGTCGCTGATTGTCCACGTTGTCCGTCTGCGCGATGGTGAGGGTAATCGCGCGCGCAATCTTGTCGGGCGTTATCGCCGTGCGCGCAAGAACGTCTGTTGTCGTTTGTCCACGACCCTGGAGAATTCCGTTCTCGCTCACGTTGTTTCGCAGCATATTAAACATGAATTCATGAATTAGTTGGGTCGTCACTTTTCTTCGGTGCGCTAGGGGAAATCAGTTGAGGCTTCGATTCGAGCGGCAGACGGAGAGGCAATGATGTCATAACCTTTCCGCCCGTTGACCATCGCTGGAGCCGCGGCAGGCACTCAAATTCTTCCCAGTTTTCCTTGATGGCAGCATTCCCGGAAAAGGATCGTTAGTTCTCCGAGCGCTACTACTGTCGTTTCGAGCGCCGCACCCTCGTCGGCGTCGAAGTCGATGAGGCCAAGGTTAAGTCCAGCTTTAGGGACGGCATTTTGACCGTTACTCCTGGTTGAGCATGCGCACGCAGCCCGACGACTTGCCGAAGACTGAGAAGGCGCAGACGCAGGTCATGCGGATCGCCGTCAAGAGCTAACCGGACCCGCCCGGCGGCCAGCCTTATTGGGGGACCGCTGGCATGCTTCGCCAACAGGGAGGGATAAATGATGGAGATTATCAGATACACACATCACCCAAGCAAAAGACCGCCTTCCGGCAGCAGGGCCTCCAATGATAACCGGCGAAAGCGTCCAGTTTTCGGCCGCTCCGTATTTCCCCGAAGATGCCGTCTCCCGCATCTTTAAACTATCACGCTCGGCGACGACATCGAGCAAAGCGCGGATGAACAGCTGGCGGCTCGTCTTCGAGCGCCGCGCGCCGTTCATCGAGAGTTTGATGGGAGATACGGGCAGCTTGAACCGGACATCCTACCCTCACTGTGATTCGGCATAAATAGCCCTATCAACGTTTGGAATACCAAAGGTTATTACGCGTATCGGCATTGGGACTCTTTGCTGATTTACCATACATGAAGGCCTTCGTTTTGAACTTACAAAGCCCTCACGCATAGGTCACCGGATGTCAGAACACCAGACCTGGCAGAAGAGCGACCGACGAGCAGCCGCTTCCTAGACACCTATTTCTTGAGATCCTGCGCCATCATCAGATGATGTTCCAAGGCAGGTCAGGTGGTTGCTGCCCACGTCTTCAGGTCGGCATTGTCGCCACCATCGCCGTACCGCTTGAAGAGATCCACCGCGTCCTTATGTGCGGAAACCTGGTCGGAGTGATATTGTTTGTTGAAATCGTCACCCTGCAAGCCGTTGAGTTTGTCGAGCATGCTTTGCTGGGAAGATGTCATGGCGGCGGGAATTACTGCCTTGACCTTTCCTGCGTCGACCATTTGCTTTAATTCGGTCGAAGTCTTGGTATGATCAGTAATCATCTGTTGCGCGAACGTTTTTGTAGAGGGGTCAGCCCGCTCGACCGCGAGCTTACTGGAAGCGATTTCAAACAGGTCACTGGTAGCGGCCTCGGCAACGAAATCTTCGGTTTTAGGAGCGCTGCCCAACAGAGAGTTCACGCCTGTGGATTCGGCAGCCGACTGAGCGAAGGCGCCAGTTGAAATCATCAAAAACATTGCAGTGACTGCGATCTTGTTCATTTTCTTCTCCTCTATGCGTTTGAAACGTGTGAGGCCCTAAGGGCGCGAAGTCTTGCGGTCTTTTCAGCTGCTTCCGCCAGGCGCCTGCTCTCCGCAGCGAAGGCGATTTCCTTAGATTTTTCAGCCAAAAGCCGCCGCTCTTCTTTCGTCAATTGAAGGCGTCGTTTTTTCTCTTCCATGATTTACTCCGTCCCTAACGATGAATTTGTACGAGACTTGGAGTAGTTAGGACGGTCTAGATAGCTTTCCAGTTCTGTCCGGCAACGGACCGATGTCCCCACGAGCGGCGGACATCGGCTGGACGATTTGATTTGGAAACCCGGAGCCGCCCCTGACGGGGCAGCGCATGGCGTTATTATCTTGGGGCTCGCAATCCAGCAGATGGCGCCGTGAGTTGACAGACAACACCAGTCACTTTGTAATCAACATGGACATCAGCCGCCATTTCGATCGCCAGGATCTGCTGAATCATCCTGGATCCAAACCCTTTTCGCTCGGGCGGCCGAACCGGTGGGCCATCATGCTCGGACCAGGTGAACCGGAACTCAGGGTCGGGAGCGCCGGTCTCAGAGCCAGACGACCAGGTGATCCTGATACGCCCGGAGGGCTCGCGCAAGGCCCCGTACTTGACGGCATTGGTGCACATCTCGTGCAAGGCCATCCCAAGCGCCAAGGCGGCTTTGGAGTGGATCATCAGATCTGGCCCCGAGACGCTGAACTGAGACGCCTCCGGATTATCGAAGGGTGTGACGGCTGCCGCCACGAGCTCGGCAAGACTGGCGGCTTGCCAGTCGTCCTTCATCAGCAATTGATGGGCTCCGCTCATCGCGGTCAGTCGTTTGCTGAAAATCTCAAGCGCTTCGTCCGTGCGCTCCTTGTCCCGGAAGGTCTGCCGAGCAACCGCCTGGACGGTCGTTAAAAGGTTTTTGACGCGGTGGTCGAGTTCGCCGACCAGCAATTCCCGCTGCTTCTCGGAGCGCCGCCGCTCCTGGCGGGCGGCAACAAGCTCATCCATGAACCGGTCGATCGCCGAGCCAACCACCCCGAACTCGCCATCCCGTTCGTCCATGCCGGTGCGCGCGCCGACATCATCCTTCTGCCAGGCCTTGATGGTTGTGACCAAGCGGCTAACCGGCCGACGCACGAGCTGGGTGCTTGTGAACCAGGCTAGAAAATAGGCAGCAATGACGCCCAGGAAAACGATCGCCAGACTGATGTAGGTCGAGCGGTTCAGGTCGGCATAGAAGTCAGCGGTAGAGATGCCGGCACTGACATAGAGGCCTGCCGCATTACTTGCAGGCGGATAATAGCCAAGGATGCGGTTTGTCCCGTCCTGGCTGCTGACTTCCAGTGTGCCGGGAGCAAAAGCGCTGACCAGCCCCAGGTATGCGCTAGGGATTCGAGTGCCGACAAATCTGTCCGGAAACGGTTCCCGCGCCAGGATGACGCCGTTGCGATCCGCGACGGTCAGTGCGTTGTTACGACCAAAATCGCGCTCTTTCAGGCGTGCCGCCAGCCAATTCAGATCCAGCGCACCGACGACCACGCCAGAGATGCCTCCCGTGTCAGCCGTGATCGGCAATGCCAAAGGCAGGACGTTGGTGCCGGACACCCTACCCTTTGTGAATTCGCCAACAACGAAGGTGCCTTTGCTCATGGCTTCGCGAAAATAGGGCCTGTCGCCAATTTTGATGCCGAGGCCCTTCCCGTCCTGAATACAGCGCACGGTGCCATCACTATCGACCACACCGAGACTGGCAAACTGCGGCAGGCTCTTTCCCAGGCGCTGCAAATAAGTGTTGCAGCCATCAACGTTGAATTCCTGAACCACCGGAGCGGCGGCCAGGGTGGCCATCACGTTCTGTAAACCATCGATGATCCGCGTCATTTCCAGCGAAGCCAGTTCACCCGAGCGCAGGGCCTCAACCTGAATTTCGTGCTCTTTTGCCAGGCGGGTAGACGCAACATTGTAGAAAAGGATCGCCATCGCCGGGGCAAGGGCCAGCGACGTCAATAAGAATAGGCGGCGCGTTAGCCGAGCCTTAGCGATGTTCTCGTCCTCCCCCTGAAGCAGCCAGGTCCTGTCATCCGCAATTACACGGGACAATCTCTGAAACAAGAGGAAAAGCTTTCCGAAGTCAGCGCCGTGACAACGATAACGCAGGGCCCTCCCACAGGCCGTACGAAATTTGCAGTATGTGCCGGAGCCCGCGAGGCCTGTCTTCGAGAACGAGAAAGCTAGTAACGGGGCGAGCGAGTGACGATCGCTATGTACTCATGGCAACCACCCTTAAAATGGATATCCAGAAATCGCGTTGACGAACCGAAAAGATGGCAAAAGAGGAGATATCCGATCTATGGCCGCTCTTAAGGATGCGAGCGCTAGGCTGACACACTGTACACCGAGGTCTTCGCTCGGCTGACTGGCCAAGATGGAGGCCGTTTCTCCGGACAATTATTGCTGCCGTTCAAAGGATGGAGGGAGACGCGGAGCTCCCACCAAGTGGAAAGTTGCACTCGCTAGACCATGGACGAGACAGCAAGCGGATGGGAGTATTAGCTCTCGCAAATGCATGATTCCAGCGACAGCTGCATTGACGTGACAACGGTGGAACCGAAAATAGCAAGACTCCTCGCAACAAGCATGCTCGGCGGCCTGTGTGCCTGTGGAGACTAATGGCGCGAATATACCGTCAACACGCCAGTCGCAATGTATATAGCAGAGAGTCTGGTTAGAGACGGATTTTACGGCATAAATACGGCAGAGATCCATGGCAACGTATTAGCATATACCCCATTTTATCTAATAATTGCAATTGCTTATGGCGTCACAAAATCATCATTTGGCACATCACGCATTTGTGATCACGGTCTGCTGGGCCATCAGAGATACGCGGAGCAAGTGCGACACCGTACCCGTCACAGCCTCGCGCGGCCAACGAGTTACTTGACCGTTTACCCTGTAGCGAAACCGAAACCAAGGAGCAGACATGAAACGCAGGACTTTTCTGATCGGAACGACGGGTGCGATATTCGGCGCATCTCTCAACGGCATCCCGTCGGCGATGGCACAGGACGCCAAGCCTGAAAAGACCGACGTGTCTATCGGAGTGGGCGGCAAGCCCCTGTTGTACTACCTGCCGCTGACAATCGCGGAACGCAAAGGCTTCTTCAAGGAGGAGGGCCTGAACGTCACGATCAATGATTTTTCGGGTGGTTCGAAGTCACTCGAAGGTCTGGTCGGCGGTTCGCTCGATATTGTTGCTGGTGCCTACGAGCACACGATCCGCATGCAGACCAAGGGACAGGATATCGTCGGGATATGCAATCTCGGCCGCTTCCCCGGTATCGTCATTGCCGTGCGCAAGGATCTCGCCGGCGAGATCAAGTCGATGGCCGACATGAAGGGGCGCAAGGTCGGCATCACCGCGCCCGGCTCCTCGACAGCGCTGATGTTCCAGTACGCGATGCTGAAGAGCGGATTGAAGGCCGACGATGCCTCGATGATCGGGATCGGCGGAGGTGCAGCCGCACTCGCAGCCTTCAAGAGCGGTCAGATCGATGCCCTATCGCATGTCGATCCTGTCATCGCCCAGTTGCAATATGACAACGACATCGCCATTCTCCTCGACACCCGCACGGAGGCCGGCACCCGGTCCCTGTTCGGCGGCCCTAATCCAGCTGCGACGGTCTATATCAAGAAGGAGTTCACTGTCGCCAATCCGGTGACCACGCAGCGCACCGTCAACGCATTCATGAAGGCGTTGAAGTGGATTGGGCAGGCCAGCCCCGAGGATGTGGCCAGCGTGGTGCCAACGGAATACCAGCTGGGTAACCGCGATCTGTACATGCAGGCGTTCAAGAACTCGAAAGAGATGTACTCGCTGGATGGTCTGGTCACCAAGGAAGGCTACGACTCGATGATGGGCGTGCTGAAGACGCTCGATCCAGGACTTGCCAATGCCGATGTTCCCTTCAGCAAGACCTTCGATCCGACGTTTGCCAAAGCGGCGAAGACTTGACCGGCCCGGAGATCATGGAACGTTAGCCTGACGTGAATGCCAGAGTGGAGCAGAAACCTACCGCCCACTCTGGCAACAGCTATGGGATCACGCAGCTTTCAGCGCGATCCGCCGGCGGTGCAGGACAGGCTCGGTGTAGCCGTTCGGCTGATTGCGGCCTTCGAGCACCAGTTCAAGCGCCGCCTGGAACGCGATGGAGGCATCGTAGTCCTTTGCCATCGGCCGGTAGAGCGGATCGCCTGCATTCTGACGGGTTGACGATTTCGCACTCAGAGGTACCCGATCCGGGAAAAACCGGTTCGGTTCGGCGTGGATCAACAAGTCGACTGCGCGTCGCAGCAAGAAAAATGGCTTGCCCGTTCAATCTTATCCATGGATGATTCACTACACATCAGGTTGAAATGCGATGCTTGTACGAATTTGGCTACTCATAGCCGGCGACTGGAAAGATCAATCCGACATCATCGGGAGAGATGCATGCCAACTGGGACTGGAACCTCATCTCGCAAGCGTCACCGACACCAGTGTTTGGCAATTTGCTCGCTTGCCCAGCATCGGAAGCATATTGCGCGCGACCCCGACCGAGTGATCGCCCTTTTTAGGCAGACCGGTGTCATCAATCACCAGAAACGCATCGGATGCACCAACGATCCTGTCAGCCTGTCGCGCAAGCTCGGTCTCAAGAGGCGCAGCATCCCAAACGCTGTCGGCAATGAAATGGTGGAGGCGGTCATACTTGCCTGGAGCAAACCGTTCCGCCATCGGCTCGATGGTCTTGCGGTCACCGGGACCGATGAGCCCGGATAGGTAAAGCGGACACATCTGTCATCGTTTCTTGTGTCCCAGCTGGTCCAAAAATGGCTGCAAAAATGCTGAATGCTCCGTATCCAAATCGGCCATATCGCGCTCCCAATGAAGAGAGCGAAAATCATCGCAAACCAGCCTTGCCTCAAACTGCCAAAGTAGTGCTTCTATAATGGGCCTTTTGTTCGTCAAGTACCCTCCGATACCAAAATCTCGTCACCAGAATCATGCTTCTGTCCGTGGTCAACACGAAGGTCGCCACACTATTCCTTATGATCAGAACCGGCAGGTCAATCTAGGCGACGTGGATTGCCGAAGCCTCACAGCACTACTTACGACCTTGCCAATTGTATTTTCAGCGTCACAATGTACCTGTCACACCGTATGAAATAATCGATCACGCGTGCGTCAATATTCGCCACAAGCCTTCCGGCGCGATTTATGCCTGGGAGTTTGTTCAGGATGGAAAGGAGTTTACGGTCAAGGGCAACGGACAACTGATTTTCAACAGTATCATGCATGTCATGAACGGCGCCATCGAAGGGTTAGAACTGGCATATGTGCCTGAGGAACCTGCCGCTCCACATTTAGCAGACGGCAGGATTTTTCAGGATTTCATCTATACTATCGAAATCGCTGTCAGGCATCCCCCGCGTTTACCGTATTCGTTGATGCACTACGGTATCGCATCTAGCTTAGAGGGCTGTCCACCTTTTCGATCAACAAAGCGCGCTCCATCAACGATGATCTCCATCTGAAACCAAATATCTCAATTCATGCGTGCCGTGCATATGTTTATGCATGAATCACGAAATAGTCGGCATGAATCCTCCATGTTAGCTTCAAGGCATATGGCCGGCGCGCGCCGTCGTGCCCGGGCCTATAACACAGGGAGAAGAAAAATTTCTCATTCACTTTCCACACGAGCTGGGGTGGTTGCGCTTGCTGGCCTCGGCGTTCTCATCATCGCAATCGGCCTGTTCCTGGCCATTGGCGGCTTATACCTGATCACTCTTGGAGGATCGTGGTATTTCGCTCTGGCTGGTGCGGCACTCCTTGCCTCCGGTTATCTCATTGCTCGACGGCGACCTTCAGGGGCCGCTGTTTTCCTTATCGTATTTTTCGCTACGATCGTGTGGGCGATATGGGAAGTCGGGTTCGACTTTTGGCCGCTCGTGTCCCGGCTTTTTGCGCCTGCTGTCATTGCTCTGCCCGTTCTGCTGGTTACGCCTGCCCTGCTCCGTGGTTCGCGCCGACGGTTCAAGGCTCCTTCCTACGGTTTGGCGGCTGTTATCCTTCTTGCTCTTGCCGCGACCACATATTCGGCCTTCCAGCCTCATCCAATCGTGACCGCAGATGCCGCGTCGCAGCCTGTTCCTGGCGCCGCTGTTGGTCCGATTGCAGGCACCAGTTGGTCCTATTGGGGCCGAACACCCTCTGGCACACGCTATGCCCCAATTGATCAGATTACTACTGACAATGTCTCAGGCCTGCGAGTCGCCTGGACCTACCGCACGGGTGAAATCCCTAACCCGGACAAGGGCGAGGGTTTTGTCACAACGCCGCTATTTGTGAACGGGCTGCTTTATGGCTGCACCCAATCAAACGCCATCTTCGCGCTGGATCCGGAAACTGGGCAGGAGCGTTGGCGGTTCGATGCCAAGGCGACCGGAAACAACCGTCCGCGTTGCCGTGGCGTCGGATATCACGACGCCTCATCGACCGGAACGCAGCGGGCTTCCGCAGCATCATCGAGCTCTGCCTTGTGCACCCGCCGTATTATCTCCACCACGGTGGATGCGCGCATCGTGGCACTCGATGCGTCGACGGGCGCGCCATGCACCGACTTCGGCGACAACGGCGTTGTCAATCTTGGCGCTGGCATGGGCAACGTCAGACCGGGCTTCTACTTTCCCACTGCCGCACCAACGATTGCCCGTAATCTGATCATCGTCGGTGGTCTTGTGTGGGACAATGCAGAGGTCAATGAACCATCCGGCGTCGTGCGCGCTTTCGACGTGCGCACCGGAGCGCTTGTCTGGGCCTGGGATCTTGGCAACCCCAACATTACAGGCCTCCCGCCAGCAGGCGAAGACTACTCGCGCGGAACGCCCAACGTCTGGTCGACACCTGCCTATGACGATGCACTTGGGCTGATCTATCTGCCGACCGGGAACGCGACACCTGATTTCTGGGGCGGCCATCGCACCGAAGCGGACGAGCGATATTCCTCATCAATCGTGGCACTGGATCTGGCAACCGGTCGCGAGCGGTGGCGCTTCCAGACGGTGCATCATGACATCTGGGACTTCGACGTCCCGTCGCAGCCGGCGCTTTATGATGTCCCGGATGGCAATGGCAGCACCATTCCAGCCCTGATCCAGACAACCAAGACCGGCCAGATATTCATGCTTGATCGGCGGACCGGAAGTCCGATTGCCGACGTTCAGGAACGACCCGTTCCTCAAGGCGGCGTCGCCGACGATCACACCTCGCTGACGCAACCGTTCTCGTTGGGCATGCCCACCATCGGCGTGGAGCGTCTCACCGAGGCGCGTATGTGGGGGATGACACCGCTCGACCAGTTGGCCTGCCGCATCGCCTTCAAGAAGGCGCGATACGAGGGCCCGTTCACGCCTCCTAGCGCCAAAACCACCATCCACTTTCCCGGCTGGTTTGGCGGCATGAACTGGGGCTCTGTTTCGATTGCAGAAAACCTCGGCTATCTCATCGTCAACGACATCCGCACCGGCACCACCAGCCGTCTTGTCCCTCGCACCGAGTTCGACGCCACCCACAGTGGTCCAGGGTCGGAAGGAGCTGGTGGCAGGCAAGCAGGTACGCCTTGGGGCATCGAGCAGGGCACATTCACATCAGTACTCGGCACGCCTTGCCAGGCACCGCCGTTCGGCACTCTCACGGCCATCGATCTCGCCACGCGCAAGATCGCCTGGCAGATGCCGATGGGCACCGCGGAAGATCTCGGCCCGCTCAACATGCCGACACACCTGCCCATTCCGATCGGAATGCCGACGCGCGGTGGCCCCGTGACGACCTCCAGCGGAATAATCTTCATGGCTGGCACACAGGACTACTACCTGCGCGCAATCGATGTGCGCACCGGCCAGGAATTGTGGAAGGGGCGCCTGCCGGTCGGGGCAGAAACGACGCCCATGACCTATGTCTCGCCGCAAAGCGGTCGGCAGTTCGTGCTGATCAGCGCCGGCGGGACGGGTGCCAGCAAGAAGATGGGTGATTACGTCGTGGCCTTTGCGCTTCCAAAATAACTAAGTGGACGACCTCCTGGCGTCCCATGCGTCGCCAGAGCTCTGCTCAATGTTCCAACCGAATCTTAAATGCAAGATTAAGGACGCTTTGACATGGAATACAGACATCTCGGCCGCACAGGCCTCAAAGTCAGCCCGCTCTGCTTGGGAACCATGAATTTCGGTGAATTCACCGACGAGACGACGAGCTTCGAGATCATGGACAAGGCGCAGGAGGTCGGCATCAACTACTTCGACACCGCAGATGTCTATGGCGGACCGAACGCGCCGGACATGAAGAAGGGCTGGGGCATTTCCGAGGAGATCATCGGACGATGGCTTGCCCAAGGCGGACGCCGGGAGAAGATCGTTCTCGCCACCAAGGTCTACCAGCCGATGGAGGTTGGTCCGAACGATAAATACCTGTCCGCCTACCATATTCGGAAGGCCTGCGAGGACAGTCTGCGCCGTCTGCAGACGGACCACATCGACATCTACCAGATGCACCATATCGACCGGAACACCCCGTGGGAGGAGATCTGGCAGGCGATGGAACTGCTCGTTCAACAGGGCAAGGTTCTCTATGTCGGATCCAGTAACTTCGCCGGATGGGACATCGCCACGGCTCAATCGAAGGCACAGGCCCGCGATTTCCTCGGTCTTGTTTCCGAGCAGAGCCTCTACAATCTGACGGCGCGGACCGTCGAACTGGAAGTCATTCCGGCCTGCCGCCACTACGGTCTGGGATTGGTTGCCTGGAGCCCGCTTGGCGGTGGACTGCTCGGAGGGATCCTGCAGAAAGCGGCTGATGGGCGCCGCTCCAAACCCAAGGTCACGAGGCAGATCGATAAGTTCCGTCCCCAACTGGAAGCCTACGAGGCGCTCTGCCGGAACATCGGCGAGCAGCCTGCGAACGTGGCGCTGGCTTGGCTGCTGCAAAATCCTGTCGTCACCGCTCCCATCACTGGTCCGCGCACCGTCGAGCAACTTACCGAGAATCTCGGAGCGTTGGACGTTACCCTGTCTCAAGACACGCTCGATCGCCTCGACGAGATCTGGCCGGGATACGGGGTCGGCGCACCGGAAGCCTATGCTTGGTGATCATGCCGAGAATTCGACCGGACGCCGCCCGGCTCCGAACGAGCCCACATTTGAAAGGAAACGGAAATGAACAAGCTTGCCGCTACGGCTCTCTCAATGACGCTAGCTGCCTCGCTCCCCGCGCTTGCCGATGAGGACAAGAAGCGTCTCGGGTCTGTGCCCGTCACCATGGCCGACGTTCAGTCGGTCTCACCCGCTCTGGCCAAATACACGCAGGGAGTTCTGCTCGGCGACCTCTGGAAGCGACCAGGTCTTTCGCCGCGTGACCGCAGCGTCATCACGGTTGCAGCCCTAATCGCCCGGAACCAGCCAGTCGAGATGCCGTACCACTTCAACCTGGCGCTCGACAACGGGGTCACGCCAGTAGAGCTCTCGGAGATCATTACCCACCTCGCCTTCTATTCGGGTTGGGGGAACGCAACGGGCGCAGTTACTGTGGCCGCTCAGGTCTTCGCCGCACGCGGCATCGGCGCGGACCAGCTCCCCGACGCATCCCCTGCTCCACTCCAACTAGATGAAGCTGCAGATGCCGAGCGCGCCAAGGGGGTCGAGAATAACGTTGGACCCGTTTCACAGGGCGTTGTGGAATATACAAACGGTGTCCTGTTTAGGGATCTCTGGCTTCGTCCCGGTCTTGCGCCACGCGATCGCAGCCTCATCACCGTCACATCCCTGATCGCGTCCGGCCAGGTTGCTCAGATCACTTACCATCTCAACCGCGCGATGAATGCCGGGCTGACACAGGATCAGGCCTCGGAAATGCTGACCCAGCTCACTTTCTACGCCGGATGGCCAAACGTCTTTTCCGCTGTTCCCGTGGTCAAGGACGTGTTCGAAAAGCGGCCGAGCTAATCTCGCCGCGACGCTATCGTGCCCCCTTCCGAGTGACTCGGGCACGATCACTATCGGTCACGCAGGGCATCGACGACGACCTTGAACGCCGCGGAAGACTGTCGCCGGCTCGGATAAACCAGATGGTATCCTGGATAATAAGGACACCAGTCACCCAGCACCTCGACCAACCGTCCTGCCTCGATCTCAGGTGCGGCAAGCCCTTCGGGAATGAAGCCCAGACCGAATCCATCGATCGACATGTTCCTGATCTGAGTTATGCCGTTGCAGGTCATCTGGCCATCTACCCGCACCCGGAGCTCCTGCTTATCCTTCTCGAACTCCCAGACATACAATCCGCCCCTGGTCGGCAGGCGGAGATTGATGCAGTTGTGGTGCGTCAGATCCTGTGGAACCAGTGGCGCGGGGTTCAGCTCAAGATAATCCGGCGATCCGATAACCACCATTCGCTGTTCCGGACTGATCCGCACCGCAATCATTCCCTGTGACACGATCTCGCCGAGACGGACGCCAGCATCGAAGCGCTCGGCGACGATGTCGACCAAGCCATAGTCGACGACGAACTCCACCTTGATGTCGGGATACTCATGCAGCACCTCTCGGAGCTTCGGCCAGAGAACATGGTCGATCGCAAAGTCTTCTGCGGTGATGCGGATGGTTCCGGCAGGCTTCTCCCGCAGATCCGTCAGCGCGATCAGTTCGCGCTCGATCTCTTCGAAGCGCGGGCCGACCATTGTCAGCAGGCGCTGGCCTTCCGGCGTGGCCGCAACGCTGCGGGTCGTTCGCGTCAGGAGGCGCAAGCCGAGACGCTCCTCGAGGCCGCGGACGGTATGGCTCAGGCCCGACTGCGAGACGCCCAATTTCGCTGCAGCCTTGGTGAAGCTACGCTCACGGGCGACGACGAGAAACGCGAGCAGATCGTTGACATTCTCACGCAGCATTGATGGGTACCTCGCATTAATCGAACGTCAATCTAGCAGAAATTCGCCACGACGCGATATTTTATTCATGTGCTGTGCCCATATGTCTTTGCAGAATTAGACATCTAATCCTTCTGAATGCGCTGCGCTACTTTCTTCTCAACAGGAGCAGGAAGGATCAGGCCATGGACATCACGAGAAACGGCACTACGCCCTCGAACAAAGGACCGGCAGACTGGTTCACGGGCACGGTGCGCATCGATCCCATGTTTGCAGCCAACGACGCCCGTCGCGGCTCGGCCGGAACGGTTACGTTCGAACCGGGTGCGCGCACGGCGTGGCATACACATCCGCTCGGCCAGACGCTTGTTGTGACGGCAGGCCTTGGACGCGTGCAGCGCGAAGGCGGCCCGATCGAGGAAATCCGTCCCGGGGACATCGTCTGGTTTCCACCGGGCGAGAAGCACTGGCATGGCGCCTCCCCAACGATCGCGATGACGCATATCGCGATCCAGGAGCATGTCGACGGCAAGGTGGTCGACTGGATGGAACACGTGATGGACCACCAGTACCAGGGGTGACCTGAACTTAGCGAATACCAAAGTCGAACCCGCCGGGCTCTCCGGTGCGGGATCGGAGAATGCTGTCCAATCCTTGAGAAGGAGATCGCGAATGTGCGAAGCGTGTGGTGACTTTACGCATGGGGCTAGAACGAGCCGCCGTGGCCTGCTGATCGGTGGCGCAGCGCTAGTGGCCGCGCCTCTTATGGCGATGGCTGGAAGTGCCAATGCGCAGTCCAGCGCGGATGGTCAGGCGATCGACACTGGCTCGAGCAACGTTCGAGCCTTCGCCGCAACGAGCGCGACATCGAAGTTCAGCCAGATCGAGATCGAACGTCGGGCCGTTGGGCCACACGACGTGCTTCTCGACATCCTCTACGCCGGGATCTGCCATTCCGACATCCACTCCGTCCGCAGCGACTGGGGTCCGGCGAACTATCCCCTCGTTCCAGGCGGCCACGTTACATTCGACCCCGGCGCCCGCTCTGCTTGGCACACGCATCCCGCAGGCCAGATCCTGATCGTCACATCGGGGACGGGTTGGGTGCAGGAGGAAGGCGCTGAGAAGCGCGTCATGAGGCCGGGTGACGTCATCTGGTGCCCGCCCGACGTGAAGCATTGGCACGGTGCGACCGCAACGACTGGCGTCAGCCATATCGCCATCACCAACATGAAGGACGGCACGAACGTCGCCTGGATGGAGAAGGTCTCGGACGAGCAGTATCTCGACTGACCACTGAACCGGGGAGCCTTCGATGAGATATGCAATGACATTGGCCGGGGCACTCGTCCTGGTGACCGCTCTGACATCGTTCAAAGCTCGGGCTCAGGATCTTCGTCCAGTGTCGCCTGTTTCCGCCACATCCAGCTCGGACTGGATAGCCGAAGTCGCGGCCGAAGGATTGGATTACCCCTGGGAGATACAGGAGGCTGACGGTCGGATCTGGATCACGGAAGCCGCGGGCAACGTCGTGTCGATCGAAAACGGCCGCCTGGCACGGCACCCTGTGAGGACCTCGGATCCTATCGCCCGCGAAGGCGGCGGCGGTCTGCTCGGCATGGCGCTGCCGAAGGATTTCGACACGAGCGGCATCGCCTACTTCTACCAGACCTACCGGGCTAGCGGTGGACTCGCGAACAAGGTCATCGAGGCGCGCTTCGACGGAAACTCATGGCGCGAGACACGGGTTATTATCGACGGAATTCCCGGGCACCTTCTCTATAACGGCGGCCGGGTCGCCATCGGTCCGGATGGAAATCTCTATGTGATGACCGGACAGACGGAGAACCGCCACCGCCCCCAGGGTGTCTCGAGCCTGGCGGGAAAGGTCCTGCGCATGACGGTCGATGGAAAGGTCCCGGCCGACAATCCCTTTTCCGGCTCCTACGTCTATTCCCTCGGCCATCGAAACCCTCAGGGACTTGCCTGGGATCCTGAAGGTCGCATGTTTGTCGCGGAACACGGGCAGTCCGCCCATGACGAGATCAATCTGGTACTCCCCGGACGGAACTACGGATGGCCGATCATTTTCGGCGATGAAGATCGTCAGGGGATGGAGCGACCGCTCCTGCACTCCGGCTACCAGACCTGGGCACCGTCCGGCATCGTATTCGCGGGCACCGAACTGCTTGTCGCAACGCTCGTCGGCAAGGGACTGTACGCGTTCGACGAACGGGCGAAGACCCTCAACCCAATTTTCACATCCGGCGACAGGATCCGCGACGTTCTGCCCGTCGGCCGCGACATCTACCTCATCACCACCAATCGATCCCCGCGCGCCGAAGGCCCGTCGGAGGATCGGCTGCTGAAACTGACCCGGACGCCGTAATCCGACCAACAAATCGATATGACAGGAAAACCAAAAATGACATTCGACTTTCAGAACAAGGTGGCGCTCGTCACGGGCGCTGCATCCGGCATGGGATTGGCCACAGCGAAGAAGTTCGCTGCCGCGGGTGCTGCCGTCGCCCTCGCCGATGTGAACGAAGACGCGGTCAGGGCTGCCGCCGCCGAACTGGTTGCGGAAGGCCACCGCGCCATCGGCATCCGCTGCGATGTCGCGAACATGCAAGAGGTTGAGGCGATGGTTGCCGAGACGATCGCCACCTTCGGCGGTCTCGACGCAGCCTTCAACAACGCAGGCGTCCAGAGTCCCGTGGCGGAGACGGCGCTGGCCCAAGCTTCCGACTACGAATTCGTCATGGGCGTGAACCTGCGCGGTATCTGGAACTGCATGAAGTACGAACTGCTCCACATGCGCGAACAAGGCAGCGGCACCATCGTCAACAACTCCTCCCTCGGCGGTATCGTCGGAATTGCCGAGCGCGGCATCTACCATGCCTCCAAGCATGGCGTCGTCGGTCTGACGAAAAGTGCCGGCCTCGAATACGCGCCGAAGGGCATCCGCATCAACGCCGTCTGCCCCGGGATCATCTCGACACCGATGGTCACCACCATGCTCGAGACGCAGCCGGAAGCGATGGACGTGATGATGAAGGATGTTCCGATCGGTCGCCTCGGTACGGCCGAGGAAATAGCCGACGCGGTTCTCTGGCTGTCTAGCCCTGCGTCGACATTCGTGATCGGGCACGCACTCCCGGTCGACGGCGGCTATACGGTCCGCTGAACGGCAACGAGGATACGATCCGATGACACGTAATATCGACGCGATTCCAAAGCCTCGGCCCACGAGAAAGATCGAGCTTTCTATCAAGGCTATGACGCCATAACCATTTTCTGCCGGGGGCCTGCTTGCCAGCGACACCGTCCAGTCATTCAATCTGCGAAGCATGCGTTCTCCTGCCGCCCGAACCGAGATTGTCCGGCTATCGGCATTGACGGGCGGCCTGCTCGCTACATCTTGCGCCAGGTGATGGCCGAGTTGGTCATATAGTTCCAAGCCGCGCCAATCGCTGCGCCCGCAAGCCCAGCCGCCCACCAACGTGGTTCGTTCTGATAGAAAGCGGATGAGACACCCACGCCGGCAACGACGCCCAAACTGCAGAGAGCCGCGAACATTCCAAGGCCCGTCAGAAAGCGCCAACCACGGCGGCGGCGATCCCTGTAGGTCAAGGAGTTGTTCAGCGTGTAGTTGAAGGTCATGGTAGTCAGCATCGCCGCGGCCTGCGCCGTTGGGAAGGCTACATCGGACGTGAGTAGTATTCGCAGGATGCTCAGATGGATTGCAACCCCAGCCGAGCCGACCATGCAAAACGCCAGGAACCGGGCCGAAACCGTATCCCGCGAGGCCTTGGCGATAAGCAGGCCAAGATATTCGAAGACAACGCTAGCATCGAGCTTGCTCTCGCCGTAAAGGCGCGGACTGAATAAATATGAGACTTCTTCAATCCTGATCGGCTTCGTCGACGATGCAACGATATCTAGAAGAATCTTGAAGCCCTGATGAGAAAGGCGCGGTGCGACCTCCTCGACAAACTCTCTGCGGATCATGAAGAAACCGCTCATCGGATCGCTCAGGCGAACTCCGAGAAGCGACTGGGCCAATCCGACCGCCAGCCGGCTGCCTGCATGCCGGATTTTGGAGAGTCCGTCCGACGCTCCATCCGAACTGATATATCGACTGGCCACCACCAGGTCGGCTTCACCACGACGAATCACGGCAAGCATTTCAGTGAGACGCTTCTCATCATGCTGGAGGTCGGCGTCCATTACAGCGACAATGGAAGCGGAGCTGGAAAGAATTCCTTCCAGGCACGCGCCAGCCAGTCCTCTTCTGCCCACACGGCGGAGGCCACGGATGCGTCGATCGGAAACCGAGAGCTGCCTGACCCTCTCCATCGTATCGTCGACGGAGTCGTCATCAACAAAAATGACCTCCCAATCGATGCCTTCGAGCGCGTCGCGCAGTCGCCCAACAAGGGTGGGTATGTTCTCGCGCTCGTTCAACGTCGGAATAACAATGGAAAGCGACGGCCCGGCATTGTGGAGATACGATTGGGCAATCGAAAGATCTGGATCGTCTCTAGTGAGGCGAGAAGCGGCAATCGAATTCATAAAATTTATGTCCTTCGAGCAGAAGCGAGACGAATAGCCCGATTTTCCGCATCAGCCGTTTGAGCGACAGAATTCCCCCAAACCGAGGTCAAAGACCGACGGTTTACCTTAAGCGGTGGTTCTTTCATTCAACCCTGACAGCCAACTGAACTCCGTTTCTCCTTCATCGATATTATTCAGATTTTTTTAGGTGTTAGCGCGGATTTCAAAGGACTTGAATTGGAAAACTAACAGCCACGGTGTCACTTGGTCGAGCATGAGATCAGCACCACAGAGCAATCCCGATATCCGTAACCGACCCGGTAGTAGAACTGGCCGATAGAAGCTCCATTCTTCCTGACGGTTTGGCTCCTGATATCCGTCAGCCGATCGAAATAGCGTCCGAGGTCCTGTTGTTCGACGTCCCCGCTTTTCACCCCGAACAAGATGATCGTCCGTCCTTGCATATCGGCAGGCTTGTACCAATAGCCGTACATCAGGCTGTCGTTTCCAAACGGACCGGCACCCACCGATTTCTGAATGACATCGGGACCCTGGCGGTTGTAGAATGCAATCTCGCTGGCGACGAAGTACTTGTCCATTCCTGCAAGCAGCACGCTTTGTCCCGTTTCCTTCTCGACAGCCTGCTGCACGAGGCCGACCTTATGGCCGAACGCGTCCCAAGCGACGGGAAGCGTGCGGATGTTCCCGAGATGACCGACAAGTGGCAGCCCGACGACCATGTAGTGGAGAAAAACCGCGTAAATCGCCAGCGTTCCTACACAGCCTGTTGATCGCGACCTCGAACTTGGAACGCTGGCCCGACTGGAAGATCATGGCGGCTATGGCCGGCAGAATCGCCAACCAGACGGGGCCTGTCCAGTCGAGCTTGACCTGATGCACGAAGCTGAATGCCAAGAAGACGGACAAAGGTGCTGCGGTGAACACCGTGATGAAGAGCAGCTTTCTGCGAGCTTGGACGTCGGCGATCGGGGCGAGAACGGACCGGCGGCGACGTGATACGAAGACGCCTAGCGCGGAGATCAGCCCAAGCGGTGTCAGCAAGAGTGCAGCGCTTGCCACCAAAGACGGCGTTGAAAACTTTGCAGGGTCTTCCAGCCGCTGGGTGCTCTGAAACGCAAATGAAGCCCACCCATGAATGGCGTTCCAGTAGATCACGGGAGAAAACAGTGCCAAGGCGAGGATGGCGGCAACATAGGGCTCGGGCTTCCTGAGCCAGCGGCGCGCCGGGGGGTCGAGGACGAGAAAGATCAGCGCTGCGGGACCAAGAAGCGCGATCGTGTATTTGGAAACCATTCCAAGGCCGGCGCAAATTCCGACGCCCCACCAGGCCTGCTGCCTGTCGGCGATAAGAGCACGCTCTAGGAAATAGACGGCACCAGCCCAGGCGACCGTCAGAGGCACGTCGGGCGTCATTATGAAGCCCGTGTAGAAAAAAACGGGGAGCGTGGCAGTGAGAACGATGCAAATGATGGCCGTGGATTTGCCGAACAGGTTGGCAGTGAACCGGTAGAGGAAGAAGGCTACTGCGATCCACGAAAGGTAGGCTCGGATTCGGACCCCGAATGCGGTGTTACCGAACAGGTTGGTGCCGAGCCAGATCGTCCATGCGGCCATCGGCGGGTGATCGAGGTAGCCAATATCGACGTGCTGTGAAAAATTCCAATAATAGGCTTCTTCCGGGAGAAGGTTCAAAAGCCCAAGGTAGGCCAGCCGCAAGGCCAGCATATAGCCGACTATGCCGAAGGCGGCCAGCCGCCAGCGATCGGCTGACAGAGAATCCGAAGAAGTTTGAAAAACAAAAAATCGCCCCCCAGATAGCTCACGATAGCCGATGCGCCCGCCCCGGCGACAATCGATGCTAGCGGTGGCCAGTGCAGGAATTGACTCGCATCCGAAAGGACGCCTCCTCGCAGTCAGAAACCAAGAAGGCAGATGGCGATGAAGCGCACGGCTTCTGCCGAGACCTTGGCTCCTGGAGACCGCGGAGTGGCTGGCGCCTGCGAGCAAACGACATAGCTGAAGACGGAGGAACAGACGAAACTAATCGTCAACGCAGGCAGGAAACCAACACCAAACTCGAATAGTATCTCGAAGATTAGGACATCGATCGCTAGGGCTGTCAACGTTACCCAAAGTAAGTGGCGTACTGACCTGCCCGAGTGTTCATCAATCCTAAAGCCGGCCATATCTTGGACATTTATATTCATCAACAATTCTCTGAATGAATGCGCCGAAAACAGCGTCGTTGCGGCGCACGTCAGCCAATGGTTGGCTCGAACGATGATTGGTTTACCGTGTACTGGGTTGTAATTTTGATCGTTCTGACCTGCGGGGCTCTCTGAGGTGTCCAGTTTCGTAGAATGCTCGGTGATTCCTACCCCTCACAGGGTGTGTCGACCTATCCCGAGGCAGGGCACTCCGTCACAATTATGCGAATGCCTTTAGCCCGTGGTGTATTTCGTAATGTCGGGACAAGCTGACAGTCGCCTGAACTCACCTCGACGGCCCAATGAATGTCGAACGAGTGCGACTTTCAGTGGGCATGATACCGCTCTCCTGCACGCGTTCGACGAAATTCGATGCTGAATAGGTCAAGACCCCTGCCTGGCTGGGTCCCTATCTGTTCGCCACCTGGTAGAAAGCCAGGCAACGACGATCAGCAATGCTGTCGATACCGCTGAGGCCTGCCAAGTGCCCAGTTCCAGACCACCTTTTTCAAGTGGCTTCGTCAAGAAATCGCCGAAGGTTGCGCCGAAAGGCCGCGTGAAAACAAATGCCGCCCAGAAAAGAGAGACCTCGTTCATCTTTGTAAAGTAATGCAGCATGAGAACGAGCGCGATCACCCCAGAGGTAACCAGTGCGCCTTGCATATAGCTCAAGCCAATAAAATCTACGAGCGCATCGCCAAACGCTGTGCCCAGGCTGTTTGAAAATATCACAGCAATCCAAAACATAATCTCGGTGTCACGGTCCGCGATCGGAACGACAGCCAAGTTTCCCTTGCGGTAGTACCAGACGGCAAGAGATAGTCCGAGACCTACGACAAGAACACAGGATCCGGCGACATACCCCAGTCCAAAGGTCCTATCCATCATGTCTGAAACCTCGGTTCCAGCGGTCGTCGTGGCGACGATTGCTGCCCAGAACAGACCGGAGTGAAAAACCGTTGATCTAACCTGAAAAACGAGGATAGCGATTAGCAGCACCCCTGTTATCAAAAGGCCTACGACGTAACCGAGGTTCAGTGTCTGAGAGATGAAATCGCCTGCCGTTTCGCCAAGCGTGGTTGCGACGATTTTAGCAACCCAGAAAAAGACAGTAATTTCGGCGATCTTATTTATCGCGCCTAACTTATTCATTGGTGAGCTTTCATTATGGACGGAGGCCCGTCAATCACGGTTGTTGAGCGGGGCGCCCGTTGTTGCGGACGAACTTAACGGCTTGCGTATCCTCGCGTTCGCCGGGCCTCATGCCATGCAATGAGTGAACGCGTTCCTCTCTCCAAGGAATTCTCCGCTATTTGGAAGCGGAGGTTCCTAATGTATTCATGAGCTTAAATAGCGCAGATTCCACATTGTGTACGTCGGGCTTTCCCTTGCGCAGCGAAGAGATCGCGCCGTCGGCTGCATCGTCGATTACGCCCCAGCGTTGCTTGTCTGCTGCATACAGTTTTGGTTCGGTAGCGTCCCAGGCTGTCTCAAAGTCAGTGATGCGATTTTTTGCACCGCCCAGGTCGCCCGCTTTCACGAGACGAAGCGTATCGGCCGCAATTGATTCGAAGGCCGAGAGATCGCCAAGTCCACTTTGTGTTGCAGCAAATGCGGGTACCAGCAGAGAGGTCGCCATCAGCGCCGGAGGCACCAGGATAGAGAGGATCAGCATCAGTTTTTTCATCGTCGCCTCGTGTTGAACCGCGCAGCAAGGGCGCCACGCTGCAGTGCACAATGAAGCGGTTTGCTTACAGACACCTCGCTCGCGCCATACCATTTGGTAATGTCGATAGAGACGCTCGAAGGATGGCGTCTCTATCGCGCCGCAGCAGCGGTAGGCGGACCGTCGACCCTCAGTGGGCCATGGCCGCCTTGGACGGCTCCCTGCTAGTTCTTTGCGCCAGCTTTCCCAGCATCAGGTAGATGACCGGCGTTGTGAACAGCGTCAGTATCTGCGACACGATTAGGCCACCGACAATGGCGATGCCAAGCGGTACTCGAAGTTCCGAGCCCGGACCGTTCCCAATCGCCAGTGGTAATGCACCGAGGAGCGCCGCAAGGGTAGTCATCATGATCGGCCGGAAGCGCAGCAGGCAAGCTTGGCGGATCGCCTCTGCCGGGCTCATCCCTTGATGCCGCTCGGCTTCCAGCGCGAAGTCGATCATCATGATGGCGTTCTTCTTGACGATACCGATCAGGAGGATGATGCCGATCATGCCCATGATAGAAAGGTCCTGGCCGAACAATTTTAGGGCAAGCAGCGCGCCGAGACCGGCGGACGGCAGTGTCGATATGATCGTGAGCGGGTGGATCGCGCTTTCGTAGAGCACGCCGAGAACGATATAGACGGCGATGACGGCGGCCAAGATCAGATAGGGCTCGCTTGCCATGGAGTCCTGGAAAGCCTGCGCCGTTCCCTGGAACGTACCGATCACGGTAACGGGCATTCCGACGGACACCTCCGCCGCGTGGATGGACGTCACGGCATCACTTAGCGCGAAGCCCGGCTTTAAATTGAACGACAGCGTCGTGGCGGGCATCGATCCCTGGTGATTGACCGATACGGGCGTGACGCCATTTCTCAATGTCCCGAGAATGCTCAAGGGAATGAGCTTGTCGGTCGTCGACGAGCGGACGTAGAGATGGCTGAGCGCCTCCGTCGTCAGGGCAAAGCGTGGGTCGACCTCCATGACGACGTGATACTGGCTGACTTGGGTAAACAGGGTGGCAACCTGCCGCTGGCCGAAGGCGTCGTAGAGCGTGTTGTCGATGGTTTCGGCATCGACGCCAAGCCGCGAGGCCGTGGTGCGGTCGATGTCGAGCGTCACGCTGGTCGCCGCCGTCTGCTTGTCGGAGATGACGTCCTGCAATTCCGGCAGGGCGGCCATCGTCTTGCCCATGACCGCCGCCCATTTGTCGAGTTCGGCTGCGTCCGGGTCCTGCAACGTATACTGATACTGCGAGGCCGAGGACCGCCCGCCGACCTGGATGTCCTGACGCACCTGCATGCCGATCGTTAGGCCCTCGAGATTGGCGGTCGCCTTCTTCAGCCGCGCCATCACGTCGGCGGCCGGGCTTCGTGTGCCAAACTGCTTGAGGTCGATCTGCACCTGACCGACGGCGGCCGACGGGCTCGGATTGATCCAGTAGGCAACGTTCTCGACGGCCGGATCAACGGTGATGATCTTGCCGAGTGCCTGCATATTCTTAGACATCGCCTCGAAGGAAATGTCGGTGGCCGCCTGCGCCTGCGCCTGGATGTAGCCGGTGTCCTGCTGCGGCAAAAAGCCCTTGGGCATCGACGTATACAGCCAGAGCGTCGCGGCAAGCGTTGCGAATGCCACGAACAGGGTGGGCAGGCGATGGCGGAGCACGATGTCCAGGCAATGTCCGTATCCCCGCGTGCAGGCGTCCAAGAAGCGCTCCGACCACAGATAGAGCCTGCCATGCGTCTGCTGGTGATCGTGCCTGATCAGCCAGACGCACAGCATCGGCGTCACCGTCAGCGACACCAGACCAGACACCAGGATGGCGACGCTGACAGTGACGGCGAACTCCCGGAAAAGCCGGCCAACGATACCGCCCATCAGCAGGATCGGAATGAACACCGCGATCAGCGAGATGGTCATCGAGATGATGGTGAAATTGACCTCCCTCGCGCCTTCGATCGCCGCCTGCAGCTTGGACTTTCCCTGCTCCAGATGCCGGACGATATTTTCGATCACGACGATCGCGTCATCGACGACGAAGCCGACGGCGATGGTCAGCCCCATCAGCGACAGGTTGTCGAGGCTGTAGCCCAGCAGGTACATGACCGCGAAAGTGCCGACCAGTGACAGCGGAATCGTCACGGCGGGAATGACGGTCGCCCAGACATTGCGCAGGAAGGCGAAGATGACCATCACTACGAGGCCGATGGTGATCAGCATGGTCATCTGCACGTCGGAGACGGAGGAGGTGATGATCTGGGTGCGGTCGCCGACGACGGAAAGCGTGATGCCCGCAGGCAGCGCCGCTTGAAGCGCCGAAAGCCGGTCCTTGATGGCCTGCGTCGTGCTGAGAATGTTGGACCCGGCCATCTTGTGGATGTCGAGCATGACCGAGCGGCGGTCCTGCAGCCAGGCCGCCTGGTGCGTGTCCACTGGCCCGGTGATCACCGTTCCAAGATCCTTGACATAGATCGGGGCGCCGTTGCGGTAGGCGACCACCATCGATTGATAGGCCGGGACGTCGACAATCTGGTCAGTGGCGTCAAGAACCGTTGTGCGACCGTCGCCGGACACAGATCCCTTCGGCGCGTTCAGGGTCTGCGTTCCAACGATCGTGCGAACGTCCTCAAGCGTCAGCCCACGCGACGCGAGCTTGTCCGGATCGAGACGAAGGCGGATCGAAGGGCGCTGCGGCCCGTGATAGTCGACAAGCCCAACGCCGCTCATCTGCGATATTTGCTGCGCGATGATGTCTTCGGCGTAGTGATCAAGTTCCGTCAGCGGTAGCCGGTCAGATGTCAGCGCCAAGGTCAGGAAGGTTACTTCCGCAGGGTTGGTTTTGTGGAATGTCGGTGCGCTTGGTAGATCCTTCGGCAGCTGGCCGCTGGCGGCGCTGATCGCCGCCTGCACGTCCTGGGCGGCACTGGTCAGGTCGCGGTTGAGATCGAACTGCATGGTGATGCTGGTGCGGCCGGACGAACTCGTCGAGGTCATCTGCGACACGCCGGAGACGGTCGAGAGCTGGTTTTCCAGCGGGGTAGCAACAGACGTTGCCATCGTATCGGCGCTAGCCCCCGGCAATGTCGCTGATATCTCGATCGTCGGAAAATCGACTTGCGGCAGCGAGGCGACGGGCAGTTTCGAATAGGCGACAGAGCCTAACAAAATCATGCCGAGCGCCAGCAGGCACGTACCGACGCGGCGGCGAATAAAGACCTCGGAAATGCTCATTGAGCGATCTCCCCGGCGCTGGCGACCTTTTGCGGAACCGCTAACTTCGGTGCGATCTTCGTTCCGTCCGTGAGCCTCGATTGGCCGGAAATGACAACTTTGTCCCCAGGTGCCGCGCCGGAGAGCAAGCTCGTCATGCCGTCGACCACCGGTCCGGTCTTGACCGATGACGTGGCCACGGTTTGATCCGGCTTCATGACGAAAACATAGGGTCCGGTCTGGCCGTTCTGGATGGCCGCCGATGGCACGACCGTCTGGTTCTTTTCCGTTCTCAGCACAATCCGCGCAGTCACCAGTTCGCCCGGCCACAGGGCAAGATTGCCGTTGGCAAACTCGGCCTTGAGTTTGATCATGCCGGTCGTGGTGTCGACCTGGCTGTCGATCACCGAAAGTCTGCCGTCCCCCAGATGCTTGGAGCCATCGCGGCTGTCGACGGAAACCGCCAGAACGCCTTCGGACTGGCCATCGACTAAGGCCGGGACCTCGTCCTGCGGCAGCGTGAACTCGACCACAATCGGATGCATCTGGGTGATCGTCACGATGCCGGCCGTATCGCTGCTGTGGACGATTGCCCCCTGTTCGGCGGTTCGCAGACCCGCACGCCCGGAGATCGGCGCGGTGACCGTGGCAAAGCTGAGGTTCAGCTTGGCGATATCCACCGCCGCCTGATCGCCATCGACCGTCGCCTGGAGGACCGCGACCTGGGCCGTGGCCAGATCGGCGGCTTGGGTCGTGCCGCCGCCCGAGGTGGTCAGGCGCCTGGCCCTCGCCTCGTCAAGCTTGTTGCTGGCGAGCTGGGCCATGTCCTTCTGCAGGCTCGCCTGCGCCTGCGCCAGGGCGGCGTCATAGGGGCGCGGATCGATCTGGGCAATGGCATCGCCGGCATGGACGGTCTGGCCCTCGGAAAACAGCACCTTTTGCAGCTGCCCATCGATACGCACCTTGACGTCGACGGCGGTCAGCGGCGTCACCACGCCGAGGCCGGACCGCTCGATGGGCAGGTCCTGCGTCGTCACGGACGCGGTGTCCACCGGTATCGCTGCGGCAGCGGCCTTGGGCGATTGTGCCGACACGCTCTTCTGTGCCGGCCAGAAGACCGAAACGGCGGTTCCGGCAACCAGCAGGAATGCGAGGCTGCCAAGGATGGCCCTGTCCCGCGGGCGGCGCGGGTTTGTGTCAACGGCGGGTTTCGTCGGAATTGCATCATGATTCATGGGGCGCTCGCTCAACTGGACTTGGCGATACGGATTGGTGCATCGCAGCATCACAGTGCGGGCCGGCGCATGGACGGCAAATCGCGCGAAGATGAAAAAAAGTTTAAGGAGCCGCTGTCTTGCCGGCAGGCTGCGCCCTCTCCGGCCCCGTGGCCAGCCGGTAACCGACACCCGGTATCGTTCGGATCAAGTCGAAGGCATGGCCATGGTCGATCTTGCGGCGGAGCCGATGGATGTGCATGTCGATGATGTTGCCGCGCGGCTCGAAGGCATAGTCCCAGGCCGCCTCCAGCAGCATGGAACGGGTGACGACCGCATTGGCATGCCGCATCAGCGTCTGTAGAAGCAGACATTCGCGAAACTGCAGCGAGATAGCCCCTCCGGCCCGCATAGCGATCCGCTGCTGGATATCGAGGGTGAGATCGCCGGCCATCAGCACCGCCCCGTGCGCGGCACCGTCATGCCGCCGCGCGATGGACTGCAGCCGCGCCATCAGCTCGCCGAAGGCATAAGGCTTGGCGAGGTAGTCGTCGCAGCCGGCGCGAAGACCTTCCACCCGATCGAGCGGATTGCCGAGCGCGCTCAGCATCAGGATCGGCACCGGGTTTTGCTGACAGCGAAGGGCCAGGACCAGATCGATGCCGCTCATCTTCGGCAGCAGGCGGTCGACGATCAACGCGTCATAGATGTCTTCGCTGGCGAGTGCCAGGCCGAGTTCGCCATCCGCGGCGCGGTCGATGACGATTCCGGCCTCCGACAAACCCCGTACAAGGTAGTGAGCGGTCTTATCATCGTCCTCTACGACTAGCACCCGCATGGCATCCCAACCGTTAGATTAAAATATTTTCACGTTTGGGCGAAACCCGATTAGTCTTCGCACATATAAGGTCGCACAGCAATCTGACCATATGCCATCCGTATAAGGCTTGCTCCTTGGAGAAAATGTGTCGAGAATCTTGGTGATCGAGGACGATGTGAAGACCGCTGCCGAGATCGAAGCGGCTTTGGTCGACAATGGCTGCGAGGTCGCCTGTTCGCACGACGGACGCGAGGGACTGGTGAAAGCCGTCTCTGAAAATTTTGATGCCATCGTCCTGGACCGAATGTTGCCGGGCAGCCCGGACGGCTTGGGATTGCTGGCGACCCTGAGGACGGCGGGTGTTCAGACACCCGTGTTGATCCTCAGTGCGCTATCGGCAGTCGACGAACGCATCCGGGGGTTGAAGGCGGGCGGCGACGACTATCTGACAAAGCCCTTCGAGGCGCTCGAACTGACCGCGAGGATCGATGTCCTCGTCCGCCGCCGCTACAGCGTCGCCCAGGCAACCGTGCTGAAGGTCGGCGATCTCGAAGTCGACCTTCTGAACCATGTTGTCAGGCGGGCGGGACGATTGCTCGATCTGCTGCCAAGGGAGATGAAGCTGCTGCAATATCTGATGCGCCATTCGGGCCAGGTCGTCACCCGGACCATGCTGTTCGAGGAGGTCTGGAATTATCGCTACGACGAGCCCACCAACGTCATCGACGTCCATATCAGCAAATTGCGCAAGAAAGTCGACCTGGCGGGCCTGCCGCCGATGATCAGGACGATGCGCGGATCAGGATATGTGCTCGATGCGGCTGTTTGACCTCCTCCGCACAACCAGCTTCCGATTAGCGCTGACATTCCTTGTCTTGTTCAGTATTGCGGCGACGAGTCTGTTTGTCTTTGTCGCCTGGCAAACCTCCGACTTCATCGCGCAAAGGACGGATGAGTGGCTGCTACGGGAGGTGTCCGGGCTGCAGGATGTGCCGCCGGATGTCATCCGGACAAGACTGGTCGCGCGTCTAGCGAACGGCCTCAGTCTCGAGCGCTCCTTTGCACTGTTCGACGAGAACGGAAAACTGCTGGCCGGCAGCGACATACCCCTGCCCCCCAACGCGGCGGCCGCGACGACACCGTTCGACTTCAAGGTTCGCGTCGGCGACCGTCGTCTGCCGTTTCGCGGGGTGGTCCGGCGGCTTAGAAACGGCGAGCAACTGCTGATTGCTCAAGGCGTCGCCGAACAGCACGAATTCAACGAATTGCTTGCGAACGCCATGTTGCTTGGCGCTGTGGTAACAGCGGTCTTGGGATTGTTCGGAGCGGCCTTCGTCGGAGCAGGCTCAATCCGACGCATAGAGGGCATCACCCGCAGCGCCCGGATGATCATGAATGGTGATCTGGCGCAGCGCTTGCCGACAGGCCGAGCCGGTGGCGATATCGACCGGTTGGCTGCGGTCGTTAACGACATGCTGGAGGAGATCGAGCATCTCATGCATGAGGTCAAAGGCGTCTGCGACAATATCGCCCATGACATGCGCACGCCGTTGACCCGCATGCTGGCTGGCCTGGAACGGGCACGCCGGCGCGCCGTGACCGTCGAGGACTACGGACGATATGTAGACGAGGCCGTGGTCGAGCTGCAGGGCATTTTAAAGACATTCAGCGCACTGTTGCGAATTTCGGAAGTCGAGGACGGGATACGGCGGTCCGGGTTTCTTCCCGTCGATCTGGCGGCGATCGCACAGGACGCAATGGAGTTCTACGAGCCTTTCGCCGAGGAACGCGATGTCGCGCTTTCCTACCGCAATCATCTCGGATCAGCCGTCACTCTGTCGGGTGATTCCAATCTGCTGTTCGAGGCCATTGGCAACCTGATCGACAATGCCATCAAGTTCACCCCGGCTGGCGGACGGGCGACGGTCACACTCGAGAAGATCGATGGTGCGATCCGTCTGATCGTCGAAGACACCGGATGCGGAATTCCGCCCACCGAAGCGGAAGCCGTTTTGCGCCGCTTCCACCGAGCCGAGCCGAGCCGACATACGCCCGGCAACGGTCTGGGCCTCAGCCTTGTATCGGCTATAGCCCGGCTGCATGGCATGGCACTGGGAATAGAGCAGCCCGCCCAGGGAAGCCGAATCGTGCTCGTGATACCAATGCTGACTCCAAAGCTCATTGATGCGCGGTTTGCTTACTAGCTAGCGTCGATGTTCCAAAATGGAGGAAGATCGACTTTAAATTGACGCTTTCTGCTCCATGTCAGCCTCGGAAGCGTATCGGGCCGTCATATAGACCACGATGAGCACGATCACCGCGAGGAACAGCAGGCTGGTGTAGATCGTTCCCAGCCCAAGTCCGCCATACTCCATAGGCTGAGACAGATAGTCCCCCAACGATGCGCCAAGCGGTCTGGTGAGGATGTAGGCGAGCCAGAACGCGACGACGGCGTCGAGCTTCAGATACCGGTAGGCAAGGCCAATAGCGCCAATGATCACGCCGAACAGAATTCCCGTCGTCACATAGCCAAGGCCCATCACCTCGGCGATCCAATCGCCGACGGCCGTACCAAGTGCAAAGGTGAAAAGGATAGCCAACCAGTAGAAGATCTCCCGCCTGTCAGTCGAGATCGAATGGATCGAAAGCGTGCCCTCCCGCACCCTCCAGACAACAAACGTCAGGGCTAAGGCGATGGTGAACCCGATCACCGTCGCAAACAGGGGGATGCCCAAATTGTCGACGAGGTTGTCAGTGACCAAAGTCCCGACAATGCTGATCATCACCACCGCCGTCCAGTATACGTATGGAATATAGCGCTTCTGGGCGTACTGGATCTGCAAGCCGACGAAGAGAAGACCAGCCATGATCAGCGTCGTCACAGTCAAGCCCAGCCCAAGGTTGACGGCGAGATAGTCGGCGGCCGTTTCACCCATCGTCACGGCCATCAACTTGATGAGCCAGAAATCGACGGTGACGCGCGGGACACGGTTAAGCGCTTCCGCCGGGCCCATGAGGGTAAGTGTTTTCATGACGTCTCTCCTGGCCGCTGCGTTCGTCACTTGCCCATGATCTTCATGGCTTCCGACAGAAACTTGTCGGACCGGGTGTCATCGTCCGCATTGCAACGCTCGACGGCCTTTGCCTCAAGATCGTCGACCTTCGTCTTGTCGGCATCGCTCAGTTTTGCGGAGGCCTTGGTCGCCCGCATGTCCTTCAGCATTTCCTCGCAGGGCACCGAAGCGGCGTGGGTAGGAATGGCAAGAGCAACGAAGCCGGCCAGGGCAACGACATTAAAAAGGGAAGCGGCAATTAATGTTCTCATGTGAATAGCTCCGAATGACCGACTTGGCGGTGATTGATCTTCCGCACGATGCGATTTCTGATCGGCGGCAGATCAAGCTATACTGGGTTGCGCATACGACCTTCTGTCCGCCACAATACGGTTTCGTAAGGCAAACCAGAGGCGTATCTTACGAATCTGTAAGGTGCGGCTAAGGTTGGTGACACAATACTGCGATACCAAAGCGCGCAACCCCGGATTCCGTCTGAAGCGAAGGACGTCAACAGCCCATGCATATTCTCGTCGTCGAGGACGACTCCAAGACGGCGCAATATATTTCCAAGGGTTTTCTGGAGATGGGGCATGTCTGCGACATCATCGCCGATGGACGAGATGCGCTTTTTCAAGCAACGCGTAACCCTTACGATGTGATGATCGTCGACCGGATGATTCCGGGGCTGGACGGCCTGTCGATGGTCCGGGCGGTTCGCGCCGCGCAGGTGAAAACGCCGGCAATTTTCTTGACGTCGGTCGGAGGGGTCGACGACCGGGTCGAGGGACTGGAGGCCGGCGGCGACGACTACCTGACCAAGCCATTCGCATTCTCCGAGTTGTTGGCGCGCGTTAACGCGCTTGCCCGCCGCCCGCCGATCCAGCAGGAGAAAACTGTCCTTCGCGTCGCCGACCTCGAAATCGATCTCGTCCGCAGGCTCGTCACCCGTCAGGGCCAGGTGATCGAGCTGCAGCCGCGCGAGTTCACTTTGCTCGAGGTACTGACGCGCGGCGAAGGCCGGGTTCTGACGCGCACCATGTTGCTGGAGCGGGTCTGGGACTTTCATTTCGACCCGAAGACCAGCGTCGTCGAAACCCATATCAGCCGGCTTCGCGCCAAGATCGACAAACCCTTCGAGGTCCAGCTTCTGCACACGGTCCGCAACACGGGCTATTGCCTTCATGCGCCGCGCTAGGCTGTTGCGCAGCACGCCGTTTAGGCTGGCGCTGACCTTCGGCATCCTTGTTATTACGGCCTTTCTGATCGCCGGCGCGGTGACCTACGAACTGCTAAGGCGGGAATTGTCGCGCGCTTTGGACATGTCGATCCGGGAAACCTATTCCGTTGTCGCCTCGACTTACGTCGCCAACGATCTCGAGGACCTGACGGCAGCGGTCGGCACCTATGCCAGCCTTAGCCGCTCGAACAATCGCATTTTTCTCCTGCTCGATCCCGATGGCAGAAGGGTGGCGGGAAATATTCCGGCCGCCCGTTTCCAGGAGGGCTTTTCCACCGTTCTTGCCACAGACGTCGGAATGGCAAGCGGTGGCCAATTCCGGAGTTTCGCCGGAAATGTCGGACCCAATCATCTGATCATCGGGCAGAGCTATGCCGAGACGAACCATCTCGAACGGATCGCCCTCGTGAGTTTCGCCTGGGCTTCTGTCGCCATCGTCGCCTTGGCCGTGGCCGGTGGCGCGTGGCTCGCGGGTCGCGCGCAACGCCGTCTCGATGGCATCGAACGGACAATGGTCGAGGTCTCCGGCGGCAACCTAACCGACCGCATACCGCTACGCGGAAATGGCGATGATATCGATGTCGTCGCCACGCACATGAACCACGCGCTCGATCGCCTCTCCGGCCTCGTCGAAGGCATGCGGCAGGTGAGCACCGATATCGCCCATGACCTCAAGACCCCGCTGAACCGCCTGAAGATGACCGTCGAACAGGCAATACTGCAAAGCGAGAGTGGACAAGAGACATTGGCCCTGTTGCTCGAGGCGCGTGCCGAAGCCGATCATATCAACGCCACCTTCGAAGCCCTGCTGCGTGTCTCACAAATCGAAGCTGGCGCACGCAAGACGCGCTTTAAACGCGTCGACCTATCGGGCATTTTAGCCTCCATCGCGGAGATCTATGGCGACGTCGCGATCGACAATGGGCAGTCGATACAATTCGAGCCGAGTTCGAGCCCGTCGCAGTGGGTGCTGGGTGATCCTGAATTGCTGACCCAGATGTTCGTCAATATTGTTGAAAACGCCATCACCCATTGTCCGGCGGGCACCGTCATATCGATAAGGTCGGGCAGGGATGGTGAAAGTCCGCGGGCTGTCGTCGCGGACAACGGCCCAGGGATTCCACCAGAAGAACGGGCCCTGGTTTTCCGGCGTCTCTATCGGCTGGACAAAAGCCGGACGACACCGGGCAGCGGGCTGGGCTTGAGCCTCGTGAAGGCGATCGCAGAACTCCATGGTGCAATAGTTCTGTTACAAGACAATCAACCGGGACTGTCCGCCGTCGTGCAATTCTCCCTGTCTGACGTTCATGCGGCTGTCAACACCGAAAGCGTCTTTTGACTGGCACTGGCTTGACCTCCTGCGGGTCCGCGCCGCGCCGCGACATCGACTTCAATACCCACCGGCGGATAGTTCAGTCTTCGATCTCTTTCTGGTCAACGACGAATAGACGACAAGCGCACAAATTAGGATCGCCAGAACCAGGCTGACGGGACCGGTTCCCCAATTCAAGCCTCCGCGGGCGGCATTCACGCCCATCCAGTCCGCGAACGAGGCACCCAGAGGCCGGGTGACGACATAAGCGAACCAGAAGGTCGCAATTTCTGAAAAGCCAAGTTTCCAATAGGCAATCGCAGGAAGCGCGAACACGACGGCAAACAGAATGCCGGATTGCAAATAGCCGAGCCCCATGTTTGTCGCGGTCAGATCGCCAGCCGCAGTTCCGAGTGCAAAGGTGGTCGAGACGGTCGCCCAATAGAAGAGTTCGCGCCGTGTCGTGTAGACGCTGTGAATCGACAGCGTTCCCTCGGTCCGCTGCCAGATGGCGAAGATCACAGCCAGCGCGACAGCAAAGAACGGTGTCGAGATCGCGTAGGAGATGCCCAGCGCGACGTGCACCACGTCGGCGGCCATTGTCCCGAATACCGAGACCATGACGACCGCCAGCCAGTAGATCCAGGCGATGTAGCGCTTGGCGCGCAATTGAAGCGCCAGCGATGCCACGAAAGCAACGCCGCCAATTCCAACAGCGACCATGGGATCGATTGTGTTGACGAGGTAGTCGGACGTTGTTTCACCCATACCCGTAAGCAGGATCTTGATGATCCAAAAAAGCGCGGTGACCTCAGGGACCTTGGAAGCCCCCGTCTCGAGATACACAATGTTCAGATCGGGCTTGCGGCACAAATCTACCATTTGACGGGACTTCCTGGATCGATGTGGGTGTGGAGATAAATAAAATAAGTTGGAAACGGAGCGGAGCGGATGACGTTTATCCACGCGAACGCGCCAGCGTCAGGCGTTTTGTCACCAGCCAGCACACCAAGACCCAGACGAGGCCACAGCACCAGCCAGCCACCACATCGATCGGATAATGAACACCAAGATACACCCGGCTCGACCCAATGAGGGCGATCATGACAAGCGCCAGAGCGTATCCGCAAGCCCGCAGCCGACTGGAGGACTGGGTGGCGGCAAACAGCAGCGCAAGGGCCAGATAGGTTGCAGATGAATCGGTAGCGTGCCCGCTTGGAAAGCTGAAGCCGCTCGCTGTAACGAGGTGCAATCCGATGTCCGGTCTTGGACGCCCAACAGCAAGCTTGATAATGTTGAAGAGGCACCAGGCACCGATCACCGAAAAAAGCAGAAACACGGCATCTGATCTTTTCCCGACAATGAAGAGATATCCCGCGATGGCTGCAGCGATGATGCCAAGTGCGATACTGCTGCCGAGGTCGGTGATGGCGATGAAGATATGGACGAGTGACGATGGACCCAGCGGCATAGACGTATCGTCCCTGTGGCGGATCGCTAGCAGCACGTCATGATCGAAACGCTCTGTCCAAGCATTCAACACGGCGACCGTCAGCGACACGAACAAAAGAGATCCGATTGCGATGGAAGTCCGGGCGATCCTCAGTGCGGTGCCGGACTTCTCGCGTTGATCAGAAGAGGAAATCATTTCAAGCCCCTGGTGTCGATGCGCAACGACGAACACCGGCGTCGGTTCGCAGGCAGCTCGGGACGCGATGAAAGGCTGTGAAAGAAATCACCCACTGACTGGCTTCGAACTCGGGGGCGCCAGAACCTGTTCCTTGACGCCGAAATGCTTTTCGAGCTTCGTCCAGCTAGAATCCATAGCGTAGGTCGGAGAAACCGTCTGCAAGCCAACATGGCCATAGTAGAAGGAAAGTTGCCGTTCAGCCGTTTCCTCATCGACGCCGGCGATCTGCTGGCTGTAGATAACCGAGACTAGGCCGGTTCGGTCGGCACCGCTGTTGCAATGGACCAGGATCGGCTTGGGGGCCGACCGCATGATCGCAACAAGCCGGTCCGCCTGATCCGGCGACAATTCATGCGATGACGACATGCGGAAATCGATGTGTTGGACGCCTAGACGGTTGGCCTCCGCCAGCTCGCTCCCGTACCATTTTGCAGCCTCGTCCTCACCCCGCAGATTAATGACCGTCTTGATGCCGTTCTTCTGCACGTATTCGGCAAGCTGTTGCGGCGATGGCTGCGCCGACCGATAAAGCTCGCCCGGAATGACAGTATGAAAATTGCCCGTCAGTTGCAGCGCCCAGGCATAGCCGCCGAGTGATGCCGCAACGGCAAGCGCCGAAAGACCGGAAACTGCGAAGGCTTTTTTCAAGCGTTTAGAAAAAAACTTCATTGGTAAAGTCCACCATTGACTGTGCTGTCGCTTATGGCGGAGCCTACTGACAGCTACCTGAAAGCACTGGGGAATTGCTTGGGATGGTCCGCATCCACCACCAACATCTTTGCATCGGACTCGGCAATCGCGACTAGCCGTTGGACAGGCGATCAAGTCTGAGACGGTGGCGCTCGTCGGTCAGCCGCGAGAGCGAGAAGAAGACGGTGATGATGATGCTGGCGACCGACGCGGCGCACAGCAGGAACATCAAAAATATCTGCGACTGCGCGGCTGCCATCGGGTCCTGACCGACCAGGATCTGGCCGCTCATGATCCCCGGCAAGGTGATAATACCGGCGCCGGCCATCTGGTTGATGATCGGAATGGCACCCGCATGGACGGCGCGGCGCATGACCGAGGACACCGCCTGCCAACGGGTATAACCGAGCGCAAGTTGCGCTTCGATGGCGTTGCGTTCGGTGGAAATGCTGCCCAACATGCTGTTGAGCGCCACGCTGGCAGCGTTCATCGATGTCCCGAGAATGATGCCGGCGATCGGAATGATGATCCGAGGGGTCGTCCAGTCTTGGCTGCTTGACAGGGTCACGAGAGCAAAGGCCGCGATTGCCGTCGTCGACAGGCTGACCGCCACACCACTGATCAGATAGTGCCAGATCCCGGCGATGCGCCGCTGCTGACGCGAACCGACTTCGAACGCGGCGGCCGCGATCATGGCGATCAGCAGAAGCGCCGTCAAAAGGTGGCTGGCGCTTTGAAACAGGACCCGCAGTACAAATCCGATCATTAGCAATTGCAAGGCGGTGCGCAACGCCGCGATCAGGATCTGCCGATGGATGCCGAGGGACAGGGCCAGCGAGAGACCTGAACTGAGCAGCACCAGCCCACTCGCCAACACCAGTTCCATGGGCCCGAAGGTCATGCCGCTCATCGGCCTGTCCCCATGGTGAAAACGGCCTTGCTGAGTCTTTGCACCTGGTCGGCCGCGTGCGAGACGATGACGATGCCGATATCCTCCGCGATGAGTTCGCGGATCAGTGACTCGACCTGCAGGGTGGAATTGTGATCGAGAGCCGAAGTCGGTTCATCTAGGAGGAGAAACCGTGGCCGCTGTTCGATCGCCCGCAGCAGCGCGAAGCGCTGCCGCTCACCGGTCGACAGTCGGTCGGGCGCTGCATCAAACAGAGCCTGTGAAAGACCCAGATGCTCGGCACCGCCTCTATTGCCTTGTGTATCGCGAAAATGCGCCCCGATCGTCGGTGCCCACCAGCCGGGCTCCGATCCACTGTAGCGTATCAACCGACGCCATTGCGGTGCGGGCATGGCGGTGCATTCCTGGCCATCGAGCCAGCAGGACCCCGCATGGGGCAGCAGATCGGCCATCATTCGCAGAAGCAAGGATTTCCCCGATCCGGAAGGACCGGCCACAGCCAGACATTCTCCACTTGCAACCGAAATGCTGAAAGGGCCGATGTCACCGGATTGCAGGCCTGTGGTCTTCAATATCGATGGCAAGGACGAACCGTTCCGCTGGATTACCAGCTTTGTTTCCTGGATGGGGTGAAAAGACAATGGCCGTCGCATCGGTTTCGAATGAGGCAGTCCCCAGACGAACGACGCTAGCCAACCGTCAATAGGCCAATCATTCCGATCACTCCAACGATAATCCGCCACCACGCGAACGGCGCAAATCCGCGCGTCGACACGAAATTTAGCAGTGATCGCACCACCAGCAGGCCGGAGACGAAGGCAGCGACGAAGCCGACGACGATCAGTAGCCCGTCATCGGCGCTGAGATCGTGCCGGCTCTTGAATAGGTCGAGGGCGAAGGCCCCGACCATGGTCGGCATCGCCAGAAAGAAAGAGAATTCGGCTGCCGACCGCTTATCTCCGCCAAGCAACAGCGCGCCGACGATCGTCGCCCCTGACCGTGATGTGCCCGGTATCATGGCCAAGCACTGGAAGAAGCCGATGCAGACCGCCATTGGCCAGGAATAGTCCATGGCATCGCGATAAAGAGGTTTGAATGCGAATTTGTCGACCGCCAGCAGAACGAAGCCGCCGAGAACGAGCACGATGCAAACCAGCATCGGCGTCTCGAAAAGCACAGCCTTGATATAGTCGTGGGCTACAGCGCCGATCACCGCCGCCGGCAGGAACGCAAACAGAATGGCGAGCACGAAGTGACGCGCGCGTCTGTCCGTCGGCAGGGCCTTTGCAATGCCCACCAGGCGCTGGAAATAGACGAGCAGGATTGCCAAGATCGCGCCGAGTTGAATGAGCACGTCGAAGGTCGCGGCAGACTTGAAGCCCATGAAATGGCCGAGAAGTATCAGGTGCCCGGTGGAAGAAACGGGAATGAATTCGGTCAGACCCTCGACCAGGCCGAGGATCAACGCCATTGCGATCTGTTCAATCATGAATTCAGCCTTGCGTGCGTGATCTTGGAAGGAATGAACGGCCGGATGCGGAGCTGGTCACCGAGCGGACGTGCAGCGGATGGAGAGGCCCGCGTCACCAATATCGAAAGAGGACTTCGCCGCGTCGTCGTCTCGCAAACCTAGCTGACAGGAGCCTTAACGAGCCGGTTTCAGGTGGATGTCAGCATGCCGGTGCATCTTGACTGCCGAAGCTGGAGCCGAATAAGTGCCCGTACTGTTAGTGGAAGACAATTTCATAATCGGCAACGCGCTCCGCGACCATATCGCTGCGGATGGCTGGTCCGTCGATTGGTCGGTCGACCTGCGTTCCGCAATTTTCGCGACTGATCACCGATCCTACACGCTGATCCTTCTGGACCTGCATTTGCCCGATGGCAGCGGGCTTGAGCTCCTGCGGCGCCTGAATGAGCGTTTGTCAATGCCACCGGTGATCATCCTGTCAGCCTACGATCAACTCTCTGACAGGCTCGAAGGAATTAAACTCGGCGCAGCGGACTATCTCGTGAAGCCGTTCGATTTGATGGAGATGATTGCCCGTATCGACCGCGTGATGGGCAGGCCGGTCTATGTCCAGCGCGCTGCCCGCTCAGCCTGATTTGCCAGCGACACGACCGAAGGCAACAAGACGCTTCGGGCATTTATGCCGACAATGTAATGAAGGAAGGGGATGCCTCCCGCCAAGTGGATCAGTTGGAGCAGCAGTTGGTAAAGGCCGAAACGCGGCGGGAGGCTATGACAATAAAAAGCCCGATAGACGGTGTAGTTCAGACCTCGGCCATCACGACCATCGGTCAGGTCGTTTCGGCCGGTACCGAGCTGATGCGGGTGGTGCCTAAGGGCGCCGCCTTGGAGATCGAAGCCTACATCCCCAACAGCGATATCGGCTTTGTCTCGGTTGGGCAGGAAGCTGTGATCAAGGTTGAGGCGTTTCCCTTCACTCGCTACGGGATCATCAGCGGTCATGTGACCGAGGTCGGAACTGATGCTATCCCCGAACCCGATGCGCAAGCGCTGGAAGGGCAACCCGCAAAAGAGCTTCAAAGCCTGATCCCAATAGGTAATGTCCAGCGGGTTCAAAACCTCGTATTTCCTGTGACGATCAGACCAGATGTTTCGACCATCAACGTTGATGGAAAGACCTTGCCGCTGTCGTCGGGCATGGCCACGACGGTCGAGATCAAGACTGGAAAACGACGAATTCTGGAATATTTGTTTTCGCCACTCGCCGCAATCACATCTGAGGCAATGCAGGAGCGGTGAGTCTGTTGACGCTATCAAAGCTGTTCAGCATCGAGGATCTGAATGAATTCGCTCGCCGGGAATTTCGAGCGACGGTGGGGGATAACTCATATCGTTCCCTTTACAACGTTCGAGCACATTGAACAGATATGAACGTTGTATACATCGGCACGAGGTTAGCTAAAAGCTTGAAAAGCTGAAAATTTGATTTGGGGAAAGCAAGTCGCAGCCGTCTATCTATTCGAATTAAGTCTTTGAACCGAAGGTCATGTGATCGAGTGCGGTCTTCTGTGAGGCCTGTAGATACGGCGTTTACAGAAGCCGCTGGCCGGTATGGTGATCTGCGGGTCGGGTCCAAATCTGAATCCCGAGCTCTTCTGCTCATGATTCAAGGCTGGTTTTCCCGATCCAGATCTTTTCGATCATTTGCCCATTCGGGTCGTCGCCTTCTCACACCCCTTTTTCCGACATTAGGTTACCTGCAACACCTTCATCATGTTGCTGGCGCCTGTGCCGGAACTCGATAATCCTCATGTTTTGTCAGCAATGCCTAGACCGTGCGCGCCATCTTGTTGGCCAGTGCGATCGCGACCAACATTCGGGGCTTTCGCGCGAGCATGCGCGCCAACCACGATCCTTCCGGTTTGGATTTCCGGCCCAGCCAGCTCAGGCGTGTCATTGCCCCAATAATCAGCAGCCTGCGGATATCAGACTGCCCAGACTTGGAAATGCGTCCCAGTCGTTGTTTGCCGCCCGACGAGAACTGACGTGGCACAAGGCCGAGCCATGCGGCGAAGTCACGGCCACGCCGGAAGTTCTCCATTTGCGGGGCAAAGGCTTCGATCGCCAAGGCTGTCAAAGGGCCAACGCCAGGAATGGTCTGCAAGCGCCGCGCCGTGTCAGCTTCAGCCGAAGAAGCTATCGACCCCAGTGAGGGCATCTTGCAAGGATACGCCCTCGGCCTCGATGTTTTTTTCGGTAATGCCGGTCAGTTTGGTGAAGAACGGATCGATGGCATACCTGTTGCCAAACCTGTTGACTGGCTGGACATATGCCTTGTATGTCCCCAAAATCGGAAATTCACCTTGAAGCGCTAGCCTGACCGCCCCGATCTGCGCGATCACGGGATCCGGATCGTGGGCTGCACACCAACACCGACGTTGAGACCCTTCCAAGCAAAGAAGTTCGCAGTCAAATATGATCGCCGTTTTCATACGTCACCGTTTCTCTGCGTTGACGAGTGCTTCTCATTACGAGAAAGATAACTGCACTTTCGGATATAGGACAAGCCTCCCTATAGCATTCCCATGAACCCGCCCGATTTACAGATTCATTGCGGCGCCAACGCTGCCGAGGGTTGTCCACGAGATTAAGCCGGTCACTAGAGCGGTATATCCGCTCACGGCTACATCGGACGCCCATCGCCGGATGGAGGCCGGTGGCTTGTCGGGAAGGCAGTTCTGGCTGGTTTTCATGAAAGAGGCACGCATACGGACCTATCAACTACCCTTGATGTAAGACGAACACATGCCGCCGCAAAACCTCCCGGCATGCCGCACCCCGACCGACTTGACGATCTTTCGTCTATCTTGTTCATTCGGGGAATGTTCAAAGCCGCAAATGCTGTCCAGATCAGAGTTTCTATCGATGAGATCGAACCAGACGTCTGGCGCCGGCTGGTCCTGCCGGTCCAATGGACCCTAGAGCATCTGCATCTTGGAATTCAGGCTGCATTCAACTGGTGGAATTATCATCTCTATGAGTTCCGGATCGGTGGTCTGCGGTATGGGGAAGTCGAGACCCTGACGGAGGATGCCACCGACGACGATCCTCGGGTCTTCGATCAGAGAGAGGTCCGTTTGCTGGACTTCGAGCAAGGTTCCGTGTTCAGCTACCATTATGATTTCGGGGACGACTGGCAGCACACCGTCGTGGTTGAAGAGTTCTTGACGCTCACCACTACGCCGAATCACGGGAGCTGTGTCGCAGGCGAAAGGGCGCGACCACCGGAGGATGTCGGCGGCGTGTCGGGATATGAGCGGTTCCTGGAGATCATCGCCGACCGGGAAGACCCGGAGTATGACGAAACCATCCGTTGGTGCGGTGGCTACTTCGATCCGGAATGGTTTGACCTTTCGACTGCCGACAAGGATCTGCGCAATGCGTTGCGCTCCAACGTGAAACGGCGCTTGTATCAACCGAAGCCGAAGTATGTCCCAAAGAAATGAGTTAGCTGGGTGCGAGCGGCGGTCCTGATGGAATACGGATTCTCGCCAACTCCGCCAGGCAACGACAGCCTGTCCCTCTGTAGTAAGACCTTCGGGCACCGACTGCTGCGTCATTTAGGACGACGGTTCAAGCGTTCTGACTTCGATGACCAACGCCTTTTAACGCCGGAGAGTTTAGAAGCGTCAACGATACTGCTCGGTGGGTTGTCGGCGGCTGATTCTCGCTGTGGCATTGCGCCAACGTCTCAATCCATGTTGCGATATCACCCGGAATGGCGACTTCGCCCGACTCCAGCGCCTCGATCCAGGCAAGGTCGCAATGCAGCGAGTTTACCAAATCAATCGATGTCCAGCGGATGAGGTTCAGGCATTCTCTGAAACGGTCGGGAGTCATGTTGACCACTCCTAGTCCTCAAAGTTCGAACGACGCTGTTGTGCCGTTATACCCTCATTGCCGAGCCTCGAGCGGGAGCCGCTCGTGTCTATCCTGAGACGCGAGATTTCTAGCCCGCGCGGCGTTTTCCATGATCTTCGCAAATTCACCCAACGGCACGTGATCAGCGCGAAGCATAAGGCGGATCATTGGATCATGGAGAACTTCCGACATCGTCAAATCATCGTGGTACATGCGATCACCCTCTTTTTTGTGAGGTTGATAGCGCTGGTCTGTGACGCCAACATGATGAGAGCGAGGCTAGATCTGGGCCTGCCTTGACAGCGCGGCCGGCCATGGAAATCCGGAATGCATCGATAGCAGGTGCCGCCCGCGATCTGTTGCAACTTTGCCGCATCTCAAAGATTAGCCAAAAATCTAGCCGAGTTCGACTTGGCCTGCGTCCCCAATCGACCTAGGATTGGCAATCATCAACACGGTTCTAGGGAGTTTTCGATGGCTAATTTTCACAACTCCCGAGCAGCTTCCGCGAAGTTCGCCTGAAGCCTGCAGCGTTTTTTCGACGCGATAGAACCTGATTGACTGGTGCCACCCTCCCGTCGATCATTCCTCACAAAACCATTTCGCGCGTTCCTGCGCGGACATCCTTTTCCCTGTGAAGGAGCCGGCGTGAGCCGGATATATCAATGGCTCTTGGTTTCAAATCCCGCCGCGGCGGGGCTTTTCGCAGCGTCTTCTGTTTTTGCTGGGCTCATTGGAAGCATCAGCCGGGCCGCGCTTCCTTCATGCTGTTTGCTGTCATGCTCTCGACGCTTGCGGATGTGCTGACACCCTTGTTCTCCGGTCGGCTGGTCGATGCCGTGGTCTCCGGACAGGCGAGCGATCTCGCAACGTGGAACAATGCCATCAACGCCTTTTGTTGGCTGATAGCACTGTCGATCGGCGCCGTCATTCTAAGGCACGCGACGTTCACCGCCATCATAGGCTTCACTCTGAAGTCGATGTCTGAGATTGCCGCGGACTCTTTCGCCCATATCCAGCGGTTTTCAAGCGAATGGCACGCCAACAGCTTTGCCGGCTCTACCGTCCGCAAGGTTACGCGAGGTATGTGGGCGCTTGACGTCCTCAATGACACAGTCTTTGTTGCGCTCTTCCCGTCGCTGGTGATGCTCATCGGCTCGACGATCCTGATGACGTGGTACTGGCCGATGATGGGGTTGCTGGTCGGCGCGGGGTCAGTCCTCTTTATTGTGTTCACTGCGGTGATGGCATTGCGATATGTCGCGCCGATGGCCAGCATGGCCAATAGCTGGGATACGCGTCTTGGAGGCGCGCTCGCCGACGCCGTTACGTGTAATGCGGTCGTAAAGGCCTTTGGTGCCGAAAGCCGGGAAGACGAGCGTCTATCCCTCGTCACTCGCAAGTGGCAAGATCGAACACGACGGACCTGGACGCGAGGCACCCTGAACGGCACCTCGCAGAATGCGCTGCTCAGCCTGCTGCGCGGCTGCGTTCTGGGCCTTGCCCTTTGGCTCTGGGCCAACGGAAAGGCGAATGCCGGCGACATCACATTCGTCCTGACCGCGTTTTTCATCCTACAGGGCTACCTGCGCGAAATCGGCATGCATATCCGTAACCTCCAGCGCTCGGTCAACGACATGGAGGAGCTTGTCACCATCCATGCCCAGCCCTTGGGGGTGGAAGACATTCGCGGGGCACCTGCGCTCCACGTGAAAGCTGGCTTGATCACCTTCGATCGTGTCACCTTCCACTATGGCAACCACCATGCGCCACTCTACAAGGACTTTTCGGTCACTATCAAGCCCGGCGAGCGGGTGGGCCTTGTCGGCCATTCCGGCTCGGGAAAGACCACCTTCATCAAGCTGATCCAGCGCCTGCATGATATCAACGGTGGGATAATCTCGATCGACGGGCAGGATATTTCCAAGGTGGCTCAGACCTCTCTTCGCCGCCAGATCGCCATTGTCCAGCAGGAACCCATCCTGTTTCACCGCTCGCTGGCGGAGAATATCGCCTACGCAAGACCAACCGCTACGCAAGCAGAAATCAGAACGGCCGCGCGGCTCGCCAGCGCCCATGACTTCATAGAGGCGTTGCCAAAGGGCTATTCGACACTTGTCGGCGAACGTGGCATCAAACTTTCCGGTGGCGAACGGCAACGCATCGCCATCGCCCGGGCATTCTTGGCCGACGCGCCCATCCTGATCCTCGACGAGGCGACCTCCAGTCTCGATTCAGAGTCGGAGATGCTCATCCAGGAGGCAATGGAGAAGCTAATGGAGGGCCGTACAACACTCGTCGTCGCTCACCGGCTGTCGACAGTGCGGGCGCTTGATCGGCTGCTGGTCTTCGAACGGGGACATATCGCCGAGGAAGGCACCCATGCTAGCTTGATCCGGCGCAAGAGGGGGATCTATCGCGGGCTGTTCGAGCGCCAAGCGTTGGAGCTGACGAAGGGCATAGAGAGCGAAGGGCTGATCGGATGACAAGAGGCTACAGGCAGTCCGCTGTCCACAAAATGCGCTCACCTCGAAAAGCGAGGTGGCCAGACGCGTCAGTGCTAGCTTGTGGTTTTCTAGAGAATGCTGCCCAAGAGGAGTGAATTGGTTTGTTGAGACAATCACACAGCTATGAGGCAAGCCTCGCCTTGAACGGATACGAACCGTCGACCCACTCACTAACCGTTGAATATCAATGATAATGTCCTTTATCATATATAGAAAGCACAGCCATGACACGGGATGAATACGAGCGCCATATTTGTGAGGGGAGCGGGACGGCATATCTGCTGAGGCAGAGACCTAACTTACACGTCGGCGCCACAAAGCGGCGGACGAAAGGAGCGTTAATGTCGCACAAAAAAACCAGAGGGCTGCCGGTGATATCTGTGCGTAGATCAACGTGCCAATCGATGGCGCAGCGACGCCGGCAACTGATTGGGCCGTTCGATAAAACCCCATGTACTCGCCGCTTCTTCCACCATTTCTAGCGGCCTCTCCCATGACGATCGACATGATGGCGGGGTAGAACAGTAACTGCCCCATCGTGATCAGAAGATACAGGCATACGAGCATAGCGATGCCAGATCCAAGCGGGAGCAGGGCGAAAGCTGCTGCAACGATACACATGCCAATAACGGCCATTCGCGTTTGATTTTGCTTTTTCACCCAGCCGGAGACCGGCATTACTGCCGCCGCAAAGGCGATGTACCCAACTGTTAACAGGTTTCCAAAAGCCTCTGGCCTCATTCCATACGCTGAGCTGACGTACAGCGGAAATGTGGCTGATGTCTGCTTCGAGACAACATCGAGAACGCAGGATGCTAAGCATACGATCAAGAAAGCTACGCTCCTATGAGCAGCCAACGTCGGTCTATCGGGAGCTCTATCAGAGACGGTCACGTGAGATGGTTTGAGATGCCGGTCTAGCGAAAAAAACACTAGCCCTGCGGCGAGCAAGGAACTCAGCGCATCCGCGTAAAAGATCAGGCTTGGTTCAATTCCATAGAGATACCCCCCTATAGCGGCGGCGATCCCCGCTCCCACGTTGATCGCGACAACGTAAACCCCGTAAGCGCGGGATCGTTCTTCCTCCGGGCACAGATTAACGACGCATGCGTCATAAGCGGGTCGGAAAGCTCCAGTGGCGAATGCCAGAACAACAAGCGTTCCGCCGATAAGCACCACATTCGAGAGTAGCGGAATGATCGACATGGCTCCGGCACTCACTAGGAAGCTAAGCACCAAAACGTTGGGCGCGCCAATGCGATCACTCAACCTGCCGCCGGTCCAAGCACCCAAAATACCGCCGATACCAAAACACGTCAGCAAGACCCCGGCAACTTCGACCGGGAAGGCAGCAACCTGCGTCAGATATAGCACCAGAAATGGCGTGACCATGAAGCCCAAGAAATTGACAAAGGCTGCAACTGCTAGCAACCAGAGTTGGGCCGGAAGCTGCGGCACCAGCGCGCTCCAGCGTAGTTGCCATTCTCTCATAAGCGTTGATAATCCTTGGGGACTGTTGGCCAATTCGTCGCGGCCTGGAACCATTGTGCAAGCATGAGAAGGCGCGCTAGCATGGTCAGGGGACCCGCTAACGTCAGCCCCATTGGCAAACCTTCTGCGGAGAAACCGTTTGGAACAGTTATTGCCGCGCTATTGCTCAGCAATACCGGCATAATGGTTTCGAAAGGATCGGGGTCATATCTTCCCGGCTTGAGCGGCCATTCGGTAATCAGCGGAGCTGCCAGCCCGCTTGTAGGCAGCAAGAAGATACCTTCGCTGACCGGCAAGCGATAAGTTCCGCGCAAATCCTGAAGCTTCTGTTGCCCAGCGGTATCGAGCGGATTCCGTGCAATCAACGTCGCGGCAGCTCTGCACTCCTCAGTGATCAGGTTTTCAGTCGGAACGACCTCTATTCCTACTTTTTCGAACTCCCGGATTGCCAAGGCATAGTTAGTCCTCGCATCGAAATGGGCAGTGTCCCAGAACCTACCCTTGGCCAGATGAACGCGAGGTACTATCGATGCGATGGCAGATTGCTGATCGAATTCATCGTCAGCCTCAAATGCTTGCAAGGCTTCGTCATCCAATGAAAGACTTTTCAACCAGCTGTGCCGAATATCGCGAACATCGTGCCCGAGGAATATGAGCCGCCCGCGTGCGATGGAGCCAGAGTTACGGGGCCCGTAAAAACCGATGACCCCTGACATCGATGCTGCAACAAGCAGCTGACCGTTTATATCTTGTCCCAGCCCGATAGTTTCCGGGCGTGTGGAAATCGCATGTGCTAACGGTGAGCCCAGTGGCCCAGCAACGAACTCTTCACCCCATGCATTGGGTATTTTGCGGCCTGCGGCCGACTCAGTAACTACATCGGCGATATGAGCGGCATTGTTCTCAAGTTGGCGTAATGCCTGACCAACGATTGCGTCATCCGAGATTTGCAAAGTCCGTTCGTTTCCACGTTCATATCTCAAGTAAATAATTGCTTTGCTCGGTATCAGTTCAGGAGGCACCGAGAGACCGTCGTCTGTTTCGAGTTCTACATCTTCCATTGACTTAACCGTGAAAGTTTTGAGCGTGGATCTTGGAAAGCAGCCCGTCGCGAATTGAAAATTCGGGCGCCAACCATGCGACATAATCGTCAGACGTATCTGGATAACCGACCGCTAAAGCATAGACGACGCTGTGCGTCAGATCAGTTTCGCCGATCGCTCTCTCTATCAGCGAATGACCGATTGCGCCGGCCGGATTGACGACCACGCCCTGCTTACTAAGAATAAGCATCATGTTTTGGGCGATGTGGCCGGCCTCAACGAATGTATGGGCATATGCGCTCCCATTTATATACTTCCACATCACGCGCTCGAAATGCGCGACAAGAAAAATGATAAAACTCGCTTTTGCGACCCATGGCTGATTTTCGGCAAACATTGCCTCCATCGTTGGCATGGGGTCATGAAGCTCGATCAGCTCCAACGCGTGGTGAAAAGCATTATAATGGTAGAAGCGATCTTCAAGCAGACCTGAGACCTTACGGGCGAAGATGTAGCCTTCGTAAGCATTGCGGGCCCCTGGTGAGGGTGTCATACGAAGTGGATGGTCGCCGACTTCGGTGGAAACGATGTCGGTCACCCCGAGCCCGGCATACAAGGCATCAGCGACGAGCGGCAATTGCAACGGCGTATCGAGAAATGCGCGTATCGAACGTCTGGTACGCATGACAGCTTTAAGTTCGCTATCGATTTGAAACCTTGGCAGAGAAATGCTGGCTTCACGAGGCTGCAAATCCATCAATGGAGGCGAAGGTTGAGATTTCGAGCGAAGAATTTGGATTTCGGCCGCCATCTGGTCACTGACGGTCAAATTGTCCTGCGACGAAAAATGGAGTTGAGCTGTTACCGATCCCCATTCCCAGGTCTCGTCATACTCGGAATCCTTTTCAGATATGAAATCACCTTCGACAACTAAGGCCGTAAGCGAAAATAATTGAACAATTTCCTCAACAAGGGATGATGTGTGAAAGTCGTGTGTTATTGAAAATAGCTCATTGAGTGGTCGCCACTCTTCTGAATTCAGGAGCACTTCGAGGCAGCGTAAATTACAGGCAAAGGACCGATTGGTCAGAAAATTGAAGACAACAACTTCACCGTTTTTCACAAAGTAAGAAAGAGCTCTGGCCCTCCGATATCGAAACACTGTTCGTTCTTTTTCGGAAAGAGTCTCCATAAATAATCTCCACGAGAAACACTATGATGACGAGCCAACACGTGATTAGCCTTGGCTCGTCGCGTCACGATTCTGATGAAGTTTAGTTATTGCTCGTTGTTAGCGTGGACGTGAAGCGCCGGCTTCACGAACGGCATGCTCTTGTTCAAGCTAAGAGCACAATAAACAATTTCCTGTGCGGCCTGATCAATCTTGGAAATTGCGAACGCTGCCTCGTTGCGGGCCGGTCCTTCGGGGAGCTCTTTTGCGATATTTCGCAAGGTGTCCTGTACCTCTGACAAAAGCTGGTCGCCAACCTGGTAACGAGCGATGGCACTTTTGTCGATCTCTGATGACAGTTCGTCCTCGGACATGGGGACGGATTTTGCTTTGTGATACTGCATCAACTTTGATTTCAGTTCATTGGGTGTAACGCGTTGGGACTGCATACTTACCTCCATTGATATCAAATATTGAACTCAAGATGGTGGATCTCCGATATTTCCAACCGGCGATTTCAGGTTATTTCGGTTTTTTACCGGTGTAAAGGCGAAAGCCAATCACATTTTTCGACGATCCTGGGGCTGTAATAGACGCAAAGAATGCCGCAAAAATAGTGCGGCATAGTCCCAAGGTTTTGCAGTTTTGCGCATGATATATGCGACGGCGCTGAGTACAGATTTTTTGCAACAACTTCAGCGCCTAACTAGCTCTGATCCTTCAGAGCCTCATAGAGAGCGGTCCTGCCGATTTTCAGGCGCAGCGCTGCTTCGCGGACGTTGAGCCGGTTGGCGATAAACTTCCGTGGGGCCTTATTGAGTGGACGGTCTAGAAAATTAAATGTCGTCAATGCCGCAAAGGCGGGCATGGTTCACAAGATCCCGATCTAACAGCGTTGCGAATTTAGAAATTCCGCGACAGGCGCCTTGTGTCCAAGTCAGATAGCATCTGCGAATGCATTTAGCTCGTCGACGCTCCGAAGTTGCACCAGTGGCTTGCCCTGGACTTTCGCCTCTGCACAAAGCTCTCGAAGTGCCGGCATCCATCCCTGGTCGACATCCCAGATCGTACGAAAAAGCTCTCGCGTGGGGGGCATAGCAGAAATACCGCCTGGGGCATGCTCGAGTTTCCCAGACATCCAGGCCATCTGCCGTTCTGCGGCGAGCCAGAAATGCATCCATAAGGGCATGTCGATGAGAATGATTTCCGTCGCTCGTGCAACGCGCGCCGGGATCGAATCCAGGCTCCCAAGCCCGTCGATCACCCAGGCATCTTCGGAAATGACCTGCTCATGCTTGAGTGCATGGATGTCAGGCGGAGTTAGAACCCAACCTTCTTGCCAAAGAATGCGGTCAATTTCGACATGTCGAAGACCTCGCTTCTCGCCAAGTTTGCGAGCGAGAGTGGATTTTCCCCCACCTGCATTACCGAGAATGGCGATCCGCGACATCGGCTATTGTCTCAAATATCCAGAACTATGTTCCTCATGTAGCCCGACTTTAGCGAGGTTCGAAAGCAGTATTTTGCGAAAGCGCAGATGCCCAGTCTTGTTCGCTATTACACCAGACAACAGCAAAACAGGATTTCCACCCCTTGGATGTCATAGCCGCGTGCCGGTGACTGCCGTCGCGAACGATAAGACGCCTTTCGTGCCATCCGACAATTAACGGCGGCAAGCTTTCTGCGTCACGGAGATCGGCAGCCATGTTTTCAATTCGCTTGTTTCATATGTCGCGCGGGACATGATAGGTTATCTCTGGCTCAGGTCCGCAGCACCGTTCCAGCTTTGAAAGCTCTATTGACAGAGGCCCCATCCAATACCGCGTATGGAGCAAAAGACCGTCGCGAAGACCGCGGTTCGCCCAATAGCTCGTCGAGAGATATTCCATGACCCAATTCTGAAGGTTCCCAGCGTGCGCGCTAGCCGTACACGTTTCGAGATTAAACATCTTCGCCCCACAAATGCCAAAGGACGCGACCGATCGCTTGTTCTAACGTCAGTGCCGAGGTGTCGAGAATTTCGCACCCGGCTGCCTCATTTCTAAGGAAACTGGCCCAGTTCATCATGTCCTCGTTGGCAAGATCAGGCTGGCCTCGATCGACCGCTAGCCGTCTGGCCCTCGTTTCGTCGTTACAATCGACGAGGATCGCGGTGTAGGATGTAATACCCGCATGTTCGACGGCCTCAGTCAGAAACGAAAATCGTGACTGGCCTTCAAAAAGAACGCTCCGGCCTTGCGCCAGGAGCAGAGATAATCGAGCCATCCACTCGAAAGTGGCAGCTCTCTGCCACCCTTCGACAGAGCCGAATTTATCGACCATCTCTTGCACAGACGGAACACCGATACGGTCCTTGTAGAAAACGTCGAACTCCTGGCCGTGTCGGTTTTCGATCGCTTCCGCAATTGTGGTCTTGCCGGCCCCTGATGCTCCGGTGAGAATGACGAGTGGCATAGAAAATCTCCTTCAAGATTTGGCAGCGTTGGCGTTGAAGTTGCTGTTTCTGAAAAGCCATAGCGTGCGATGGCCATGAAGATATTTGCCGGCTCGCTCGAAGCCGGCATAGTCGAATTTTATTCCTTTGGCGGTTGCCAGGACCACGACCGGAACGTTGATGCTGGCTAGTGAGGTCAGCAGGGCGGGTTCGTGTGATCCTGTTCGCCAATGCTCTTGTTTGCCGTAAGGCACGTCTGCAATCACCAGATCGACAGGTGGTAGAGCGGCGAGCTTTGAAGCAACCAGATCGGCATCTGCCGCATCGGCCTTAACAGGTTGCGGAAAAAGGCCCTTGCTGTGAGCGGACTGGCGTGATTCCATGCCTGGGTGATTGATTGGCGGGAGCAGAACATGCGCGGCAGTGATGACCAGACGGCGGGTCTGTTTTCTTATGTAAGCTGCGAAGCCCGCGTTCCGGCAAACCATCCGCTGCGGCCGATACGTGCCATCGTAGACGAGGCGCTGGAAGTTCTGTCCCCGGATTTCGAGGGGATGTATTCAGCGATCGGCCGGCCGTCGATCCCGCCGGAGAAGCTGCTGCGCGCTCTGTTGTTGCAGGCCTTCTACACGATCCGCTCTGAGCGTCAGCTCATGGAGCAGATGGACTACAATCTGCTGTTCCGCTGGTTCGTGGGCTTGTCGATGGACGCGCCGATCTGGGACGTCACCGTGTTCACCAAGAACCGTGAGCGGCTCTTGGCTGGCGACATCGCCGCCAAGTTTCTAGCCGCTTTGCTAAGCCAGCCGCGGGTTAAGGCATTGCTGTCAGACGACCACTTCTCGGTGGACGGCACCTTGATCGAAGCCTGGGCCAGCATGAAGAGCTTCAAACCCAGGGACGGCGCAGATGGTAGCGACACTGACGACAGCGGCTCTGGCGCTGAAGGGAAACAGCCGCCAAAGGCCGCAGGCCGCAACTCTGAGCGTGATTTCCACGGTGAGAAGCGCAGCAACGCAACCCATGCGTCGACCACTGACCCGGATGCCAGGCTTTACAAGAAGGCCCGTGGCCAGGCGGCCAAGCTTTGCCACATGGGTCACGTCATAATGGAAAACCGCAACGGCCTGGTTGTCGACGCCACGCTGACCCATGCGAGTGGAACCGCAGAGCGCGAGGCAGCTCTGGATATGGTGGGTCGCATGGATGGTCGTCACCGCATCACATTGGCTGCAGACAAAGCCTACGATACTGCCGACTTCGTCGAAGCCTTGCGGGACGCAAAGGTGACGCCACACGTCGCCCAGAACACGACGAACCGACGCTCGGCAATTGATGGTCGGACCACCCATCATCCCGGCTACGGTGTCAGTCAGCGCATTCGCAAGCGCATCGAAGAAGTGTTTGGCTGGGCCAAGACCAGCGGCGGAATGCGCAAGACCCGGCATCGCGGAAATGATCGCGTCGGCTGGATGTTCACCCTGACAGCCACCGCCTATAATCTGGTGAGAATTCCAAAGCTGCTGGCGACGGCATAATCGCGTCCAGAATCCGCCGAACCAGGCGGATGGCGACAAAATGGGCCGACAAGGCCTCTGAAAAAGCTTCATCACGGCCTGTCTTCGAGCTGTCTAGCCAGGATCGGCGGAAAAATGGGGGATATTTCCGCGACCTGTTAAACACATTTGTAGGTAAATGGCGGAGCAGCGCGAAAAGCTTGTTACCACTTTGGAGGGCGGCACGATGGCTTTGGCGGTTGTGCAGAACAACGAGGTTGCTTAGATCACTGAGACGCCAAGAAAGGCCTTCCGACGTGAGAAGAGCCGCATTTTTGACCGCGACCGAAACGGCCTCGGTCGAAATGTCGGACATGCTGATATTTTGCAGCTGGTCGCCATGCAAAAACCCCAACACGGTTGCGAGATAGCCGCCTCCGCAAGTTGGATCATAGAAATGATAGGGTGACGGCCGGCCCCCGCTTGCTAGAACGGATGCCGCTCGCAGGAACAATTCACTGGCGAGACGGACAGGAAAGGCGGTGAGACCGGGTCGGCTAAATAGAACTCGACCGCTCGCCAAATCTTCGCTTGGAAGATCGGCGCGAGAATACGCGAATTTCATGGAAGGCTCTCAAAATCGCAGCCAGCACTACAGGCTCGCCAAAGCGAGGCTGGCTAAAACGTACCCAGGTGCGATGCACCTGCTTCGAACCCCTTCGGCAAGGGGAGAGCCTTTAGGCGTCGAAGAAGGCCGTTGCGATGTTGAGAACAAAGGTTTTCATAACGAGGGGAGCTTACCGTCTGGCAGGTCCTCCTGCAAGAGTGTCGCGAATCTCCCGATTAAAATTTCAGTTTCGCGACTGGGTTTTGCGCCGCTGCAGAATACCGACTTTTGCGCCGGAATCCGCAGCGCGGTCGTCGGCGCATTGCTGGCCTTCTATATGTGATAATGTCCTGTATCATATATATGAAGCGGGTCTGCGCATATTCGACAGGGAACTAAGGCTTGTCGTTTCGTTGGATATCGGCGCCTGGACCGCTCATGGCATCGGCGGGATAAACATTGCTTCCGTCGCACGCGGACGGACTGGGGTATCGGGTTAAGATGCGCAGATCTGGATGTCTGTTTCTATACAGACCTGCCGACCAGAAGCGCCTCGCGTTCCGCTCGCGATCCCGCCATGCGGGCTCGCGCTGCCGCAAGCACGGACGAGGGGGCAGTTTCGGGCAGGCCCGAGCTGAAGGGAGGCGCCGGCGCATATTCTAGCGAGAGCTGGATTATCTCGGCCTCCTCCCGTCCCAATAGCTCCGCGACAACAGTAAGTCCGAAGTCGATACCAGACGTCACGCCACCCGCGGTGATGAGGGATCCGTCTCGAACGACCCGCTCCTTTGCCGGTACCGCGCCGAAGCGCTCCAAAAAGGCGTGCGCGTTCCAGTGCGTGGTGGCCCTCCGGCCCTCAAGGAGACCGGCCTGGCCAAGAACGAGCGATCCCGTGCAAACTGACGTCACGAAGCGAGCCTTCGCCGCCTTGTCCCGCACAAAGGCGAGCGTCTCCTCATCGGAAAGCAGCGCATTGATGCCGGCGCCGCCTGGCACGCAAAGAACGTCGAAGTCCGGCGCGTCGGCAAAACGCGTGTCGGGCCTCAGCCAGAGGCCGGTCGAGGATCGCACGGGTTCAAGGTCCTTCCATACGAGATGGACCTCGGCGCCATCAGCGGAAGCGAAGACCTCGTAGGGACCGGTGAGGTCCAATTGCTGGACTGCGGGGAAGCAGAGAATACCGAAACGAAACTTCATGGGCCAACTCCTGTCTTGACTGCCAGACTTTAACGCGTGATGACTTGGCAATTGCGCCAATCATCGCTCATTTCATGCCAAACGCTTCACCTCATCGCATAGAGATTCTTGCCTTCGCGAATGCTCAGCTTCTGGACATCACGGGGCCGGCGCAGGTCTTTGCCACGGCCAACGACCTCACCCCGTCTGGCGCCCCAAAACCTTATGCAATCACCATCGTCTCCGCTGAAGAGGAGGTCGCAACGAGCTCTGGCATCGTTTTGAGATCTGAGGCACTGGCCCAGGCGGCGAGCGGCCCCGGAACCCTGATCGTCTCCGGTGGCTACGGCATCAACGCTGCCTGCCGCGACCCCGCCCTTCTCGACTGGATCCGCCGACGGGCCGCTTCGACGGCTCGGACCGCATCCGTTTGCAGTGGTGCCTTTCTTCTCGCCGAGGCCGGGCTTCTCGATGGCCGCCGTGCCGTGACGCATTGGGGGCGATGTGCCGAGTTCGCCGCACGCTATCCCGCGGTTCATCTTGATCCCGATCCAATCTTTATCCGTGATGGACCGATTTGGACCTCGGCAGGCGTCACCGCTGGGATCGATCTGGCACTGGCGATGGTGGAAGCGGACAAGGGGCGGCCGTTGGCGCTGGCAGTCGCGCGCCAGCTCGTCGTGTTCCTTAAGCGGCCCGGTGGACAGGCACAGTTCAGCGCCGCGCTCGCGCTACAAGAAGCCGACGAGACATTCGATCGGCTTCATGGCTGGATCGCGAACCATCTTGACCGAGATCTGTCGCTGGGCGTGCTGGCCGACAAGGCGGGCATGAGCCTTCGCTCTTTTTCGCGGCGCTATCGAAAGTGTACCGGCCGCACGCCGGCGGACAGCGTCGAGACCATCCGCGTCGAAAGCGCTCGCCGGCTTCTCGAGGACGGCGCAAGCGTGGCGCGAACCGCCACGCGATGCGGCTTCGGCTCGACCGAGACCATGCGACGGGCTTTTCTCCTCCGCCTGGGCATTGGCCCCAACGCATACCGGGACCGGTTTCATGGATAAACGGGCCTGTTTTCGCACATGACGGTCTTGAACGTTCCGAACAGACGCCCTCAAGATCTAGATTGCGTCACAGCCTGTTGCTTTGTCTCGTTTAAACGCTCCGATCGCGGCAACCAATCCTCCCGTCAAAGTTGGAAGCCGTCCATGCGCCGCTAGCCCGAACACCGTTCCGAAAACGGTTTCTGAAACGATCAGTTGCGCGCAAAGCGTCATAGGCAATCGTTTCGCTGCAAGCGTCCAGGCGAGAGCGCCGCCAACCGATGCAAAAATAGCCAGCGACACACCCCATAGATACAAAGGGGCCGCCGCATTCCAAGATAGGCCGAGACGCGGGATTTCGAACACGCCGATCATCTGTCCGACTGGAATGAACGCCAACATTTCCAATCCGCCGCCGGCCATGATCAACGCGGTCCAGACGGCGCCGTGCATGCCCGGACGCTCTGCCAATGCGGTCTGGTTTGCAAGCCCGAACCAGGTCCACAGGATGACGGCGGCAATGGCCAGCGGGATGCCGACCAGAAGTGACGACGAGGTCTGAAGTCCAGCAGGCTCGAAAACGCTGATATTGACAAGGGTAAGACCGATTGCAGTCAGGGCGAGCGGCAGAACCAATCCACGCCATTGCAGAACCGGCTGACGCAAATTGCCCGCGATGGCCAAAACGACGGGAACCAGCCCCAGACATGCCGGCGCCACGACGGGACCAGCAAAGATGGCGGCGCCCACCACCGTGAGGAAATAGCCGACATAACCGATGAATCCGAGCCAGAAAGCAGTTAGCCAGTCGCGCAGTGTCAACAGGCGAACAAGATCCCACTTAAAGGCGAGAAAACCGAACCCGATGGCACCTGAGATGACGAACCGGAAGACGGCGAAATCAAAGATCGAGTAGTCACCGATCACATATGGGACGACAAAATTCGTCGACCACGCTAATGCGGCCAGGAGGGCGGCCGCGATGCCGATCAACATGGACCTGGTCATGGGCTGCCGCCTCCCGTCATAAGACGCCGAGACAGACGGCGCCGCCGGCGACGATGACGCAGGCGGCGATCCGCCTGAACGTCAGCGCTTCGCCGAGGAACACGCGGCCGATCAGAACGGCGAAGACCACGCTGGTTTCCCTGAGTGCCGTGATCGGACCGGCGGGGCCGAGGGCAAAGGCAGCGATCACCGCGCCGTAGGCCACAAGCGAGACCATCCCGCCGCCGATCGCCGTCCATGTCTCAGGCGCACGGAGATCTACCCGCAACCTTCCCCTTATAAGGATGAAGATTGCGGTCATCAGGACGCCGTAGATCGGGAAAATCCAGATGGCATAACTGCGGGCATTGCCGGAGATACGCACCCCAATCGCATCGACGGTGGCATAGCTGGCGATGAACAGACCGGTGAGCAGCGCAAACAGGATCGAGGCGGTAGAGGCGCGGGATCGGCCTAGCGACAGGCTCATGATGCCGATGGCGACAAGAGCAACGCCGATCGTGCCGCTTCCACTGAGACGTTCGCCGGCAAAGGCCAGCCCGCCCAGCGTCACCAGCAGCGGCACGCTGCCGCGCACGACGGGGTAGACCTGGCCAAGTTCGCCATGCCGATAGGCCGAAACGAGAAAGACGCTGTAGCCAACCTGGAGGCAGGAGGAGCAGACGAGATAGGGCCACGCTGCCGGTAACGGAAGAGGAAACACGAAGGCAAGGGGCACAGCGACTGCGGCCATCGAAAGGCTCATGACCGTCACGGTCCATAGGCGATCGGCACCCGAGCGCAGGAAAGCGTTCCATGTCGCGTGCAGGACTGCGGCGAATAGCGCGAGCGCAATAACGGTCGCTGTCATCGCCGTTCGCCAGGCATGCCGAGGATGTTTGATGCAGCGAGACGGACGTCGCGCATAGCGGCGTCGCCCTGCCCCATCTGCGCAAGCAGCGTGGCACCCTCCAGCAGCATGAACAGTGCAGTCGCTGCACTCTCCGCCCGGTCCGCCGGCATCTCCGCTTCGAGAATATCCTGCAGACGCTGCCTCAGTCCGTCCTTGTGCCCCGCCACCGCCTGAAACACGGGATGGCCGGCATTGCCGAATTCCGCCAGCGCATGGGCAAACAGGCAACCGTGAAATTCCGGGCTGCGAAACCAGCGCTCATACCAGTCGAAGACAGTGGCGATCTTTTCGCACGGAGTAACGACCTTCTCGGCGAGATCGTCAAGTTGCCTGTTGAATCGGTCCGTCCTGTAGCGCAGGACTTCGACGATCAGGCCGTCCTTGCTTGGAAAATGTCGGTACATTGTCATCTTGGCCACGTCGGCGTCCGCGATGATGCGGTCTATTCCCGTGGCGTGAAACCCCCCGCTTTTGAACAGGGCATAGGCGGTTTCGATGATGTGCTGGCGTTTGTCACTGGTAGCGGCTTGTGACGGCATGAGCTATATTCCGGGTGGTGAGACAGGTCTGTATCACCACTTTGCGCTTTGTTGCCCGCATCGTCAACTGGGATGGTTGGGCCAATCCCTACCTGATTTATTCTCGATCGTAACCGCACGAATGCTACCGTGGAGATTTTACTTTGATGCGAGCAAGGGGTTCTTTGTCATCGACGAAACTGTCGAGAAAGTCGTTCCAATCGTCGGGAGTTTCTGGATGAGTTCCGCGCCATGATCGTTGCCTCGTCCCTCGACCAGACTGGATTGACTGCCAAATAATGGTGCGGGAAAGTTGCAGCCCCGCGACAAGGTTAGCGCCAAGTGTTTTTTGACGTTGCCAGGGTCGGTTCGATCAAACACGCCGGCGAAATCGTGCCGATTTCGTAACCGCTTGCCAGTTCCGTGGATTAAACCGGGGGATGTGTTTTATTCCTTTGCCGCTTGGCTTCGCCATCGGCTATGAATTTGCAATGAGAGATTCGACAGCCAGATCCGTGCCCGATACCCGCGTTGTTCCGCTTGTAGCGAAGCGCAAAGCGCTTGAGTTGCCGGCGCAAGCCGCAAAATACCCAGAGTTGCGCTACATGGGTTCCAAAAAACGCCTTTTGCCTTGGATCTACCAAGTCCTCGATGACATCGATTTCGAGAGTGCGATGGACCCATTTTCGGGTACGGGGAGTGTTGGTTATTTGATGAAGTCGATGGGCCGGCGTGTCGTAGCCTCTGACTTTCTGAATTTTTCCAGCTTGGTCGCACGCGCTACAATCGAAAACAGCAGTGTTCGGCTCGACGGTAAGAGCATAAAACGCCTAATCGATCCGGAGCCAGGTCCCCACCACTTCATAGAGCAGACTTTCCGAGACGTATTTTACACGCCAGAGGATCTCAAATTCCTAGATCGTGTGTCGGGCAATATACGCCAACTTGAAGGGCAGTACGATCAGGCTTTGGCGTTCGCCGCGTTGTTCCGCTCATGCCTGAAACGTCAACCTCGGGGCGTTTTCACCATATCTGGAAACCTCGACAGGTATGACGACGGGAGGCGCGATCTGCGCCTTTCGCTTGAAGAGCATTTCCTCGAGCAGATTGAGATTTACAACAATGCGGTCTTTGACAACGGCCGACGAAATCAGTCCTTTAGAGGAGATGTTTTCGAGCTCGCCGCGAAGAAAGTGGATCTCGTTTATCTCGATCCTCCATACGTGCCGCGGTCAGACGACAATTGTTACATAAAGCGCTATCATTTCCTTGAGGGTCTGTCTTGCTACTGGCAGGGACTTCCCATAGACGAATCCACAAAAGTTAAGAAGATAGCCAAGAAATACACGCCATTCAGCTATCGGCGGACAGCGGTTGAAGCATTTGATAGAATGTTTTCCCGTTTCAGAAAGAGCACAATAGTTTTATCATATAGCTCTAACGGATATCCGGATTTAAATGTACTTGAAGAACTTATGAAAAAGCACAAGTCTAGTGTTCGGGTATTTGAGAAACCTCATCGGTATCATTTCGGCACGCATGCTGGTGTAGAGCGGTCCTCCGTTACCGAATATCTCATTGTAGGTCGCTGATGCAGGTCGTTGAGCAAAATATCGACGATGTTGTTGCAAGTTTAAGTCCTCTATCCGTTGAGTGGATGGATGATGTTGCCGCCTCTGCAATTGCTCGACTGTCAGCATTGCCAAAAAAGACGCAGTACGATCGCCAAGACATACAAGAATTGCTCGATTCCGATTTCAGCGAGGGGCTGCTGTGCGCACGCCTCTTTCTTGCCCTCTCGAAAGACAGCATGGAGACAGAACTTCGTAGCGCCCTTGGTTCTGGAGGGATAGGTTCTACGCGTTATAAGACTGATCCAATTGCATTTTTAGCAACACTCGAAAGCCTGGGCTTGCCCGAGGCAATGTCCGCGACAATCAATTATCAGCCTGTTTGGAGCGACATTCTTGTCGAACGTCTTCGCTCTGGTCGAGGCTCTGCAATCCAAGGGCAGCGCCGTGGACGCGGCTTGGAGGATTTCGCAGAAGCCCTTGTTCGAGAAGTATTCGGAGAAGGTGGCTACGAGACGCGCTGTACGTTTACGGGTGCTGACGGAACAACCGCGAAATGTGATGTTGCTGTTCCGGATAAGAGCAGACCGAGGATCGTCATTGAGTCAAAAGCCTATGCCGCGACTGGTTCAAAAATGACCGATATCATCGGTGATCTAGACGCGATTATTGCGGCAAAACGCCACGACACCCCGCTCCTATTCTTGACCGACGGCCTTACCTGGAAAGCGCGAATGTCCGATTTGCGAAAGATCGTGCAACGTCAAAACCAAGGGAAAATTACGCGTATTTACACGACCAAAATGCGCGAGCAATTTTTGGCGGATCTACACACGCTAAAAGCAGAGCTCGGGATCATCTAAGACTTTAGCTGGAACTACATAAGATCGACGCGTGGGTGTAAGCCTCTTATAAGTTTGATGAAGGCGCTGAACGGTTTCGAACCGCTTATCCGTGCTGCCGGGTAGGCTAGGCTATTCAGCTTATTCAACAACGATCGATGCGGTCGCTTATGGTAATTGCGCATTCTTGGCGGCTACGATAGTTGTGGCTTCCTTTGATGAAGCCTCCGATTTTTAGGAGAAATGGATTTGCAAACCCCTTTGAATGCTTCAGCTAGCAACGCTGGCGCGCTGTTCTCCACGACTACTTTCGAAATACCCCAATTTCAGCGGGAGTATTCGTGGGGCCACGATGAGGTTAGCGACTTCTGGGGAGATCTACAGCACAATATTGAAGCACCGACGTACTTTCTTGGCCTGATCATCCTTACAAACCAGCCTAGTCGTGACGGCAATTCGTCTAAGGATGACGACAGCCAGAGGAAGGATGTTGTTGACGGGCAACAGCGTATTATCACCTTAAGTCTTCTAGCGATTGCAATATACCATGAGGCTATTGCGCGGGACCGCAAAGCTCTCGCTGATCGGATCCAAGCCGGATTTCTTAGATCAATTGATTACGAATCTGACGAGACTGCCGCGCGGGTACGACTGTCTGACCAATTCGATAACGCGACGTTTCAAGCTATATTAGAAACCGGTCGCGCGCCGATCGGCCTCCCAGACGACTCTGTATCGAAGAAGCTTGTTGAGTCGTATGAGTTTCTTGTTCGAAATCTGCAGAATGATCTCAGCTCAGATCCTTTTAAACGCCTTGGTCGCTGGACTGATTTCCTCACTAATAGATTGTATTTCGCGGTTTTCTTGCACCCTGACGCTACGTCAGCCTATCAAGTTTTCGAAGTTATCAATACCAGAGGTAAGGACCTAACGACCGCCGACCTACTGAAAAATTATGTACTAAGTCAAACCGCGCCGAGGCATCGACCCGCAAGATACGAGCAGTGGCAGTCCATCTCTAGGCAGTTTTCTGTCGAAGGGGCAAACAACTTTGTGCAATATATACGTCACGTTGTAACTGTTCGGAATGGGCACGTTCTCCCGAAAGATCTCTTCGGCTTCCTCGCCGGTCGCATCATTTTCTCGGGGCGCCAACCTCCGCCGCCTGAGCAACTTATGGAGATGCTAACCGATAACCTCCCACTGTATTTACAAATGATCGATCCTTCATTGGCAGGTCCGGCAGAGCCGGAGGCTCTGAGAGTGTTCTCCGCTCTGAATAGCTTGGGTGTTATTGCTGTCAGACCGATTTTGCTTGCTGCAGCAAATGTCCCCGACTCAATCACCGGAATGAAAGCGGTTCTACGGCTGGTAGTGCGGCGCATCGTGGTGGGCAACCTTGGCACCGGTAACGTTGAAAGAAGGTTCGGTGAAGCAGCACGGAACGTCTACGAACGCGGTGATTGGCAATCAATCATCCGCGATCTTAGAGATCTCAACCCAACCAGAGACGAATTTGAAGAGCAGTTGCGAAAGCGCTCATTCAACAAACAACTGCTACACTTCGTGCGAAGGTCAGTTGTCCAGCAAACGATAACGCCTAAGTCGGAAGGTTATCTACACTTCGTCTGGACCCGACAGAACTTCTTCCCTGAGATGGGCGAAGATGAAGGTTCTTTTTGGGCATCTACTATTGGCAATACTTTTCTGTCCTTATTGGAACGCCGTCCCGCCGTTGTGACCGATTGGCCCAGTCTCAAGCTGGAGATGCTGCCGACCGGCGTCGAGGGTGAATGGACAGAGCGTCTGAATGCTATCGAGGAATGGGATGCCTCCAGCGTTGAACTGTTAGGGCGTGAGTTGGCGCGCGCAGCGGGGGCGGTTTGGTACGATGAGTGAAATGAATATCCCGGCCACTGATGTGGACATCGTTTTTGCAATCCTTGAAAGAGAAACGGAAATCGATGCTATTGATGCATTAATGTCCGCAATGAGACCCGAGCCTGACAACGTTACGTTAGCCAGAACAGCGTTGGCGTTTGATGCAAACGTTTTGCTAAAGATCGGGAAATACTCCTGGAGTGACGACCTTAGCGACGCCCTTAGGGCTCAGACGCTTGGCCCGCTCATCGTACCGGGTCAGGTAATTCAGGAATTTTGGAACAATCAGTTCCAAGCGATCGATTCAAAAGCTGAGAGCGTTAAAAAGAAATTCGAACAACTTAAGACCGATGTCGACGGGGTTGATGAAACATTCGGCGGCTTTGCCGAGCGTTTCAACTCCTTGCTTGATGAATTCGCCGGTGATTTTGGATATATCTACGACGACAAGACTTCCGGGCGAATTTTTGCGTTCTTGGACGTTTTGAAAGACAAAGCGCTGGTCCCATTCGCACCCCGTGAGCGTTTTTCAAGAACTGCTAGATCACGCAAATTGACCAAAACGCCTCCGGGATTTAAAGACCCGGGTGACGGGGACTTCTTTGTATGGGCAGACCTTTTGGTTGGCTTAAAAAGAGCACAAAGCGGCGGGGCCGATTTCGGCCGGGTCGTGATGGTAACGATGGATCAGAAAATCGACTGGAGTAGAGGTGGCACGGCGCACCCAATACTTTCAGCTGAGATCAAAGCCTTGACAGGGGCTACATTTGAAACGTGGAATTTAGAAAAGCTGAAGAGGCTGTTGTTAGACGAAGTTGCTCCTCAAGAGATTGATCCAGTGGCTTCCACCGAGATAGGAGTGGCACCCCTAGTCGCAGCTACTGCTGATTGATTAAGTTCACCATCCGAGCGACAGGATCTTCACCACCGAGGATTTGAGCGTTGCGTAGCCGAAGGATGACTTTGGAAGCTCCCTTCCAGCAGAGCATGCTTTGCTTCTCAATGAACAGCCTTTGTTGGCTATGGTTTGAGATATGACTCACGCAGTTTAGCAAAGCCATAGCTCCAGGGTCGGCTTTCATTCCCAGATGGGACGGACATAATTTCTCGCGCGTCGCGCCAGTTCAGCAACGACCAAGCACGCAGTCACAAGACCGACGAAGGGCGCGCCGACAGTTCTAGTCGCAAGCTGCACTAAGCCGCATTCGTCAACTGCACCCGCCTCCAGTAAGGGGTCGGTTCAGGCTGAGGGCGAAATGACACTCTAACAAGCGAAGTCAGCTTTTGGCCCTAAGCCGATATTGGGGACCGATAGCTGCCAGGCGGCTACGCGCCGTCACTGCGGCCATACCGACGCTCGTTGCCTTCGCCCGGAAGCAGTCATCCCGCTTCATCACTTCCCCGTTGCGCAAGATGGGGACATGATGGCGCATGCAGTGCCCTATGGCAGGGCCGTCCACCCAAGGTCGGCTTCGATCCTCCGCCTGTACGGGGTGTTGATCTGCCGGGGCGCATGGCGGATATAGCGTTCGGCCTCGTCTTTCTTTGCACCTTCGAGCCCCTGTAAGTAGGAGACGACCTGCTCAATGGTCGGGGCCACCGATTGTCCGTCGAACTGCGGGGGCAGTGCCGTCCACACGACGCCTTCCACGCCATGCGCCAAGGCCCAGCCCGGTAGGCCCGGCAGCGCCTCCGGCGCGGCTCCGCCCTGCGACCAGGTCGCCACCCAGTCGCCGTTCTTCGTCCCCTCGCGCACCATCAGCTGCCGTTTCGCGAGCGCCAAATCGTCCGTGTCCATAATGGCCCAGAACGATCGCACCTCGGGTGCTGTCGGCTCCAGCACCAGAGTTATGCGCCCGTTGTTCGACTGGCGCGTGAATTCCACCCTCAGCAGCGGCCCATCGTCAAACCACTCTCGGCGGATAGGAAGCTCGCGTGGATCCCAGATCAACGATCCCCAACCTAGGCACGCAATCGCCATTTCTCTTGCCCCTCTCAACGCTCCTGAATATGTCGCACATTCCAACCTCGCCTACCACCAAGTGGCAGCGGCGGTGCTGCTGCGAGCGGCAAAGTGTTACCCAAATACCTTTGAGCTTCGCTGATTTATTTAAGGTTGCTGTTGCACAAGATGCACTTTACCCGCTAATTACTCAGTAAAACAACGGGGGAGGGAAGCGTGGCCGTTACGGCAGCCTTTGGCTTCGATGAAAACGCTGACCTGGAGAGCAACCTCACCAAGTTCAATACGCATCTCGGGTTGCATGACGCGGCCCTGAGCGCACAGCTCACGACCTTCTACCCGGTCCTCCGCGATGAAACCTATACGTCCTCGACCGTTTGGAATGCTATGGTCCAAGCGATCCTTGATGCGGAAGCCGCCGCCGCACAGCAAACAACTGCGCCCACGCCTGCGGCAACTGGCGCAACCGCAGCTGCGGCAGTTCCGCCCGTTGCCGGTCCCACTGGCTGGTTTTTGGAAGGTCTGAGCATTGAGGGCTTCCGTGGCATAAACAATGAGGGCAAGCCGCTTGAATTGAAGTTCAAGTCCGACAAGGTCAATAGCGTCTCCGCCGTAAACGGCGTGGGCAAAACATCCGTATATGATGCCATCCGGTATGCGATATCCGGGCGGCTGCCGTGGTTGGAAGAACTCCCTCCGGGCGATCGTGACGGTGAGTACTACCTCAACCGTTTCCATCCTGCCCAGACGGCGACTATCAAGCTCTCGCTCCGCGAAATGGTGACGAACCAGCCCTGTGAAATCGAGGTCAAGCGGGATAGCTCGGGAACTCGAACGGTATCCGCATCCGGCACTTGGGATGGCAACGCCATCCTCCAGTCTCTCAATCGTGAGTTCGTGCTGCTCGACGGGCCGACCTTCCAAAATTTCATCGCGGCCAAACCCCAGGCGCGGGGCCGCACGTTCGCGGGTCTGCTGGGGCTCTCAGATTATAGCAGGATGCGCCAAGCCCTTGCGGCACTGGCAAATACGCGGGCGTTCAACAACCACTTCGGCGCGCAGGCCCATACACAAGCCCAAGCCCACGCGCAGAAAGGCATAAATGACGCAAGGGATGCCCTGAAACGCGACCACCTGATCCTGACGGGCGACGAATGGGGCACGATGCCGCTCGCCGATGGCCTTGCAAATTGTTTCTCGGCACTGGAGCAGATCGGCCCGCTGACGGCACTCTGCGCGGGCAAGACGTTCCGTGAGATCGACGTGGACGCCTGTATCGAAGCCGTCAAGGCTGCCGAGGGCGGCCCGCAACGGGAGCGCCTCGGGGAATGTGTCCGGCTCCGGCAGGAACTGGTCACGCTGAGCGTGCAGGCGCCCGATGCCGAGCGCACCAATCAGCTGGCGAATGTCGCGAAGAACCGCGAGGAGGCCGTCGCCAAGACGGCCGGCGATGTCATCCTCCAGCTCTATCAGGCAGGGGCCAAGGCTCTTGAGCTGCCTGAGTGGGCGAACGCTGGTATATGCCCGCTGTGCGACAGTGCAGTTGCCCATGACCTTCACAGCCACGTCGGCACTAAGCTCTCGGCATTCACAGCACTCGACGAAGCGACGCAGGCGGTGGGCCTCGAATGGAACGAGGAGGGCTGGGCTGACCTGACAGAACTTGAGAAGCTGTTGGAACCCGATGCCGCCAAGCGCCCGATCGCTGCCCTGTCGGATACGGCGCAAAAGGGGGTGCTTACCGAGGCGCAGGCCAAAGCACTTGCCGTCTGGCTGGGGACTTTGCGCGAGCGCGCGGGTGCCCGGGATGCGGCGCTGGAGAAAGAGCAGCGTGAGCTGGAGAAGATCCTTCCCCAGTCTTCAGTTGAGGTGACGAAGAAGGTTGAGGCGGCCCGCCGGATGCAAGAGAGCCTCGGCAAACTCGACGCCGCACAGACTGACCTTGACCGGGAGAAGGCCCGCGCCGGCCGCGTGTCGCGTTTGAAGACATTTCTGGACCGGGCCTCGGACGATTTCGGGGTGGCAGAGGCGGCAATCAGCAAGGCCCGTCTGGCCGCCGTGGAGCCCGTATTCAAGACCAACTTCGCGGAGATGTCGTTTTTCGGTGTAACGCCGGAGGTCGTCAAACGGGCCAATAGCGAGGATCTTCAGATCCGCTTGCAGGAGTTCCACGGGCTGGCCGACCTGTCACCCCAGGCGCTGTTGTCGGAAAGCTACCGCAATGCCTTCGCCATCGCGCTCTATCTTGCCGCCGCGTCACTGTACGGCGGGATGCCCAAGTTTATCGTGCTCGATGATGTTACCTCCAGCTTTGATGCGGGCCACCAGCTCTATCTCGTGGAATTGCTCCGGAAAAGCTTTGCCCGGCCGGCCAACCCGGACGGGCTGCAGGTGATCCTGCTGAGCCACGACACCATGTTGGAAAAGCTCTTCAACAAGCACACTGGCTCCGGCGTCTGGTGGCACCAGCGGCTCGAAGGCAACCCTCAGTTCGCGGTGTTGCCGCAAGCCGGCGCGGTGAACAAGGTGCGTGATCTTACAATTTCAATGCTGCAGGCCGGACAGGCTGACTTCGCCAAAGAGGGAGTCCGGCAGTATCTCGAATACCGGCTGAGCGACCTCATCAGCAAGCTGCGCATCCCCGTACCTGTGGACGTCGCCTTCAATGACAACAAGCAGCTGGCGGGGGAATTCCTCGGTGCGATCGACGCTGCCGTGAAACTCCACAAGGCGGGGGGATCCCTTATTCTCGAACCCGCTCAGGAGGCAGGCTTGAACGCCAACATGGCGACGATCGTTGCAAACTTCACCAGTCACTGGGGAACAGGCCAGGCTCTGGCCTTCACAGCGCCGGCGCTGCTCGGCGTCATGAACGCGATCGACCAGTATTGCGACTGCTTTACTTTCGTCCCGAATCCCGGGGATCCTCGGAAATTGTACAAATCTCTTAGCCAGAAGCTGTGACGAGAATCATAGCGTCTAGTACTGGCCGTCAAACAGGTTGCCCAGCGCCCGCGTCATGAGAAAGGCCAGTCGTCGGCGCCGCAAATGCCCGGGCCGGTCATGGATGTGGCACCGCGGGCAGAACGCCCGGAGATTCCGCTGGTCATTATGACCGGGTTGTCGTCAAGGTGCGCCGTCGCCAGACAAGCGAGCACATATCGTCGGGGTGGTAGCAAACGGCAAGGAAATCCCAGGCAGTAAATCGGCCCAGCGGTGAGCGGTGACAGCATCCGGTTGCTATTCTCTCTTAAGCCCCTCAAAGCAGACGGTCCGCTGACGGCCCCATAACAGCCGTCGACTTCTAAGCAGTTTAAGTCTCCTATCGGCGCGAAGCCGCCAAATGCGAGCTGTCCCAGATGAACTGAAGCCTGTTTGGGACGGTAACAAGGCCATGCAAACCAAGGCTTTCCGGCATCAAAACTCACAAGGGTTAAATTGGGACAGCGGAGCGAAGGCTTACAGTGTGATTTCGCCCTCAGCCTGAACCGACCCCAGTAAGGCGTCATATGCTCGCCCGTATCCGGTAGCGCGATCATGCTCGACATCGCCCCACTTGTTTCTGCTGGTGACACTGGCGGGGAAGGTATGAACCCGATGGGCAGCGACGAGCATTTCGATCTCTCCGCCTTCGAGTTCTTCCACAAGCTCCCTTCCCCGCCAACGGCCGAGGGTCGTCGCCCGATTTTGACTGCGATTTCCGCGAGTTCGCGCCGCTTAGGCAATTGATTATATTGGCGAGAGCGCGTTTAGCGGCATCGAACGTGGCATCTATTTCCGTAACCAATTATTAACCATAACCGCCCCAATCACCTCCGATAAGTCTCCCTTATCGGAGGTGAATGATTTCGGCCGGTAATATGCTAAACCCGACGGCCGCGAGGCCGCCAGAAACACTGTTTCGAAGCCCGGCGATGCCCAAGAAAGCCTTGCCTCCTGTTGAACGCCGCGCCGAAGTACTCGACACCATCGCCGCGGTGTTACCGCTCGAGCGCCGTGACGAACTGGCCGAGCTTGGCGCGCTGCAACCGGCATCCAGCGAGATTGATAGATGTGGGGAGGAACCGAGTTAAGGCTTTCGGCAGTGAGCGCTCAGTATTTTGGGTTTGCTGTCGACCTGAGATGTTCGTAGCGATGATTACCATTTAAATTGACGGCGAAGTTCTGAACCTGGCGAATGCCCGAGAAGCCCCTGACCTTCGGAAACTCACCGGCGGCTTTGACGCCGGGAAAGCGCTCGGCGAGCACCGTGAGGGCTTCCTCCAGCTCCGCCCTCGCCAGCGCTTCACCGAGACAACGATGCGCGCCTCCACCGAAAACCGGATGCCATTTCAGCTGCTCGCGGGTGATGTCGAAGCGTTCCGGCTCCGGATATAGCTTTTCATCCCTGAGGGCGGACATGGTGACCAGGGAACACGCTTTGTGAGCCGGAAGAACGTGCCCGTCGAGTTCGATATCCATCGTGGTGACGCGGGGCACCGAGCCGATTGCCGGTTCGTAGCGAAGGCATTCCAGGACCGCGTTCGGCACCAGATCGCGATTTTCGACGACGGCGTTCCACTGATCCGGATGCTGGAGGAGCAGGGAGAGCTGAATGACCATCGCGGAGCGGGTCGTGTCGCTGCCGCCGACAATCAGGGTCATGATCTGGGTGATGGCTTCCTCGGCCGTCAGCGATCCCTCTTCTTCGACGTTGGACATAAACTCGCTGACGAAATCATCCGCCTTTTCAAGGCTGCGCCTGGTCACGATCTCCCCGACATAGCGCCGAAGATCGGCCGCTGCCTGCTGCAATTCGGGCACGTCCTGCGCAAGCCAGGAGCCGCCGAGGAGCGGGCTGAAACGGTAGACGATCTCTGAAAATCTGCCCACATCGTCTTGCGGCAGGCCGAGGATCGACGCAATCACCCTTGCCGGAATAACGGTCGCGAAATCGTCGAGCATGTCCATGCAGCCGTCGGGCGTCACGGCATCGGCAATCTCGGCGATTGTCTGCCTGATATGCGGGCGCAGCGCGGCAATCATCCTGAATGCGAATGTCTTTGCCATCGGCGACCGCCGCCGCGTGTGAGCATCGCCATTCGAGGTCAGCATGCCGTTTGTCATGAAATCCCAGATCGGCCCGTCCCTGACGCCTCGCAGATTGATCAACTCTGTTTCGACCTGGCGCGTCTTGGCATCGCTGTAGAGGTTGAGAACATCATCGGCGCGCAGGACCAGATAGACGCCGGCTTCGGACCGGATGAACGGCAGTTCGCCTCGAAAGTGGCGATAAACCTCGTGTGGATTGCTGGCGAGGGTCTCCATCGAAAGCGTCGGGACGTCGCTGGCATCGGATCCACTGGATGATTTGAAACTGGTCATCGAATTCCTGCCATGTTGATATGAAAGGCTACGCTTAAAGAATAGCGCCTATTAATGCGGTGCAGTGAGGCTTAGGCTGATTGCTCTCGCCCTTCAGCCATAGGGGCTTGAAAACGGCAAACTTGCCGACTTCAGGGTGGCGCACCTCAGACGCGCCAGTCATCTTATCGTCACTATCGTGCTTAGGTGTCCGCCCATCGGTAAGACCCAAATCTTGCATTCACTCTGCGGGATACACTTAGGGTCTCGCTTTAAGCACTTACATTTCTTTACAACCGGGATCCTAAAGCTTCCTCGAAGCCAACTTAAAATCCGGGCGGTGAAGCGCGCGCTTTGCCGCATCTTCTTCTGCGTCTCGTTGTTTCAACCTCAGCCGAGAACGTGATCACAAACCCGTGATGTGACAAATGATAGTTTCATGACGGATCATGTCATTGATATTTAGGCATACTTTTTTTGAGTCGTGGCAGCATGCAAAAATTCTCGCCGTATTCTTGCCGTAATTGCTGCGACTGATAGCGAGATCCGCATTTTTGGTGATGGGCGACGATCAGACGAATCCGTCCCATGAAAGCCGCAACGTTTGTGCTTCGGCATGCCTGACGTGACGCGCGCTGCAGCAATTGGCGAACTGGTGTGATCGAGAGGTGAGGACGGGCATAAATTCAATCTTTTCGCCCGTGCTCTTTGGGCTATATCAAGTGGTTAACGCCTGACATAAGAGTCCGGTATGGGATTCCCTTTGCTGGGTTGGCATGCGAGTCTGGCGCATGCGCACAGGAATATCGTTCACCGTTTCGCCAACCGATCACCAACGCCTGATGGCCTTGACCAGGGATCGCAATGCCCCCCAAAAGCACGTCTGGCGGGCCGAGATCATCCTGCTGAGTGCCGATGGCGTCGGAACTGTCGAGATTATGCGCCAGACCGGCAAATCGAAGACCTGTGTATGGCGCTGGCAAGAGCGCTTCGCCACAGAAGGCGTCGAGGGTCTCCTGCGCGACAAGACGCGGCCGTCGCGTATTGTGCGGCTCGGACCCGATGTCGCCGAGCGTGTGGTGGCCCTGACGCTGGCTGATCCGCCAGGCGAGACGACGCACTGGACGGCCGACATGATGGCGACGGCCGCCGGCATCAGCGCCAGCGCAGTCAGGCGTATCTGGAAAGCGCATGGCCTCGCACCTCATCGGTGGCGGCAGTTCAAATTGTCCAACGACCCGAAATTCGTCGACAAGCTGCGAGACGTTGTCGGCCTCTATGTTGATCCGCCAGCCCACGCCGTCGTGTTGTCGGTCGATGAGAAAAGCCAAATCCAGGCGCTCGACCGCACCCAGCCGGGCCTGCCGATGAAGAAGGGTCGGCTCGGCACCATGACCCACGACTACAAGCGGCACGGCACAACCACGCTGTTTGCCGCCCTCAACGTGCTCGACGGCACCGTCATCGGCCGCAACATGCAGCGTCATCGTCATCAGGAGTTCATCCGCTTCCTCAACGCCATTAACGCCCAGGTGCCGGACGACAAGGCCGTCCACGTCATCCTCGACAACTATGCTGCCCACAAGCATCCCAAGGTGAGAGCCTGGCTCGACCGTCACGAGCGTTTCACCTTCCACTTCACTCCGACTTCAAGCTCATGGCTCAACGCGGTGGAGGGTTTCTTCGCCAGGCTGTCGAAGCGGCGTCTGAAACGCGGCGTTTTCCATTCCGTCGTCGATCTCCAGGCCGCCATCAACCGTTTCCTCGTTGAGCACAACAAAAAGCCAAAGCCCTTCACTTGGACCGCCGATCCCGACAAAATCATCGCCGCTGTCAAACGCGGGCACCAGGCGTTAGATTCGATCCACTAGCACAGGGCAATATGTGATAATAACTTTCAAAGCCCGTCTCCTACGCATGAGGCTTTGCGCGAGGTTAACTTTACGCAACCCTCGATACCCTACACATTGTGAGACAGGTCCCCAGCCCCGGGCGAAAATTTCGTCTGGCGCGGCAGATTGCGAAAGATATGTGCTTGGTAAGGAGCATTGCTACGCAGAGCGGTACGCGGTGCGTTATTGGTCAAGTTGCCCGGTTGAGAAGACCTACAGCTAATTACAACGCTCGGTGCGTAGTATTCTACGGCGTAGAGGATACGTTATATAGGGGACCTTAGGACGCTGACTGGTTCGTGTTTGCGTAACCCTACCCCACGCTGCATATAATGAATAGGAACCAGATGTAGGCTGTCCTAAGGGCCCTTCTATCTTTGGTAGGTGGTGATGTAAACGTTTCCGTTGTGAGGCTCCGCACAGACGCTCAACCGCAGCAAGCTGCTGTACCTCGTCCTTATGGGTCTATCGAATTTTCGTTCGGGGCACTTGCGGCGGCTGGACACTTAAACATCGGCATTGGGGGATGCAATTGCACTTGAAAACAGTACTGCGGCTTTGGCGACGTTTTCCCTGTCTCACAAGGTCGACTATCAGGTCTCGCTTGCAGGGTGGCTTGGATTTCAAACCGAAGGCAAGGGCGGCAGTCCGATCAATGATCTTAAGTCGATCAACCCGGAGATGGTCCAATGCATCTATGGCCAGGATGACAGCCACGATAATGCCTGTCCGGCTTTGCGGGGCACCGGAATAACGGTAATCAGCATGCCCAGAGGACACCATTTTGGCGGAGATTACGAAAGGCTTCCTCAACATATTATCGCAAGCATGAAAGCACGCATGAACAAGTGAACTTCCTGCAATCCGTCCAGCCTAGCCGGCCACATTAGCCGTGCGGGCATATAAATTGCACGCAATTTCTCCGCTGCCGTTGTTCAGGAAATATAAACTTTGAGGTAACGAACATGATTGCCGCCGGACACTTCGAACTCTGGAAAAATACCAGACTTGGCAAAGCCGCTGCGAACAGCCAAAGCTCTGGGGTTCATAGATAACTTCACTTTCGACCTCAATTGCAATTTGGCACGTTAAGTCCGCGCCGCCCGGCATCAAATGAAACCGCACCGTGATGGAGGCCGCATGTCCTGGCGCACATGTATTTTGTCGTTCATAGCACTTTCTGGCATTTGGTTTTCGATAACCCCTGTATTATTACCATCGACGTCTACCAGCACGACTTATGGCGATAAGGACGCCGCGCCTCCAATCTCTAACGAATTTTCTGACGCGTCTTTTTTGGCTGGTGGTACAGGCCATCACGACGAAGCAGAGACGATTAAAGTCCCGGAGAGAATTGGTTTAAAACTTGTTTATGGTCGCCAAGGTGACCACGGAAATCAAGACAGCAAAAGCAGAAAAGAAGAGACTACCGGCGAAGTTGACGATAGGCCGGGTGATGGTTCCAGCGCTGATGGAGATGGTGAGAAAGCCGGTGCGGGGGAAGCCGCTGGCAATGGGGAGCCTCCCGGTCAGGGCTGTGATTTTTCACAAGTTGAAGAACGCTGTGAAAACTCTATAACTCCAAATGACGAGTGCTGCGCCGGGGAATGACAATCAGCGTATGTTTTGTGAGCTAGAGTGGCGCGTTGCAACACTTGGCGCAGGTGTCGTGTTGGGCGATCGTCCCTGAAATTTCCAAGGTAGATTTCGCTGTCAGCAAGCTGGTTGCAACTGCATCCTGATGTTCGAGAGCAACGTTCCAACCTGAGCATCTGTCAATTTCGCGCCTTCTATGCACGTAGACGAGCCGATGCTTTCGACTGTCGCGACTTTGCGCAAGGCATTGAGACGATCCGGGCGATAAAGCCTTCAGGGCATTCCAACGGCCTTTGAACTCATCGATTTCTCCGATAGGCTCGACCAGGTCCTAACCGAGAAAGAATGATCGCTCTTTCATATCGGAATTCCATGCCCGATTTAGCTATTTCTAATTTCCATTCAACGTACACCAATTTGGAAATTCAGTGAAAGTGGAGGAAGCGGTCTGGAACACGGCTTCCAAGATGAGGTTCGACTTATCATCTACCCCGCGAAACGAGCCACTGTGAGACCGACCAACGGTGTAAGATCGGTCGCCCTGACGGAAGCACCTTCAATCTTGATTTCCTACGGCACGCAATCGTCCGAGCTTATCGATGAGGTCGAATAGCCGAAATTTCTGGCGAGCCGATATCCATTCCTTTGTTCGATCCCGCCGGAGGCGAGAGAACATTTCTCTCCGTCCCGAATCCCTATTCCACAATCGCGAAAGCGCGCGGAGGTCTAGCCCCAAGCCGTCAGGCCGCAGGCGAAGCAAGCGAGGGCTTGACGAACGCAAGTGTGCGATAAACTTGAAAAGTAACCGATGAGAATTCAGCCGATCTGTGCCTGCCTCATGCTCCTTCAAGATGCCGATGATCTGTTCGTCTGTAAAACGGTTGCGCAGAAGGAACGTGAATTTTGACATTCAGCATCGGGACATCACCACAAAGAGGGTCAAAACGCGGCCCCGGTTCGTTCACCCTTTGGTTGAGCCATATTAGAATGTTGCACCGCAGATGGAACACTTGGCGAACGCGTTGCCTGCTCGTGCGTAAGGGAAATGACTGAATTTCGGCCTCTCAAATTGAGCTATAGTATTACTCGACTTTTTCATCCTCAAAGTGTTCCAGACGGCGACCGCAAAGCCACGAGCAGCGGTCTGAGCTTGTGCTTGCGCCGATGTTTTTCGATCAGGAAATCGATCCTCTCGATCCAGTCCGCAAAGCGACCGGCAGCGTCGTAGGCGAGTGCTGCCTTTTCAAGCCATTGGGCCGCTAACACGTATTGCCCCGAGTGCCCAGCCTCCATGATGCTGCCAGCCATGCGTTCGGCGATTTCGATCACCCAGTCCGGATGAGTGGCGTGCGCGACGTCCGCAAGCCGCATCAAAACCGTGTCGGACGGATTTCCCGGCAAGGTATCAAGATCGACGGACCGTATAGCCTCCTCAATCATGTCTTCGCTGAGGTAGATCCTGGTTCTGTCCCAGGCGTGACGCGCAGCCGCGAGGCTGCTCAACAGAGCGCTACGTAATTCGATCCACTCTGGTCCAGCCAACGTCGCTGCGACTTCAAAATCCTCAAGCGACAGGCTCTCCTCAAAGGCACGCCGCGCCGCCACCATCGCTAGCTTCTTTCGTCCCACCAAACCGGCATTATCTCTCAGCCAACGGGCCAAGCTGGCCGCCCCCGCGAAACCGTCGCCCTCAGACGCCAGGCTTACGCCCCACTCGGCAAGGTCTAGCGCCGCATCACCGTGCCCGGCGTCCTTGAGCAGGCGCGCAAGCTGGAGCGTCTCCTCGTCAGAGCGGAACCATCTGCGTGCATAGTCCCCCGCTTCATTGATGCGTCCCAGCCGCACCAACATGGCCGCATACTCGCCATGGAGGCCTGCTGCATTTGCGAGGTTAAGGAACGCGTCGATCCGTCCGCTGATGTCGAGGACACGCAGCCGCGCTCGCGTCAACCGCTCGGTCGTCCAATCGCTTCGTCCCGAAGGCGGCCAGGACCGGCTTCTCCCAGCCAAGGCATCCTCAAGGCCGATCTCATCCCACCCTTGATCGAGGGCATCGACTGCAACCTGCAGGTAGTCATCCAGCCCATAGTCGTTGAGCATACCTTGCCAGGCATCGAGCCGATCCATCAGATCATCGCATTCTTCCGCAGCGAGGTCACTCATCAGCACTGCCTCGGCGATGAACTGTCCAAGCGGGGCGAAAAACTCGTGTAATGTCTCATCGAAATCCGCCTGCTCGCTCCAGGCAGGAACCAGCGCTTCCATCAACGGCACCAGGATTTTTAGAGCGTCGCCTCCCTTGCCGATGTCGAGGAGCGGCTTTGCATTGTCGATCAGCGTCGCGAAGGCCTCCTCATCGACAGCACCGACGTCATCGCCCCAGCGACGTCGGCGCGAATAACCTCCCGACAACAGCCGCTCCGCCTGCCGCATGACGACCTCCGAATTGACAGAACTTGCAAGCTTACCCTTCACGCCCGGTGTTGCGGTTTCCAGTTCTGCCTCGAGCCAGGGTTCCAGCCCAGGATCATGTCCAGCCCTCTTGACCAACAGGGCCACCAGAGCCTGTCGATCAAGGTCGCCAATCATGTCAGCAAGAGAGGGACGCTGGTGAACCGCACTAGGCGCCTCGTTATACTTGAGGAGCACCGCGACGATGTGTTTGCAGGCACCGCCCCAGTCATACGAGCAGGAGCAACGCGTAGCGGCCAAACCGCCGTCATAAAGTTCTATTGTGACGGCATAGGGTGAGAGCTCGCTACCTTCGACCTCGGCAATTATCCGCTCACCACGACGCTCCAAGCTGGAAACCGCACCGCGACGAAAATACTCTTGGCCACGCGTAAAGGATTCGACAGTCGCCAGCGCGCGCACGTCGCTCTCGTCGAATATTGCATCCTTCATGGATCGTCCTCCTTCTCAAACCGAAACCGCGGCCGCCGGCTTCCTCACCTGCGTGCTCGCTATTCACCTGTTCCTTTAAACCATCGGCCGCCCGCAGCTTTTTTCCTGCTAATTAGCCCACTCAAGTGCCTCGACATTTGGCAGGTCGCGCAGCGTCACCGTGCCAAACGCGGAAAGGAAGTCAGGGGTCGTCACATACATATACGGCGCACCGGCGTTGGACTGCGTGTCCCTGAAAAAAGGAAGCTGCCCCGCGAAGCGGTGCGATGACATCGCAGCCGCGATTTCGTGCCGGTCGAGTGCCGAGAACGCAGCGGCTGGTGCCGAATACTCGCAGCAGTAGAACCGGTTTCGACATTGATTTGAAATACCTCCCTCGGATGTGGTGGTTGAGCATGGACGGCCACAAGATAATGCGAAATGCGGCAGTGCCGCCACACATCTCTCCAGATTCGGTCAAGCAAAGGGCTCTAATCATAAATAGCATCCCTTTCTGAACAGTCGGCCGATCCTTTGATTGGCCCGATAGCCTGAAGGATCTGAAATGACCCCTGCCCGCTTCCGAGAATGCCTACGCTCAATCCGCTGGACTTCTGTCGACATCGTCAACGCTCTGCAGTGCGACCTGGCCTGGATCGAAGGACTGGAGAGCGGGGAGATACGGATCCCAGAAGACGTTGCCAGCTGGTTGGACAAGCTTGCGTGCTTTCATGCTGAAAACCAGCCACCCACCACCTGCCGAGCTGGAACTGTCTATCCCAGAATGTTGATGGACGTTGGGCGACCAAACGCTAGCCAAGGCTAGACGGTATGGCCACGCGGCATCGACATCATCCCATGAGGTGAACCGGTCTTGACTCTCAAAATATCAAGCGGGGATCGGTCACTCCCACGTTCCACTATTGTAGATCGTGCTCGCTGACCGAGCTCGCCCCCTCTTGCCGGCACCCAGCCCCGCATATTTGTCGTCGGGTTTTCGGGACAGCGGCAACAAGATGGCTTATATGTTGCCGTGGGTCTCTCAGATGCTGGGTTGGAGGCCGTCCATTCAATAAAGCCGTCGTTAGGGACGCGACAGCGGGTTGCAAAATGCAGCACTCGCGGACAATCCAAAATGGTTAGTTCCTGCCAACTTTATCGCAGCTGACGAGATGATATCTTTAGGCTTCTGGTTTGAGGACTCCAGAGTGCCGCGTGCGTTTGCACAATTTCGACCTGATTGTCTCCCAAGGCAGAATAGCCGACCGCAGCCGCAACGCCATGCGAGGCGCTCGCCTGACGGCGTCTGCTCTTGCCGAGCGATATGGATTTCTCCAAACCGTAGTCGGAACGCCGCAATCGCATGAGATCGACGGCTGGGCGCTCAGCCTTCGCCAAGCCAGCACAACGCTTGCCGCACTTAACGCGGCCGTCAGGGATACGCTGAGCGCCAATCGTGTACCGCTCCTAATTGCCAACACCTGCTCTGCCAGCCTTGCGACACTTCCAGCTGTCGCCTCCCGGCTACCGGATATCGAAATCTTATGGGTTGATGCGCATGGTGATTTCAACACGCCGTTCACAACGGACACAGGCTATCTCGGCGGCATGGTCCTCGCGGCAGCATGCGGTCTCTGGGACAGCGGGCACGGCGCAGGCGTTGCGCCGGAGAACGTCCTCATCGCCGGTATCCGGGATAGTGACGAGGAAGAAGCGGCTAACTTACGGAGCGCTGGTGTCCGCCTACTAGCGCCTTCCGAGGTCGAGCCTTGAAGCAGTCGCCGACTTCATTGGCAGCTCGAAGCTCTGGATCCATATCAATTGGGACGCTCTGGAGCCGCGCCACGTACCTGCCGCCTATGAGGTTAGCGACGGCTTGATGCCGCAACAGCTTCGGGATGTGCTGATGTGGATCCCGCACACCCAGATTGTGGGTATAGAACTTGCCGAATTTGAAGCGCCAGACAACGAGGCTGAATGTTCAGCAGCAATTATGACCCTTATGGAGATCGTTTGCCCGGTCCTAGACCGGTTTGTTTGAGCCGGTTCAGAGATGTTCCGCTGTTATGCTCCTTAACAGATCAGGAAGTGAACAGCTGGCTCAAGCCAAGATCCCGCAAAGCACGCGCGTCATTACGATCAGTCTTGTTTGGCATCGTCGACCCTATTGCGGAAGCGCTGGACTATATGGCCCGCTTTCCGCAGTCCGACGAACTGCTAGCCTCCTTGCAGAGTATGGATGGCTGATAAATTTCAATCTGCATTTGTGCGGTGGGCGAAGGCGGGTTCGATAAGGGTCAGGGTTGCCATGATCTGTCGTTCAATCGCCACCGGGTCTTCGCTCTCGGTCAGGCGCCAATAACTCCATGTCGCATTTACGAGAGTGTATATGCTGATCCCCAAGTCGAAAAGATGGTCCTCCGGCCACGATGAGCCCAGCCTTTGCAATAGTCTCACATAGTTCGAGGCAAATAGCATCGAGTGGGAGCGCGCGATGCGCAGCAGGTCCTCGTAATAGTAGGAAGCGTCAACGATCGTTCGGTCCAGTCCGATTGAAAGCTGGTAGGCCCAAGTCGCACGGATCAGTTCCGCGAGTTGGTCTTGCCAATCGTCGGGGCTAATCGCCTCCGAGCCTCGTTCCAGAAAAGCCCGCACTTGCCCGAGTTTCTCTTCGTAGATTTCAGCGATGATGGCTTCCTTGTTGGGAAAATAGTCGTAGATCGATCCGACCTTTACACCAGCACGCTCGGCCACTGCATTGGTGGTGATCGCACGTATGCCATGCGTGCGCATGACTTCGTGGGCCGCATCCATGATGGCTGCCTTGATTTTCCTCGATCGTGCCTGAACCGGCTTTCTCTTGACCGCCTGCAACTCGTCCTCAGCCATATGTGTCTCCCTTGGTGACGACACCCACCATTCTGGCCAGAAAATTGCAAGACTGAAAATATGCCTCTTGCATCGCCCTCTAATCCGAGTAATCATCCGGATTAGAGGGCGTGACACCCTCTCGCACCTTATTGGGTGTCACGGATAGAATTCCCTCTCAAAAAAGGGGAACTTCCATGCTTAGCCGCCGCCAATTTTCGTTGTTTACTGCCTTGTCCACCGGAGCGCTGATGCTTGGCGCGTCGCCCAAGACCTGGGCAGCAGTGCCTCAAGTGGCACGTTTTCGCCTCCCGATCGATCCGGAAGGCCTATATAATGTGCAAAGCATATCGCTCGTCGTCAGTAGTGTTCTCGGAAACTACCTCTTGGAAACGCTGATCTACATGGATGAAACGGGAAAGCCTCAGCCTTGGCTTGCCGAAAGCTGGCAGGCGAGCGACGACGGAAAGGTCGTCACATTCAAGCTGAAGGGCGGCAAGACTTTTCACGACGGCACGCCCTTCGATGCGCAGGCCGTGAAGTTTCTCTTCGACACCATCCTGGACCCTGCAAACGCGTCACCCAGCAACGGCATCATCGGGCCGCTCTCGAAAGTCGAGACGCCAGACAGCATGACGGTTGTCTTCACCTTCGCAAAGCCATTTGCGCCGTTCATAAACTTGCTCGGCCAATCTTTTTTCGGCTTCAATTCACCGGCCGCGGTCAAGGCAGCAGGCGCTGCCTATGCGCGCCATCCGGTCGGCACGGGGCCCTTCATGTTCGATACCTGGCGCCCTGGCTCCAGTATCGAACTTGTCAGAAACCCCAATTTCAAGCAGTTCCGCCCGGATGCAGCGAACCAGGGATTGCCCCATTTGGACCGGGTAATCCTGAACGTCATGCCGGAAGAAGGCGTTGTCAGCTCCGCATTGCAGACGGAAGAGCTGGACGCGGCTCTTCTGACAGCCGATGCCACAAAGCCTTTTGCCAGCGATCCGCTTTACAAAGTCATCAGCGACCAGAACGCCAAGAACCTGATGTTCATGGAATTCAACTACAAGAAGCAGCCATTTGGTGATCGGGCATTCCGCGAAGCGCTGAGTTACGCCATCGACCGGGAATCGGTTCTGGCAGCAGCCTTCGGCGGCAATGGCAAGATTGCGCTTGGGCCCCTTTCGCGCGGCATTCCGGGCTACGACGATGCCGTTGCGCAGGCCCATGGAACGCCTTACAATGCTGAAAAAGCAAAACAATTGCTGGACGCGGCCGGTTGGGTTCTGTCGGGATCTACCCGCTCAAAGGCTGGCATGCCGGCCAAATTCACCATCCGCAGTTATGCCTCGAGCAATACAGAGAGTGCCCTTGCCGTCATTCAAGCCAATCTGGCCGATGTCGGGATCGCCGTGGAAGTCAGCACGGCGGATTGGGGCACGTTCTATCCGGGTCTCCTGAAGCCTGACTGGGATATGGATCTCAACCGTTGGACGTGGTCGGACCCCAGCGTGTTGTCGCAGCTGTTCCGTTCGCCCGGGCATCGCCAGTTGCTACCGGCCAATGCCGCGATCGACCAGGCACTGGACGGGGCCGATACCGCGCTTGATCCCGTCAAGCGCCTGCAGTTTGTGAGCGATGCCCAGAAAGCCCTCCTCGAGGACAGGCTGATCCTGCCGATTCTGACCGACTGGCCGATTACCGTCGTGCGGACTGCCCTGGAGGGGTACCGCGTGGACTACCTCGGCAATCTTTATGCTGCCGATCTGAAAATGGTCGGTTGACCTCGGATGCTCCAGTATATTGTGCGACGGCTGCTACTGCTCGTCCCCGTGATCGCCGGTATCCTCATGATCACGTTCCTGATGAAGGCGCTGATCCCGACGGATGCAGTGACAGCCATGTATTCCGGGCAGCTTTCGGAGAAGGATGCCGCCGAGGCCATCGCCGTGATGCGTGCAAAATATCATCTGGACCTTCCCTGGTACCAGCAATTCTATGTCTACGTACGGGATCTCCTGGGAGGCAATCTCGGGGAATCCATCCGGTTGCGCAAGCCGGTGATCGACGAGATCGGCTATCGCTATGTCAACACGATCATCCTTACCGGCGCGTCGCTGGCGATCGCGCTGGTGGTGGGTTTGACGGCGGGCGTTCTGGCCGCCGTCAAACGTAATAGCTGGCTGGATGTCACGGCGACCACGGTCGGCCTGTTCGGGATCTCGATGCCGGCCTTCTTTTTCGGCCTTCTGCTCATCCTGTTCTTCTCGGTCTGGCTTCGCTGGCTGCCGGTCGTGCCGCGCGGCCCGATGGCGCTGCTCCTGCCGGCGCTGGCGCTTGGCCTGATAGAAGCGGCTCCGCTGTCGCAGGTCGCCCGTACCAGCATGATCGATGTGTTGGGCCGTGACTATATACAGGCCGCACGAGCCCGCGGGGCTAGTGAGATGGGGCTGATCTTCCGTCACGCGCTTCCCAACGCGCTGATCGTGGTTCTGACACTGGTCGGGCTGCAGATCGGAAATCTGCTCGGCGGCGCCTTCATCATCGAAACCATCTTCGGTTGGCATGGCATCGGCGAACTAGCCGTCAACGCAATCCAATGGCGCGATTTCACCCTGACGCAGGCCGTCATCCTCGTCAGTGCCGCCACCTATCTCGTCATAAACCTAGCGGCCGACATTCTCTATGCCTGGCTGGATCCCCGCGTGGAGTTGACGTCATGAGCCTTGTTGCCGTCGATGAGCCGATGTTCGTTGCGACCCCGCGATGGCGCCAATTTTGCTGCAAGCTGGTGCGCAACCGCTCGGCGATGATCGGTGGAGGGATTGTTTTGCTGCTGTTGCTTACCGCTGTTCTCGCACCCCTGGTCGCGCCGTTTGATCCGCTGAAGGTTAATCCGATCCAGCGGCTGAAACCACCGAGCGTGCATAACTGGATGGGCACAGACGAGGTAGGCCGTGACCTGTTCAGCCGGATCCTGTTCGGCACACGCTACTTCGTGCTGATCTGTGTCGTCACCGCTTCGATCTCCGCCTCCATCGGAACGCTGCTGGGGCTTGTGGCAGGTGCAGGCTCCAGCCTGACGGACAGTATCATCATGCGCTTTATCGATGTCCTGCTCGCTTTCCCGTACATCCTCATGGTGCTGGTCGTCGTTGCCGTTCTGGGGCCGAGCCTCTGGACCGGCATGGTATCGATCGGCATTGCGGGCATTCCCGGCTATGCGCGGCTGGTACGCAGCGCAGTGCTCACCGTCCGACGTGAAGACTACGTGGTCAGCGCCCGCGCGCTCGGCGCCGGCGAAGCCGACATTCTGTTCGGCACTGTGCTTCCCAATGTGCTGTCTCCGCTCATCGTCTACCTGTCTTTTTCCATGCCGCTTGCAGCGCTTCTCACGTCCTCACTGTCATTCGTCGGCCTCGGTACCCAGCCGCCTGCACCCGAGTGGGGCGCCATGCTGGTCAATTCGCGCACCTACCTTTTTTCCGCCTGGTGGGCGGTCGCGGCGCCGGGAATGGCCCTGTTCGTGTCGATCTTTGGCCTGAATATTCTGGGCAACGGTTTGCGTGACGTGCTGGATCCGAGGAGCTGACAGGATGAGCGCGATCTTTCTTCCACCACCCCTGCTCGCGATCCGAGACCTGCGGACGGAATTCCGCACTGGTCGCGGTACTGTTGCCGCCGTCCAAGGAGTCGATTTGACTATAGCGCCGGGAGAGATCGTCGGCCTTGTGGGCGAATCCGGCTCAGGTAAGTCCGTGCTGGCCCAGTCGATCATGCGGCTTGTCCAGTCGCCCGGCATCATCACCGGCGGCGATATACGCTTCGACGGCCGAGATGTCATGCAGATGTCGCGCAAGGATCTGTCCCGGTGGCGCGGGCGCGATGTCGGCATGATCTTCCAGCAGCCGCACAGCTGCCTGAACCCAGTGCGCCGCGTCGGCTGGCAGGTGGCGGAACCGTTTCTACTCCAGGAAAAGATCAGCCGAAGGGCGGCCTGGTCGGCAGCGATCGATCTGCTGCGCTCCGTCGGTATCCCGGCGCCGGCGGAAAAGGCAATGGCCTATCCGCACCAGCTGTCCGGCGGGCAGGCGCAGCGGGTCATGATTGCCATCGCGCTGGCGCTGAAACCCCGGCTGCTCATTGCCGACGAACCAACCACGGCCCTCGACGTCACCATTCAAGCCCAGATCCTCGACCTTCTGCGCGACAGCTGCCGCATGCTCGGTACATCGCTGCTGCTCGTCACCCATGATCTCGGGGTCGTCGCCCGGCTTGCTGACCGTGTCGCGGTCATGTACGCCGGCCGCATTGTCGAGGAAGGGCCGGTCCTGCCAATGTTGACCGCTGCTGGCCATCCCTATGCGAGCGGTCTGATCGATGCCGCGCCACGGCTCGGACAGATCGGCCGGCTGAGGGATATTCCAGGCGGCATACCCGATCTCAGTCGCCCGATTTCGGGCTGTGCATTTGCGCCACGCTGTGAAAGGCGGCTGGAACTCGCGCTCACGCGCTGTCTTAGCGAGGCGCCACCTTCGGCTCAGCTGGACGCTGCGCATCATGCCCGATGCTGGGCGCCACGGACGACGTTAAATCACGTCGATCCTCTCCATGGCCTGGAGACCAGACCATGAATGTCCCACCGCTTCTCAAGGTCGATGGTCTGGAGGTGCGCTACCCCGTGCGCAAGGGGCCATTCGGCCGGGTGGTCAGCCACATCCATGCGGTCGATAAGGTCAGCCTCACGCTCGACCGCGGCGAGACGCTGGGTTTGGTGGGCGAGTCCGGGTGTGGCAAGAGCACGCTTGGCCGGGCACTCATAGCGCTTCAGACACCCACGGCCGGCACGGTGCTGTTTCGTAATCAGGATCTGTTCGCGCTGACACCGGGTGAACTGAAACAACAGCGCCGTTTTGCCCAGATCGTCTTCCAGAACCCGCGCTCCTGCTTCGATCCGCGCCGCACTGTCGGCGCGTCGGTGCGCATGGCGCTCGACGTCCAGCAATTGCTTGACCCTGCGGACCGTGACGCAGCTGTGGCGGACATGTTCGCGAAGGTCGGCCTTCGCCCGGAACACCGGTCGCGCTACCCGCACGAGCTCTCGGGCGGTCAGCTCCAGCGCATCGGGATTGCACGGGCGCTGATCCTGCAGCCCCACCTGATCGTCTGCGACGAGCCAGTCTCGGCGCTCGATGTTTCCGTACAGGCGCAGATACTCAACCTGCTGCGTGACCTCAAGACCGAACTCGATCTCGCCCTGCTGTTCGTCTCCCACAATCTTGCGGTTGTCGAATACATCGCCGACCGCGTCGCCGTCATGTACTACGGCCGGATCGTCGAGACAGCGCGAACCCGGGACCTGTTCAGTAATCCGCAGCACCCCTATACCCGCGCACTGCTTTCCGCCGTGCCTTCACCCGATATTTCCCGCCGCGACGAGCCCAGGCCGAAGCTCGGTGATCCGCCCGATCCGGCGCAATTGCCGAGTGGCTGCCGTTTCCGCACCCGGTGTCCGCTCGCCTTCGAGACATGCGCCGCGATCGATCCGGAAGACATCGAGGTGAGCTCCGGCCATTCGGTTGCGTGTCATGCCGTGGTGCACCGATGAACGATCCCGATAAGACTGGAGGACGAGCCATGACCCCATGGTTGAATGCCGCACTCGCCTATGTCGAGCGCTGGATGGAGTATCAGATGACGGCAACCGAGCTTCCGGGATGCCAGCTTGCAGTGGCCAAGGATGGCGTGCTGGTGCTCGAGCGGGCCTTCGGCGTCGCAAACCTTGCAACCGGTACGCCGCTTACAACGTCGCACCGGTTCCGCGTCGCGTCCCATTCGAAGACTTTTACCGCCGCTGGCATCATGAAACTGCATGAGGAACGTCGGCTGCATCTCGACGATCTGGTCGGCACCTATGTGCCGGGCCTGCACCAAAGCGTCGCGGACGTCACTATTGGCCAGCTTCTCAGCCATGCTTCGGGCCTGATGCGGGACGGAACAGAGGCTCCGCACTGGCAGGTTCGCCAGCCGTTCTTCGATGCGGAAGAACTCGGCATCCAGCTGGCGCATCCCCTCGCAATCGACGCCAATACGCGGTTCAAATATTCCAACCTGGGCTTCGGGCTCCTCGGATCGGTGATCGAGGCGATCACCGGGGAGACTTATATAGACTGGATCGCCCGTGAGATCGTCGTGCCGAGCGGTCTTGAGCAGACCGTGCCGGACATGCCGCTGGCAGAGGGCGTTCCCGTTTCGAGCGGTCACAGCGGCCGCGTGCCGTTCGGACGCGGCAGCATCCGGGGCGACAATCCGACGTTCGCTCTGGCGGCGGCCACCGGCTTTGTCAGCACTGCTGGCGATCTCTCCCGGTTCTTTGCCAGCCTCGATCCGGAGGCCGAGACAAGCGTGCTTTCGGTGGCCAGCCGGCGCGAAATGACACGGCGTCACTGGCGTGTCCCGCAACAGGCGGATGCCCGCCATTACGGTCTCGGCACAATCTCCATGGACATCAAGGGCCATGCGTTGTTCGGCCATGCCGGCGCCTTTCCCGGCTTCATCAGCCGGACCTCGGTGGTGCCGGAATGGGGTCTGAGCCTGTCCATCGTTACCAATGCGATCGACGGGCCGGCAAATGCGTGGGTGGAAGGGATCGTCTCTATCTTCGATACCTTTGCAAGTTATGGGGCGCCGGATCCGACAAATACCGGCTGGGCAGGACGCTGGTGGACCCTCTGGGGGGCAGTCGACCTTGTGCCGGTGGGCGACAGTGTCCTCCTTGCAGATCCCGCTGCTTTGCAGCCGTTCAACGATGCGACCATGCTTGCCATCGATACGCCGGACAGCGGACGGATTGTAGAAGCAAGCGGTTTCGCAAGCCACGGCGAAGGCATCAGGCGCACCTTGGCAGCCGACGGAAGCGTTCAACGCCTGTATCTTGGCAGTAGCGAACTGGTCAAGGAACCCGCCGATTTGGCGATTAAACGGCAGCCGCCAAGGCAAGCACCTTCCCCAAGATAGACGTGCCGTCACCTCACTCTGCCATTGCCATCATCCCTCTTCGAAAGAGTCATCCGATATGCCTGTCATGGAAAGTATTGCGGCGAGCGCCGACGAACTCACCGCCATCCGACGCGATCTTCACCAGCACCCAGAAATTGGCTTCGAAGAGATCCGAACGTCGGGGATCGTTGCGGAAAAGCTCGAAAGCTACGGTATTGAGGTCCATCGGGGCATCGGCAAAACCGGGGTGGTGGGGATTGTCAGGGGGCTCAAGGGCGAAGGCAGGACGATCGGTTTACGTGCCGACATGGATGCGCTGCCCATGGAGGAGCGTACCAACCTCGCCTATGCCTCCAGGAACCCCGGTCGCTTCCATGGCTGCGGCCATGACGGCCATACCACCATGCTCCTGGGGGCTGCCCGCTACCTCGCAGAGACCCGCGCTTTCGCCGGCACGGCGGTGCTGATCTTTCAGCCAGGCGAAGAGGGCTGCGGCGGCGCGCGCGCCATGCTTGCAGACGGACTATTCAGACGCTTCCCATGCGCTGAGATCTACGCTCTTCACAATTCTCCGCAGGACGATCCCTACCGCATCGGAATCAAGCCCGGCCCGGCGATGGCCGGTGCCGATTTCTTCGACATCCGCGTGCGCGGGCGGGGAAGCCACGGCGCCCACCCTGAATCCTCGCGCGACCCCATCATTGTCGCAACTGCACTCGTCCAAGCGCTGCAATCGATTGTCAGCCGTAATGTGAGCCCCCTAAAGCAGGCGGTTCTTTCCGTCACTCAGGTTCACTCGGGCAGTGCCTATAACGTGGTGCCGGAGGATGCCGTGATCTCGGGGACAGTGCGCTTTCTGGACCGTGACGTTAACGATCTCATGCGCAAGCGCATACGAGAGATTTCGACCGGCATTGCTCTGTCCTTCGGCGTCGAAATCGATGTGGACATCCGCAATGTCTTCGATGTTCTGATGAATACCGAAGATCTGGTCGAAGGATTTATGGCAGCGGCACGCGACATCGTCGGCGACGACCAGGTCTATCTGAAAACGGCCCCTGTGATGGGGAGCGAGGACTTCGCAGATATGCTGCATGTCTGCCCTGGGGTGTACTGCACCATCGGGCATGCCGGCACGGTGCCGGTTCACAATCCGGCGTTCATCCTGGACGACGGCATCCTGCCGGTCGGTGCAAGCCTGCTGGCACGCATCGTCGAGCGGCGGCTGCGATCAGCAGACGCCTGAACGGACTTTTAGAAGGCACAAAGGCCGCGGTCCGCCCACTCCCTGGGACACGATCTAGCGGAATTCCCGCGCATCGTTCCCGATGCGCTACGCCGTCCACAAGTTGATTGTCGCCACGCCGCGTCAAAACGACGACAACGGGATACAGAAGAGCGAGAATGACATCCGGCAAGCCTAATTCGCTCAGTAATATTCGCCGTGACGATAGTTCCAGCTTTCGAACTGCGATGCGAGGTTAGACATGATCCGATCAACATCCAAGCCCTTGCGGATCAGTGTGGGAGCAGGCTGCACAGAGCGTTGTCCCCGCTGTTCAGGGACAAGCTTTCCGTCCGGATCGACCATGGATATCATAACGCCTTGTTCATAGCGTGTGCCGGGTGCTTTTTCAGGTTGGATCGAGGCGACATAATCATTGGCGGAAATTATAAGATCGGCCTCATTATAAATCCGCTCGCCTATCCCTTCAACAAGCCCTCTGTTGCCCTGGCCGGACGGATTTGCCGAGCTTGCAAAGGTCAGCTTGCCATGTCTTTCCCATAGCGCCTGGGCAATGAGTTCAGACGGAGTGCCAAACTTTATGACGAAGCAGCTTGTTTGTCGGGTGTCCATGGCCAAATTCGCTGTCTCCTCGTCAGGGAGATATCTCGTCGCGTCCTTTTTCCAAGGGAGGATGCAGCCAAGAAGGATATTGTCATCCCAATGACGGCAATAGAACGCATCGATTTCATCCGTCATCGCGGCCAGATTTCGAAGTTGTTCGATTGAACTGCACAGGACGACACCAGGCTTGTTCAAGCTGCGCTGTTTTGCGGAAAACTTTCGTTTCAGACCCTGACCGTCGCTCGTCATCAGGATGTAGCCTACCTTTGTCGGACTCACGATCATGCCGCCTCCGACAGCTAGGAGTTTGACAGCTTCGTCTTGAATTGCGCCATTCCAGGCAATGGTCTTGTCGGCCATAGAGTATCTCTTTCGTCTAAGGAACCTGATTTGCAGGCGTAGGTGAGACGCGTTTGCGACGGTGCAGGCACAGACATGTCAGATCTGCGTGTTGGGTTGGGTCTCGTTTTGTTAAGAAATGTTGCAGGACCTCGGCTGAAAAAATTGGACTGCCTTAATTCAGGCGCCTGCGGCGTCTTAGGTTTAGCCGGCAATGAGCGCTCTTCCCGTTAGAGTATTAATTAATTGGGCCAGGCGCTCGGCAGCTTTGCGCCAAAAACCGTCATTTAAGTGATCATCTTGCGAAGCTGGATACTCTCATGACCGTCACCATCGAAGGTGACAGGCGCGTACCCTAACTTCAGATAAATCCTGATGCGGCGGGAAGTGCGTGGACCAGAAGCTCCTCGATTCTTGCGAGCTCTTCCATCCGCTCCAGAAGAGCGGTGCCATGTCCCGTTCCTTGCCAACACCGACGAGGCAGCAATCGTCGGTGTTCAAGCCTTTCAACGTACCGTTGTTCGACCGCAATCCCAAGTTTTTGGCTGCCGATATGACATGCCCCAGCGCCGGCAGCGAAATGACACCGATTATGGGCTCAACTTTTTCGATAGAAGCCAGCGAGACGCCTCATAAAGGACGGCCGTTCAGGAAATTGGTCGTGCCATCAATAGGGCCGATGATCCTGTGATTTCCTGTCGCATCCCCACAAAACTCTTCGCCGATTAACGGCTCTCCGGGGTAGTACTCCGCCAACAATTTGATTGCCAAAGTTTCGACCTGATGATCCGCCTCTGACACAAAGTCCCTAAGCCCTTTAAAGTCCACCGCCAAGTCCTTCCGTGCGCGGAAATAGCCAAGGGCCACCTCCGCGCAGGTTGCGAAGATTCTCTCTGCATCCAGTAGCCGTCGTTCAAGGTCACTCATTCCGCTACCATCCGCGAATTCGAGCCGCGGGCATCGAGAACCATGTCATGCAACTGCACCGCGGCTTTCATCGCCTTTTCGTAGAAGGGGTACTCCTTGAGGCTGTAGCGATCGAATGGCGTCTCGAAGTTCAGCGGCAGCTCGTAAGGGGAATCCGCAATCAAACTCATCGTCTTCTGCCAATCGATCACTCCGTCGAACGGTAGCAGATGGTCATCTTTCGCACCTCGGTTGTCGTGCAAATGCGTGGCGATTAAGCGAGACCGAAAACGTTCGAGCAACGTGAAACCGTCGGGATCGATAACGCGGGAATGTCCAGAGTCATAACAAAGGCCCACGAAATCAGGTTCATATCGCGAAAACAGGTTCTCAAAGAGGTCAACGAACTGGTTAATGCCACCGCCGAAGATATTTTCTACAGCAATCGCAACGTTCTTTTCCAGGCAGTATGGCCGAACAGTGTCGAGGGATTCGAAAAAATAGCCGTAAAACTCCTCGTTCGCCCCGCGTCCGCTAGGATCAAACGCATCGATGTCAACATGAAGGACCATGTTCGGCGCGTTCATGGCGGCAGCAAGATCGACGCGGTTGATTAGCAGATCGATACCGGCTTCACGCTGCCATTTGTGCGCAGACGCGATGTCCTTGCGTGTTTCCAGCGCCGCGGCGTAACCCCATTCGGTTCCTTTGTTGCGCCCGTTCGAAGCGTGAATGGTGTGCGTCTTCAGGCCTGCATTCGCAACGATTTCGGTGATAAAGCGGATTTCGGACGGTGCATAGACATAAGATGATCCGGAGTCCGGGTTCCAGTTGATATGAGTGAAACCGGCATCCTTGATCAGACGGAGGCTGTTGCGAACGCCCTCGTCATACCAGCGGTCGCCGTGATCGGGATGCCACACGGTCATGCAATACATATCTATTCTCCTTGAAATCAGGCTTAAGGTTCAGGCTCGGCTCACGCGTTCCGAGCCAAGGCGGTCGGCTGCGAGGATGATAGTGAGGGAAAAGGTAAGGAGCAGGACCACGTAGACCATCGAGATGGCGATCTGGTCCGGTCCATCCGCGCGTGCCGCATTCTGGAGCGCCACGCCGAGCGGCGTGTTGTTGATATTATATAAAAACACGGAAAGCGTGTATTCCGACAACGATTCATTGAAGGACATGGCAGCGACAAGGGCGATGACCGGCGCGAGGAGCGGTGCCGTCAGGCGGGTGAAGCGATATAGGCCCGAAGCCCCAAGCGAACGGCCCGCGTCGTCTATGTTCGGATCGATCCCGGCCAGTGCCGCGCCGAGCATGCGAACCATCATCGGAATGATGACGATCACATAGCCAATCGGCAGGAGCCAGTAGCTACCGACAAGAGATCCGCCAAAAATCAGCATGGACGGCTTGCTGTATGCCGCGATCAGCCCCATAGCCAGGATCATTCCCGGCAGAACCCAGGGAATAAAAAGTGAGAACTCCAGACCGTCGCTCACAATGCCTTTTGAGGATCGGATCCGAACGGCCGCGAAGACGCTGATCGCCAGAGCCGCACCAACAGCCATGAAGGACAAAACGAGGCTGTTGCCCAGAGGACCGAAAGCGCGCGGATCAGAAAATACAGTTACATAATGCTGGAGCGTGAAGCTCGATGGAAATGGGTCTTTTAGGATGCTCTCCGTTGGGGCGAAGGAAAATGCGACGGTGATCAGAATGGGGGCCATGTAAATCACGAACAAAAGATAGGCGATGGCATGGACCGCGACGTTCACGTAACCATTGCGAATTTCAGTCTTTCGCAAGGGCGACTGGGTTTTTGACGTTGATATCTTGCCGCCGCGCCGTTCCACACGCTTCATCCAGAGGAAGATCACTAGCGAAATCGCGCCCAGGAGCAGGGACAAGAGGGCAGCCATGTCCGTACGGCCGAGACTGACCAAAGACTGGATCATCGAACTAATCATGTAGAAGTCGCGTCCGCCCAGCATGGCGGGAGCGGCAAAGGAATTGAGCGAGCCCAGTAGGACGAGCAGGCTGGTTGCGAGCAGAACCGGCGCAAGCATCGGCAGGACGATTTTGACGAAGGCGCGAGCGGGCGAAACTCCGAGACTTTGAGCCGCCTCCACAGTGGAGAAGTCGATGCGTCGCAAGGCGGCACGCACGAACAGAATATGATAGCCTGTCATAGTGAAGGTGTGGACGAAGATGACCGCGAAGGCACCGGTGAACCAGTTCGGGTTGATATTCGGGAAAATCGTCAGCAGGACCTTCGTGATGAAGCCATGCGACGAGTAGACGAAGTTGTATCCGGACACAGCCGCGACGCTTGAGAAGACCAGCGGCGTCGAGAATGCCACGAGCAGAAATGGGGCTAGTCTCACCTTGAAGAACTCGAGCACCGCCACCTGGAAGATGCCGACGATGTTGACGGTGATGACTGTCACGACCGTGACCAGGACGGTGCTCCAGATGCTGCGTGTCACGCGGGCAGACCCGGCGAGACGCTCGACCGCATCCGACGAGAACTGTCCGCCGGGAAAGAAAGCCTCAACTAGGACGTAGATCACTGGGTAGAAGAGAAACGTAACGACCATCCATGCGATGGCTAACAGACCAATCGCGTCGGCAATTTTCCCGACGGAGGCTTTTGACGCGATTATCACGACGCCCTCCGGGCAGGACGCAGCAGTGCGTTTTGCTGGAAGGAGACCGCGTGCTGACTACCGACCGGGAGCCTTTCCTCCGTGCCAGACATGACAAGGTCGAAATGACCATCGGCAGCCTGCATTCGGTAGCGTACAAGAGCACCAAGGAACACCGAGTTTGCGACGGTTGCAATGATGCGATAATTGTTGGGGTTTTCACTGCCGATCGACATATCCTCAGGCCGGACGAAAGCGGGGGCATCGCCGCCGTCTGCACGGATTTCGGCCAGCATCGCTGGTGTCATACGATTGGCTTCGCCGATGAAATGGCAGACAAACTCAGTCTCCGGCTTATTGTAGATAGCTTCCGGCGAGCCTATCTGTTCGACGCTACCACTGTTGAGGACTGCGATACGGTCCGAAAGCGAAAGGGCCTCTTCCTGGTCGTGTGTCACATAGATCGTGGTAAAGCCTATATGCTGCTGCAGGCGCTTGATCTCGTCGCGCATTGAGACTCGCAGCTTGACATCAAGATTGGACAAAGGCTCGTCCATCAACAAAATCTTCGGCCCCATGACCAATGATCGGGAAATGGCGACACGCTGCTGCTGGCCACCAGACAATTCCGCAGGCCGCTCTTTCGCGAGCTCGGAAATCCCGGTGCGTTCCAGCATGTGGGCGACCTTGCCAGCCACATCAGCCTTGGAAGCGCCGCTTGCCCGCAGACCGAATGCAACGTTCTCGGCTATGGTGAGATGGGGAAACAGGGCATAGTTTTGAAAAACTATTCCGACCCCGCGCCTCTCGGCTTCAATCCGGGAGATATCACTGTCGCCGAGCATGATGCGACCTTTCGTAATCGGTACGAAGCCGGCGAGGCATCGCAGGATGGTGGATTTACCGCAGCCGGAAGGCCCAAGAAGGGTGAAGAACTCCCCCTCTTTGATCGAGAGATTTAAGTTCGGGACGACCAGCTTGCCGTCATACGCGATATCGACTTGTTCAAAGCGGATCATCATAGGTCTCCAACGGAAGGCCGCAGAGCGGAACGTCCACCCAACCGCCACCCGAGCCTCAGGGCATGATGTTTAGTTGAATGTTTTCCAACCAGCCGTTGAGCTTGCCAGCCGCAACCGCCCAGTTGATGGGCTGCGGATGGAACTGTGAAACTCCGGCACGGATCGCTTCGGGCGAGTTTGCCAGAGCTTCCGGATGGGCCGGGGCCTGATTGAACCTGGCGCCATACTCCGCCATGAACTTCGGCGATCCAAACCATTCGACGAATTTTTTGGCCTGCTTCAGATCGTCGGTGCCCTTGATTATGCCAATGGACTCAGCAACCATCGGCGTCCCGCCTTCCGTATCAACGAAGGTCACAGAAACATTGTTTTTCGCGGCATTGTTGACGACGCCACCGAACCACGACAGTACGATTGGGATTTGACCGCTGGCGACCGCCTGCCAGTAGTCCGCTCCTTCGGGAAGAACGCGCGAGTTCGAATAGATCCGCCTGAGAAGGTCCCAGCCTTCACTTGAGACTTCGCCCGTTTTCGGGTCGGCGAAGCGCCACAGAAGTCCGGCAAGGATCATCCGCGTGGTCTGGCCAGTTATCGCCCCGACTGTGAATTTGTCCTTGTATTCCGGTTTGCCAAGATCCAACCAGGATTTCGGAGCCTCCATTCCTGCAAGACCATCGGTCTTGTAAGCAAGAACAATTGGCGTCTGCCAGAACATATGGAAACTGCCGTCGGCGTCCTTGAAGTCAGGGCCGAGCGCAGCAGCCCATGTCGGGACGAACTTTTCGAACATGCCCTGCGTTTTAAGATTGTACATCGAAGGCTGCACAAGGCCAAGCACGATATCTGCCTGCGGGTTACTTTTCTCGGCTATGAGTCGGTCAAAAAGCTCGCCGCCGCCGCCGCCTAGGAACCGGATGTCCAGACCGGCTTCCTTGGCCTTCTGGGAGATGAACGTGCCGCGCTCATCGCCCCCCTGTGGGGAGTAGATCGTAAGAGATTTGGCATTCAAAGCAAATGGAATGGCTGTGAGTATGAGAGCAGCAACCACAGACTTGATCGACATTAATATGCTCCGTGTTGAATTGATGACCATCCCAGTAGCGTTAGTTCGCGACGGTTATATTACATTGCGTAATTTAATAGAAAGATTAGTTTTCTGCAAAGCGGAGACGGATATGAATCTCTCACTCAACGAGCGGCAAGTGCTCGAATTAGTTTTCCTTGGAACCGTGGCATCTCGCGTCGAGATGGCCTATACACTCAGTCTTACAGGCGCCTCGATAACTCGTATCGTTTCGCGCCTTATGGACGAAGGGATCGTGGAGGAAAAAGCTGAAAAGACGGGGCAACAGGGACAGCCGCGCCGCATTCTGTCCATCGTTGCTGGCCAACGCCTTAGCGCAGGAGTGAACTTCTCGCGAAAACAGGTTCAGGTCGCGCTCATTGATCTTGCGGGCCACGTCATCGGAGTTGAGAATTCCCCAATCGCAGAACCCGAGGCAAAGCAAATAGTCTCCGCGACAAAACGCGGGCTGGCAAAACTCTTGGACCAGAATGCACTGACCCGAGCCGATCTTGTCGGCTTCGGCGTTTCTGTTCCCGGAAATTTTGGACGAAACTCACGAGATTTCCGTGCACACGAACTTTTCCCTCAAATTGAAGGGTTAAGCTTTGGCGACGATCTCGCGGCTCTTTTCGAAGCGCCAGTGTTCTTCGAAAACGACGGTGCCTGCGCGGTGCTTGGCGAATATATGTTCGGTGCAGGGCGCGGTATAAGTCACGTATTCCTGCTTCATGTCGGCCACGGTTTGGGCGGCGGCGGCATCGCCGAAGGCAGGCTCTTCAGAGGAGCGAATGGTAATGCCTGCCTGCCGGGCGCGATATACCCGGTAGGAAGTCCCCGCCCATCTGGCCAAGATCTACTCGATCACCTAGCCAGGAATGGTTTTTCGGATCTCGAACTAACCGACGATACTCTTGAAGACGCTGTGACAACCCCGCTGATTGATGATTGGATCACTCGCGCAGGTGAACAACTTGGCCGATCCGCCCAGATCATATCAGGCTTATTCGATCCAGCCGCGATCCTAGTTGGCGGTCGCCTGCCCACATGGATCAATGAGGCACTCGCTGGTCGCGCGGGAGAGTTCATCACCCAAAATCCCGGGCCGTCTCGTGGCCTTAAAACGATCGGTCTTATTGCAAGCAAACTCGGCCAATCCTCTGGCTCCGTGGGGGCCGCAAGCCTTCCGCTTTTCGCCAGATATTTTGCGGGAGCAGTCAACGACACGTTCAGTAACTATAAAAACGGCTGGCGAGTGAATCGGTAAGGACCGACGTTATCAGCCCGAATTGGCTGCCGCCTGCGTGTCTTAAAGAGCAGCATTATGCGGCCCCTTAACATCTGTGGACACCCCCATAAGTGCAAGAGAATTTTTCAGGCAGGTACTTTGCGCGTAGTCTGGTGCTGACATCTGTCCGGCCTCTGATGCGACCTTCAAGATGTCGCGCGGGCCCGCATGGCAGTTCGCAGATCGGTGCCAAATCATTGAAGCGTGCTTTGAGGCACTCCGTTCACGCCTCGTTTTCCAATCCCGTCTCTATCGACCGTGCGCCATACCGTCCTTTCGACCCTCCTACACCTTCGACGCCCCTTCGCGACCAGATTACTTGGCCGCGGCTGGAATCCCGTAGACTCCGCCTTTCGCCAACAGCGCCCAAACGATGCGGGCGAGCTTGTTGGCAAGGGCAACGATCACCAACATACGTGGCTTCCGCGCCAGCATACGTCTGAGCCACGAGCCCTCTGGCACACCACGATGAGCGGCTTGCCGGACCACGGAGCTAGCTTCGAGAATGAGCAGCCGTCGCAGTGTTCGCTCGCCCATTTTGGATGTCGCACCAAGCTTCTGCTTTCCGCCCGTTGCCCGTTAAAGTGGCGTCGGGCCAAGCCAGGCGGCAAAATCCTGTCCTCTCTTGGATGTCGATGCCGCGGGAGCCAAAGCTATCAATGCCGTCGCTGTTATCGGCCCCACACCACCCCATCATTAAAGGTGTAAATCGGCGAGGGGGTCATGATGCCGATACGCATGATAAACCCTCGTCATTTCTCGAATTGATAGAGTCATTTCTGGGCTCTGACTCATATTTGCTGCTGTTACGGACGACGCTTCTGCTGGTTCAATCGGAGGATCAGCTATGCAACAACGATTTAAGCGCGCGAAAATCTCGATAACGCGGAAATCCGCAGGCGGATCGCTGTTGGCGCAACGAAAGCCGCAGCCGCCCGTGATCTGTATGTTTCCAGAATGACTGTCTACCGAGCCGTGGAGGGGCAAGGCTCGCAGTCAAATGCTGTGTGATCACGGGTTCACCGTCTGTTCTTTGATTAGGCAAAAATCGGAGCTTCCGGCCGACTGACCCAATTAAATTAAGTTGCATTTACTTTAGACTCTTGCTTACCTGCGCCCTAGCAAGAGGAAATCTTGTGAAGGAGGAAGTCTGATGCGCATTATCGGTATATTGATCTCGATCACCGCTCTGACGGCGCCCATGGTCGCGCAGAGCCAAACCGTCCTGCCAGTGAAAATATCGCCCTATCTGGTTAGTTCGATTACAGGAGCGATGTTCGGCCCCCCTGATCCAGCATCGGATCTAGTTCTTCTCTCGGCGCATCGTGGACTCTGGGAAACCTATCCCGAAAATTCCGCGTACGCCCTTCAGGAGGCGTGGAACGCCGGAATAGAAAGCGTCGAGATCGATGTCAGATTTACCTCGGATAAAGAGGTTGTGCTTTCTCATGACTTCACGATCGAGCGTGAATCAACGGGAAGCGGCGCAATATACGATCAGACGTATACCCAGTTGAAGAATACGAACCTTCGCGATCGACACGGTAGAGTGTTCAAGGATCCGAGCGGAAAAAATGCCAAATTTCTGACCTTTTCCGACGCACTGGATCTCTTGGCCCAGTATATCAGCACTGACGGGTATGGTTATGTGATGATCGTGGACGTCAAAAGCCGTGCGACGGGTACAGGTTCGACCGACGCGATCGAATTGATCCAGCGGTGTCTCGATATTCTCTCCGCAAAGAACAACCCAAAACTATCGAAAGCGGTGGTGATCAAAACGAAGGCCAGAGACGCCGTCGATCTTGCTACCTTTTTGAATCGCACGACCTACGATCCCACGTCACTTGGAGGTCTCGTGCTGACGACAAATCCCGACGATGTAAACGTGAAAGACTCGAGCTACGACCCGCACCAAGACGTGGCGTACACTCAGTGGAACACAGCGCCATTTCCGGTTCAGTTTGAGATGAACCAATATTACCGGGGCGATGGCCTTCAGAAATATTTTGACTATGTTGATCAGAAGCAATCATTCTCCACGTACCATGAAAGCAACACCTTTCCAGAAGGCGTGCCTATTGGCTCAAGCAAATGCTGCCATCAGCACATAACGGACCCGAGGTCTTCGTCCGCTGATGGCATCATCCCGGATTACCGCGGTGATCCAGAGATGGCCATCATCAACCGTACGAACCTTATCACCACCGACTATCCCGATGTCGTGGGCGATATGTTGAAGCAGATCGGGCGTCGTAACACAAGCAAGCTCGGAAACTAGAAATCAACATAACTCGGATCAATAGGAAATTGTGATGAAGATGTGGAAATCATTAGTCGCACGGTGCTCGACGCTGGCCATTTTGATCGCTGTCTCGGCCCCTGCCCACGCCCAATCATGCACGGATCAAGCGGATTGCACAAAAAAGGCGACCGATAAGGTATCGCAAGCCCTTACCCCCAAGCTTGCGCCTGTATTCGGCGACTATCCAAAATTTTTTATCCATGACTCCCTTGCAAACGTCGATTATCCTGCGCCGAAGGATACGGAGACGTTCTATGATGCATCGACAGGGCGAACCGGTTTCAATTTTCCTGCGAACTCGTCACTCGAAACGACTACCCTTGCACAGGTTGATCCGAATACGGGCTTTACCGTGATGCTCGTCCAGAAAACCCGCGACAACACTGCGCCGACGGGTGGATCAACGCTGTCACTCCTGAGTTCATCCGGCAACGATGGCTATTTGTCGTTCATGCTAGGCGCCCAGCCCGCAGCTTCAGGTCAAAAGTGGGCCTTCGGGAAGAGCATGCTTCAGACCGGAAAGCCTACCACCGCATTTTGGCAGCAGTCCTGGGATATGGATTTGCTGGGACCCACCGGCACATTCTGGGGTGTTGAATGGGTTTATTACACGTTCACGCCAGACGGCAAAGTCCGTGTCGACCGGTTTGCCCCATACACATACTTCCTCGCCTTCACTGCCTATCAATGGGATCAGGCGCTTTTAGATTCGGGCTTCCCGCATGTCCCGTTCCCCACCGGAACGCCAACCGGAAGGCCCAACCCTTTGACGTTCGGTGGCGTGGGGCCGTGGGTCCTCGGAGCCGCAAGCGCACCAGGGCAGGGATCGCCGACGATTAACCCCATTAAGGCCCTGCCCGGTTACGAGACCGCGACGATCTTCTCCTCGCCGCTGTCGCCGCGTGAAGTCGTGGCATATCAGAACACGTTGAAGGGGAGCTATTTCCTCGATGTCGACATGCAGCCATGCAATTCCGGGAAATTTCTCGACAGCACGATAAAGACACCATGTGGCACAGCAAGTCCAGGAAATCCGCCTTCTGACGTCGCAACCGCGGCACGGACGGGGTTTACTGCCAACGTCGATCCGAACGGCGTCATTTTGCAGGGCGAAGATGGTAATGGAGGTAGTTTCTCGACCATCCAAGCTGCAATCAACGCACTTCCTGCCACAGGCGGAACGATCCGGATTCCACCGGGCGTCTACTCAGAAACGATCAATATTACGCAGCCGAACGTCAAGCTCATCGGAACGGGGACCGACGCGACCAAGGTCGTTATTACCGGTAATCATTCGGCGGGCGCGACCAATCAAGCGACTGGCCAACCTTACGGGACTTCCGGCAGTTATACCGTCGCGATTAATGGTGATGACGCCTATGTCAGCAATCTGACTATCCAGAACACCGCTGATTATGAAAGACCTGGATATCAAAATAATGCGCAGGCGGTAGCGCTTCTTTCGAATGGCGATCGGGCAGTTTATCGTGCCGTTCGGGTCCTTGGAGGCCAGGATACCCTGTACCTATCTGGCCTGAAAAGGGCCTATTTCAGCAACTGCTACGTCGAAGGATATGTCGACTACATTTTTGGGAATGGAAAGGCGGTTTTCGATGGTTGCACGTTGAAGACCAAGCTTCACGGCAGTCTTATCGGTGAAAATACCATTACCGCTCAAAAGCGTGAGACCGAAAGCGAAGATAGCGGGTTTGTTTTCAATAATACACGGTTTCTGTTTGACAGCCCATATATGACCAACGCTTGGCTGGGTCGCCCATGGGGTAGTCGTTCGACGGTCTACTTCCTCAACTCGACAATGGGGCCACAGATCACCGATGATGGGTGGATTGAGTTTGTACCGCCTATGAATGGGCAGCCGGGGACGAACAATCTGCCCACTTCTACCTATCGCGAATACAACACGAAATACGGTGATATGAATGGGCAGGGATCTTCGCCGTTCGATATTTCCCAACGTGAATCCGCGTCTCCCAAGAGCAACGTGCCCTTGACGGCGAGTGAGGTGGCGGCACTGGCACCGGGAATTTATCTCGCGGGAAGCGATGGATGGCAACCTACGCTGGTCAGCGACGGTTCGAAGCTCAACGAGCAGAACGTGCCGGTAGAAGTGCCCGGGATCGGTGCACCTAAGGCGCCGGTTATCACCGCCGACGTCGGCGGAAATGGAAACGTCCAGGTGACATGGGCTGGGCAGCCAGCACAGCCGGCAGAACAGGGCTATTCGGTGACAGCGCGTCAGCACGGCCGGGACTACGGTCCTTTCAACTTTCCGGCCTATGCCTACACGGCCTATGTCGAGGTGGCTCGCAATGACGAGCCGGTAACTGTTCAAGTCAGCGCGTTCAACGCTCAGGGGTCGAGCGCACCTTCGGACGCGGTTCATGTGACACCCACCAGCCATGACCCCAGCGTGCCAACAGATATCGTCATCAATCCGGCATCCAAGACGGCCGCTCTGAGCTTCACGGTGGACAACGAAGGTGTCCAGCCTGTCTTTGGCGGTGCAGTGCCGCATGCGGGAGCGTACACGGCGCTCTATGCCAGCGAACTCGACGCCTATCAGGGCAAGGCTATCGCCGGCACCAGCCACGGGTTCACGGCCAAGTCCTGGAATTTCACCAACCTCAGACCCAACACTACCTACTGGATGTCTCTCCGAGTCTATAACGGCTTCAACAGCCCGACTGTTATCAAGTCCTTCAAGACAAATCCGTAATAGAGTACCAACTGAGCGCCATGCCGCATGTAATTTATATATTGACTTCGATAACGTCATTGCATGCATGATTGGCGGATCATGCATGCAATAGATCGAATATAGGGACTGACGCTGCGCCGATCGCGCCGGCTTCTGCGCCGAGCGACGAAGCGCGAACGACTGGGGGGGACCCCGCGATCTGATTCTCCAGCGCTTCCAATGGCAGACCGGTAGCTTCTACGATCGCCGAAAGGATCGACGCTGGCAGCCGCCCTCCAACGATGATGAATTCCGGGTCGAGAACGTTGGCGACATGATGTAAATAAGGAGCGAGCTGGGTTCCAGCGCGCGTGGTCCATTCTGCGATTACCGCGGCTTCGTCCGATCCTGCTTCCTCGAGCGTGTCGAAATCCTTCGCCGAAAAGCCCGCCCTGCGTAAGGTCTCTAGCAAGTCCTGACCCGAGGGGCGAGGCTGATCGATCGGGAAAAAGGTGTACAGCGGACCGGCGTTTAGATGGGCCCCTCTATAGAGACGGTTGTCAAGGAACAGGCCGCCACCCACGCCGTGGCCAATATGAACCAGCATGAAATCGCTATGCCCACGGCCAACCCCCGCGAGCCGCTCGCCCATGATGCATGTCCGCCCATCATTCTCCACGAAAATACGTTCTTCGAACCGTGCCTGGAAGAATGACTGTGCGTCGAGCTTATCGAAGCCGGGAAAGTAAACGTGGGCCGCCAAGAGCGCTTTCCCAATCCAGAAATCACCAGGCATCGCGAAGCCGATCCCCAATAGGCTCATGTTCTTGACTGACGCTTCGGCTTTGATAGCAAGTAAGGCTGTTTGAGCGACTTTTGCGACAGTCTCGGGATCGGGCGATGTAAGGGGCAAGCGCTTCTGACCGATTGGACGCCCGGTCATGTCTATGATTGCGGCATCGAGGTACGTTTGTGAAAAACTGATGCCTCCCGAATACCCCGCAGCACCACGGATACTGATTGGGCGCGCTGGTTGACCACGTAGTCCTCTGCGGCTCGGACCTTCCTCCACTAGGCCAAAGCGATCGAGGCTGGCTACCATTTGGGTGACGGCAGGACGAGTCACGCCGGTTCGATCAGCTAATTCAGCCCGAGACATTGGTCCCGAGTCAAGGAGCAGCGATACGATCCGTCGATCTGATGGAGATAGTGTCGAAAAGGTGGGTAAAAATTGAGGCATGGCCAACCGTACCATCGCTGCATGCAAGGGCAAGTGCACGATTAAGTTCAATAGACTTATTGTTGTAAAGGTTTAGGTCTAGGCATGAGAAGCGGGAAAACACAGATTTAATCGAGGGGGGTATCTGTGATTAGGCTTGGGATGGCCCAGATCAATCACTCCTCGCACGGCAATCTCTGCGACGGCCCAAATCCTAGGATTACACGCGCCGGGTTGCTGGTCGGTTACAAGTTCTGATCTGAAGTGATCCACATCAAGTTGGCCCAGCCGTTGGCTTGTCTCGTGGGCAATCAAGCGTTCCTCTCGAGCCAAGTGTGGTTGGAGCATGGCTGGCCACGCCGGGTATCTTCGCCTCTGAGTAGACCTCATGGGTTTCCATCGGTGAGCCGTCACATCCAGAACGTGACGGGGAGCTAAACGCCACACTTGCCGAGCGAATGCGAATTTTTCCATAGTCTTTTTCTCTGGCGCCCCCTCTCGCCCCTCCCCTCCTCCGAATTCCGTGGCTTTCAGGATTTCCGCCACGAATGGCCACCAGAGCGCGTTAGGCTTGTGGACGACCCATTGCTTGTGCGAGGTGACGCTACGAGTCTGGCGGGGCCGCATTTCAACCATAAAACACGCTTGCAACAGGTCATTTTCTCACGCATTCATTATTTGTACAAAGCATCGGAATACTGTGCGAGAAAACCATGGCAAAACGGCACGCCGCCAATCCGCCGCCGGCCCCAAAACGTCTGATAGGCTACCTGGCGAAATGCATAACTACCGAAAGTAAATCTGCGGGGGCGTTCTCACACCCTGGTGATAGCTGGCCTGTCCGCCCTCGACCGAATCGGGGCTCTCCGTCACCCTAATGTCACCTCACCCTGTCCGCTGGCGTCTGCCGCCATTGGCCCTTGCGAGCGACATCAGCATCGGACCGATGGCGAACTCGCCGCGCTCCGTCCTGCGGGTGAGGTCGCGCAGATATCCGCCCGCCGACGTGATGCTGCCGGCTCGTTCCAACACGCAAGCCATGACCGTCGCCGCATTCTCGGGCCCCATGATGGCGCAGGCCTCCTCGTAGGCGCTGGGGCTGACCCCCAGCATCGAGCGGACGACGACGGCTGCCGCCATCAGGTCTCGCCAGCTGCCGATACTGCCGCCCGGGCCGTAGGACAGGATTTCCGGGCAGGCCTGCAACACAAGCCCGAGCGGAAACGCCTTCAGGCCCGGTTGATCTCCGCCGGCCACAGCCAGCCTTCGCGGTTTTACCGAACGGGCATCCGTCACGCTTTTGCGCTCGCTGCTCTCATCCGCTGCAGCGGTGTGTCCCATCGGCATATCCGACGCCTGTGGTTGGATTACCGATGTTTCGCCCTGCTTCTTGTCCGAAGCTGGTTCAAGATCAGATTTAGAGTCGGGATTTGAATTCTGTATGTGGCGCTCAGCTTGGGACTCATTGCCGTGCATATTTTGAACATTTATGCGAATTTCCAACAGGTTGAGGACTTCCTCGCGCAGCATCTCCATCTCCTCGACAATAGGCGTGATGTCATGGATGTCGGGAGAGCGCGGGATCCGAGCCACGAGATCGCGGAAATGGCCATGCACCATCGTCCAGTCACCCGGCACACCCTCTTCCAGAGCCGTCTCGATCAGCTTGGCAATGTCACGCCGGCAGAGCGACAGGCGCTCGCGCATCGCCCTGAACAGGGCGCGGTCGACGGTGACCTGCGCTGCCAATGCCTGGATCTCATCGGCACGAGCAATCAGCGGAGCGATATTGAAGCCATACGCCTGGTCGACCTCCCCCTCCCCGTCACGGCGCGCAAAGCGCTTGCCGTTCGGGCTATCCTTGCGAACCAGCAATCCGGCCTCGACCAGGGCAGCCAGATGGCGGCGCAGCGTTGCCGGCGCAATGCCGTGGGCGCGGATCGACAGCTGGGCGTTGGAGGGAAAGACCACGAGGCCGTGCTTTGCGCTGAGCTCATTGCCCGGATAGAAGCTCAGCAGCGCGTTCAGCACCGCCAGCGCCCTGTCGGACAGGCCGAGCAGCGGCTTTGCTTCGCAGAGCGCACGAAAGATCTTCCACTTGTCGACGGACTGTTCCGGCGCGATGTCGTTGGCCTTGTACTGGCTTGCCAGCATGCTAAGCGTCATCGGCCGCCGCCCAAAGGGCGTCGTCACACTTACACATTGCATTTTTCTTCACCTTTCTTGAGGCAAAAGAAATCCGCTCACCAAAACGATGCCAAAGACACTTGACTGGGATTCATGGAAATGCGATTCTCGATCTTGCTTAAGGAATTGAGAGAGGCTTCCACGACGGAAACGTTTAGGGGGCCTTTTTCTTTTGTAACGGTCTCTCCTTCTCGACCGGTTGATCTTATGGCAGCCACACCGTTCAGTGAATGGAGCTGTCCTGGTGATTGTACTCGCGCAGCAAATCCGGCATTCGCTGTGCTAGCCAGCGCGCGAAAGCGTGTTCCTCCTTAGGGATGGTCACGGTGGTTCCAGACGATGTGCGTTTCATGCGGCCAAACAGCCTATCGCCGACGGCAAAATCGCGCATCTCTTCCTGGCTTGCCTCGCTTAACTTTTCGGGCGCACCGCTGGCAGCGCGAATTGCAAGTGCGACACGTTCTGAACTGTGCGCCTGTTGAAAGGCGGTCGTTTCTATAAACCTGCGAACAGGCTCCACTTTGCTTGTATCTCTCAATAGGTCCGCAAAGGTCGTCCATTTCGGCCGTCCGACGCCCTTGGCTCTCCCGATCGCGAAAACGATGTCTTCCGGGATCACATCCGTGACACGAAAGAGGTGAGACACTGCTGCCTCTGAGAGACCAAGGATTGGGCATATCGCGCGATGGGACAGCCCGGCACTTTTCAGCTGGACGGCCCACATAGCTTGCTCAATCCAGGTAAGGTTTTCCCTGACACCATTTTCGAGGGACTGTTCCTCAACTAACTGGCGGTCCGTCAACTCGCGGACGTAGGCTTTGATCCTGATGCTCTCTGGCCGCTCAGTTTCCGCCATTATCGCCTTGATCGCTGCCCAACGACGGTAACCATATGCAAGCTGATAGTGATCGCTTTTGGTGGGATGCGGCCGGACTAGCACAGGGATCTTCTGCCCTTCAGTGACTATCGACATCTTGAGAGCGTCCAGCTCCTTTTCCACCTCTTCATCGCTGTCGAAACGATCCTTGTATGGAGAACGCTCCAATTTATTGGGATCGAGAGAGATGATGCTGTCTTCGCTCAGTTGGGTCAGTGCTCGGCCAACATTCGAAATCACGGGCGACGAATGGCGCCGCGACGGCAGGGACTTTTCTGACGTTTCGGCACTGGAGATGGAACCGCCGCGGCTCTCGGCGTCAGCCATTTTTTGAAGGATGCTCTTTTTCATGGGATACGTCCCCAAACCTTGTGGATCAGATCAAGAATCTCGAAGTTGACGCGATCGGCACTTTCGATGGCCCGTTTCAGTGCCTCTCGTCCAACTTCCCCGGCTTCCAGTTCGTAAAGGGTCTTCTTAGCAACCGCTGCCCCGGCGATGGCAGTAGACTCAAGCGCTTCCGAAACCAGCACGTCGTCGCCAAAAAGCCGGCGCATGACACCGGACATGTATTTTTGCGGACCATCGTTTGGATTTACACGTGTCAGCAAGAACCGAAAGAAATCATGTTCGAACTTCGCGCCGAACTGCGCGAGTACCTCAGAGAGGTCAGAGATCATGATGAGGAACTGGTTGCACGAGGCAACATCAAGCATTGCGGGATGAACCGTGATGATCAAAGATGTTGCCGCGTAGAGCGCTGCCAGCGTCGAGTATCCAAGCGACGGGGGTGTATCGATGATTACGATATCGTAGCGATCATCGACACGAGCCAGAGCATTGCTCAGGCGCTCGAAAAAGAGGCCGAGATCATCCCTGTTTTTCGAGGTCAGATAAGACGGAGTGTCAAACTCGAAATCCATCAGCTCGAGATTTCCGGGCACGAGATCAACGCCCGGGAAATAGGTCGGTCTGATAATATCCACTAGGGACCGGCGCTCATTGTCATATCTTATGGACGCATATGTAGTTTCGTTCTCGCCGAGATCGAATTCTGGCTGAATACCAAAGAGTGCTGTCATTGACGCCTGTGGATCAAGGTCAAGGCAAAGAACACGGTAACCTTGGAGGCCAAGAAAGTGGGCCAGGTGAATGGACGTCGTCGTCTTTGAACTGCCGCCTTTGAAATTGGCTGTGGCAATGACCTGCAGCTTTTCGCCCATGCGGCGATGAGGCAACAGTTCACCGGCATCGTCAGGGCGGAGTTTAGCGAGAAACGAACGCAGCTCCTTAACCTGGTTCACGGTATAGGTGCGGCGGTTGTTGTCCGCTCTTTCCGGCACGGGCCCCTTCCCTTCGATTGTCATTTGTCGAAGAGTGCTTTCAGGAACATTTAACAGCCGAACAAGATCAAGTGTGGAAAATGTCCGAGCGAATGTCTTCTGCGCCGAAGGCGGATAGACGGCTTCACGCATGTCGTTGAGTTCTGCAGAGAGCTTCGAAGTGTAAACTCCGATTTTCGATGCCGTATCTCTGACGTTCTGAGAAGCCGGTTGAAGCAT